>JAJBUU010000019.1 GCA_020860205.1 Oscillospiraceae bacterium | reverse complement strand
AATTTCCTTTCGTCAAGTCCTGTTTGGGGCTTGACTTTTTATTTGCAGACTTTCGGTTCTGCGGCGACATTCGTGGCGCTCATCGTCTGCATATGGGCGGTGGTGAACTATGTCACAAAAAGCGAAAAGCTGGCATACATCGTGGGCTTTGCGCTTCTGGCGCTGCTGCTGGTGGCCTTCTGGCTGAACGCCGGTTCCTTTGAAGGGCTGCTTCCCAAAATCATGACCGCGCTGTCGCTGTTCAAACGCTTTAATGTGTTTATCACCGGCGTTTTTGATTTGACCGGGATCGCCTTTTATCTGTCGGTCATTGTGTTTTTCCTGTTCCTGTCGGTGCAGTCTATGGAGAAACGGAGGTATAACTGATGAAAAACAATCTTGCCCTGCGCGGCGGCAGTTATTCCTTAGTGATCACCGCCGTGGTTCTGGCCATTCTGATCGTGTTCAATCTCTTTGTTTCCGTTCTGCCATCCACATGGACAAAGCTGGACATCAGTTCCTCGCAGCTATACTCTGTGACCAGCAACACAAAGGTCGTTGTCAACAATCTGGAGCAGGATGTGACGATCTACTGGATCGTGCAGGCCGACAAAGAGGACGATATTCTGGAAAACCTGCTTGCCAAATATGAGAGCCTGTCCGATCATATCACAGTGGTCAAAAAGAACCCCGATACCTATCCCACCTTCACAGAACAGTATACGGACGAGGATGTGCCAAACAACAGCCTGATCGTGGAATGTGGAGACAGGAGCCGGTATATCAGCAACAGCGATATTTACGAATATGAAATCGACTACTATACCTATCAAGCTTATGCGGAGTCCTTCGACGGCGAGGGCGCCATTACTTCAGCCATCGACTATGTTGTCAGCGAGGATTTGCCGCAGCTCTATCTGCTGGAGGGACACGGGGAGGGCGATTTGCCCGAAACATTTGCCGACCAGATTGAAAAAGCCAACATGGAGACGCAGAGCTTCTCCCTGCTGACGGTGGAGGCCGTGCCGGACGAGGCGGACTGTGTCCTGATTTATGCCCCCGCCAGTGATATTTCCACGGACGAGGCCGAAAAGCTGGCGGACTATGTCGCAGGCGGCGGCAAACTGATGGTCGTTTCCGGCCCGTTGGAGGACGGAGGGCTGACCAACCTGAACACGCTGCTGGAACGCTACGGTGTCACGGTAAACGAGGGCATTGTGGTGGAAAATGACAGCGATCACTTTTTCTACGGCTATCCGTATCTGCTGCTGCCGGAGATAAACAGCGCGGATATTACAGATTCCCTGATTGCGGAAAAGTATAATGTTCTGATGTCCGTCGCCGCCGGGTTGACTGTTTCGGGCGAGAGCAGCGCGGGAACCGTGACCGCGCTGCTCACCACTTCGGACTCCGCGTTCAGCAAAACGGCGGGATATAACCTGACGACGTATGAAAAAGAGGAGGGCGATATCGACGGCCCCTTCGCGCTGGCGGTCTCCATCGAGGATGACAGCGGCGGCAGTCTGATCTGGTTCTCGTCCAGCGATTTTCTGGAGGAACAGGTCAACGCATATTCCTCCGGCGCGAACTGCGACCTTGCCATGAACGCACTCTCCGCCATGATCGGGGAATCCGAAGCGATCACGATCCGCAGCAAGTCCCTGAACTATAATTACCTGACGATCAGCGATTCCACATCCTCGCTGCTGAAGGTGCTGATGGTCGGCGTCATTCCTCTGGCGTTTCTGGGCGTCGGTGTTTGCGTTGTTCTGCAGAAACGGAGGCGACAGAATGAATCGGTCTAAACGAATTTATATCCTGCTGGCAGTTTTGGCTGCCGTCTGTCTTGCGACCTTTGCGGCGACCAAACTCGTGCAGCGGCAGGAAAAAATCAGGAACAGTGAGGACGTGATTTTATCGGTTCCTGCGGATGCGGTCACGGGGCTTTCCTGGAGCTATGATGAGGAATCCCTTGCGTTCAGCAAAGATGCGGACGGGGTGTGGCGCTGGGAAGAGGACGAGGCGTTCCCGGTCAGCGGGGAGCGCATCAACGAGCTGCTGGCGGTGTTCTCGGACTTTTCGGTCAGCTTTGCCATTGAGGATGTGGAAGATTACAGCCAATACGGGCTGGACGCGCCGATCTGTACGATCACGCTGACCACAGAAGACGAGACCTATACGCTGACTTTGGGCGATTTCAGCAAGCTGGATTCCCAGCGATATGTGTCCATTGGGGACGGAAATGCCTATCTGGTCAGCACCGACCCTATGGACAGCTACGAACTGACCATCCGGGATATGATCGCAAACGACCCCGCGCTGGAATATGACGCGGTGCCCGCCGTCCATATCGTCGGAGCAGAAACATGGGACATCCGGTATTCTGAGGAGGAGAACCGCTCCGTCTGCGCGGAGGACCGGTATTATACCGGAGATTTGCCTCTGGATACGTCGCGCGTTGACAGCTATCTCAGCAGTCTGTGCGCTCTCAGCCTGACAGACTATGTCAGCTACAATGTGACCGACGCGGAGCTGGAAACATACGGTCTGAATGACCCGGAGCTGAGCGTGACCGTCGATTATACGGACGAAGACGGGACGGAGGGCAGCTATACGCTGCATCTCAGCCGCAGCGCGGCGGAGCGCGCCGATGATACGGAGGAAACGGACGAGGACGGCGCTTCCGTTGCTTATGCCCGCGTCGGAGACTCTCAAATCATCTATGAAATCAGCGCCGCGACCTTTGAAAAACTCAGCGCCGCGACTTATAACGACCTCCGGCATCAGGCGGCGTTCACAGCGGACTTCAGCGACGCAGCTTCCATCGAGGTCACGCTGGAGGAGCAGACCTTCACGCTGACCGCGCCCGCAGACGCGGACGATGCGGATGGCAAATGGCTGTATGGCGAGGAGGAAATCGAAATTTCCGGTGTGCAGGCCGCGCTGGAAGCGCTCGCTGCTTCCGAATTTACGGAGGAATCGCCCGCCGGACAGGAAGAGATCGCGCTGACCGTGTTCCTGGACAATGAAGCGTTTCCGTCCGTTCGCATCGTGCTGTACCGGTATGACGGCACCAGCTGCCTTGCAACCGTGGATGGAGAACCGTTTGCCCTGATCCCGCGCGCACAGATGGTCGATTTGGTGGAGGCCATCCAGGCGATCGTGCTGAACTGATAATGCAGAACTGACAACAAAAAATCCGGAGTCAACAACGACTCCGGATTTTTTTCTGTTTGTCTGGCACAGCCGGATTTATTCGGCAGCGGCGGTTTCCAATGCGAGGCAGAGGATTTTGGACATTTCCGCGCGGGTGATGGACGACTGCGGGTTCAGCGCACCGTCTGTGCCGTTTACGATGCCGTAAGCGCTCAGCGCAGCGGCGGCACTGACAGCGTAATCGGAGAGGGCGGCGCGGTCTGTATAGGCATCCAATGCGCTGTCGAACGTATCCGCTGCATCTATGCCCGCTTCAAAAAACGCGCGGTAGAGAATCGTGAACGCCTGTTCACGGCTCAGCACGCCCTCCGGGTCAAATTCCGTATCGCGCACGCCGTTTACGATTCCGGCGCTTTTGGCCCATGCGACCGCCGCAGCGTAATATGCGTCCTCCGGAACATCGGCGAACGCCGTATCCGGTTCCGTCTCTGCCTCCGGCTGACCAAAGGCGCGCCAGAGCATCAGGACAAAATCGCCGCGCCGGATATCCAGAGACGGGCTGAATGTCCCGTCGCCTGTTCCGTTGACGATCCCGGCGAGATAGAGCGTTTCAATATATTCCCGCGCCCAATGCCCTTCGATGTCGGCAAAGCTGCTGCCGACGTGTACGTCATAGCTGAAGGTCTGTCCGCCGATCGTGACGGTCAGCGTTCCGTCCTGCGTGCTCAGTCCGGTGATATAAATTGTTCCATCCGTGTCGATTTCGCCAAGTCCTTCGGTCAGTGTGTATTCCGCGAGCGTGCTGTCCACATAGACGCTCCTGCCGTAGCGCGTGGCGGAAAAGCTCAGACGGAGCGTATCCCCATAAGACGCTGCGCTGAGGTTCGGCGCCGCGCCGGTTGCGGCGTTTGTGACAGAAATCGTGGCAGAATCCACAACGTGCAGGGTACCGCTGCCCGCCGCGCCGGTCGCCTCTGAGGAGAGCGTCAGCGTATCCGTACCGGCGCTGCCTGCGGTATAAACGCCGTTCTCCACTGAACCCGTTTCAGCGGCAGCGGACACATCCTCCGGCGTTTCTGCGGGAAGCAGCGCCGCATCGGACGCAAGATAGCCCAGATTCAGCGCAGAACCGGACAGGATATACAGACCGTCCTGTTCCAAATAGAGATGCTCTGCCGCGCCGTCGGACTCGTTTTCGGTCACAAAGAGGATATAAGAGCCGCAGGAGCGGGGCTTTCCGTCCGAAGGCTGTCCCAGCACGGATGCGGTGGTTTCACCCGGCAGACGCAGGGCAAAGGCCGTGGAGCCGCCTCCGTCCATATTCACCGCCGTCACGCAGCCCATCGCAGCCATGTCGGCGGCAAGCTGCTCCAGCAGCGCCCCGTTGGAATAGCTCACTGAGCGTCCGTCTATCGTATAGCAGACGACCGTTCCGTCTGCACGAATGCCGACCGCAGTGCGCGGGTGCGCCTGTTTGTTCAGCTCCGCGTCCCACGCCGAAGCGTCCGTGACGCTGCCGCCGGAAACCAGAATGTCGCCGCAGCCGGTTGCCCACAGCGCTTCGGACAGCAGCTCGTTTTCCGGTGTGACGGTCAGCGTGACCTGATCGCCCACGGCGAAGGAGTCCAGCGTGCCGCGGTATCCGCTGGAGTCCGCAGCCGTTAAGATGATGTACTCGTCACCGATTTCGCAGGACGTGACGGAAGGCATCAGTTCCGCGACGGTCAGCTGCACCTCGCCGCCAATGCGCACATCCCCCTCGTCAATGTGGAAACGGACGGCCCAGCCGTCGCTGGAAGCGTAAGTGGAGATGGTGGAAAATGCGCTGGTGTAAAGATAAAGTCCGCCGGAGTCCACGCGCATTTTGTTCAGGTGCGTCAGGGAAACCGTTTTTCCGGCGTTGGAGCTCTCCGTGGTTTCGCCCGTGTCCGCGTTGGTCGTTTCGCCGCCGCCGAGATTTGTCAGGGTGAGCGTCACACCGGCATCCGTGACCACCGCCGCGCCGTCCTCCGTGAAAATCAGCAGGTTTTCGTCCTCTGTGCTGGACTTGTAGACGCCGTCCTCAATCACGCCGCCGAGCGGCACCTTATAGCCGCTGAAAAAGTCGCAGTTCATCGCGCCGACCACGTTGTAGCCCTGCGCTTCCGCATATGCGATCATTTCCTCGATCGTCATCCCGCCGTAAATCGTGTCACAGGCCATGACGACAGGGAATACCGCGCTCTCCGTGGAAAGCTCGGTGCGGTAGGTTTCCACCCGCTGCCCGTTGGCGTTATAGGAGATCTCATTGATGTATGTAAACCCGTCCGCAAGCGTAAGCGCGTTTGAGTAGACCGCCGCGCCGGTCCCACCTGCTGCTGCCGAAGCGGAGAGCGTCAGCATCGCGGAGGCAAGCAGCAGGGCGATGGCTTTGTTCCATTTTTTTATCAGTTTCATATGTACCTTCTTTTGTTCCGGCTTCCGCCGCAGTCTGCGGCGGAGAGATGTGACTGTTCTGGATGGTCCAGATTGAACATTTTACAACAGAATGCCTTCTTTGTCAATCAGACGCGGATTTTGGCATCTTTTCTTTTTTGCGGTAGATAAACCGGTACAGCGGCAGCGTGACGGCGATACCGGCGAGCAGGTCGAGGATGGAATGCTGCTTGACAAAGAGCGTGGAAACACTGATCAAGAGCGCAAGCAGCAGGATGACCCAGCGCCAGCGGCGGAGCGGGGATTTTGTGTGGAACACGCCGCAGACCGCCGCGCCGCAGCCGACAACGTGCATACTTGGCAGCACATTTGTATTGGTGTCCGCCGCATATAGAAAGGCCAGCAGACGGGTACAAATATTATCCCGCGGCATCTCCGCCGGGCGCAGCGTCTGCCCATTGGGAAAGAGCAGGAAAACGACCATCGAAAAGCCGAAGCCGAATATCAGAAAACGCATATATCTGCAAAACTGCGGCGCGTCGGCGCGCAGCAGCGACAGCCCCACGCCGAGCAGCAGGAAATACCACATACAGTAGGGGATGACAAAAATTTCCAGAAAGGGGATTTTGTCGTCGAGCGGGATGCAGGAGATCCAATAATCGCCGTCCGCCGGAATCAGGCGCTCCACCAGCGCAAAGACGAGCAGATAGCCCGGCAGAAAGAGCGTATACCAATATTCAGGGTGCGTCCGCAGCGCCGATTTGAATGGGCACCGCCGTTTGTCAGGCGCGCGCTTGATTTTAGCCATCGCTCCGCTTTTACCCTCCTGCGAAATTTATGCGGGTTGTTGTGGTCGCGTGATATGCGCGAAATAATAACCGCGTGGCGAGTATTATAGCACATCCGCCGTGCCGGAAGCAAGCGGATACAGTTGGAAGGCCGTGCGACAGCATTTACTTTACTTCGCACGCTTTCGGAAATTACAGGAGAATTTTTTTCTGTCCCGGCTGAGCGCAATATGCGGGAGTGGACAGATTTTTGTTGGGGGCAGGGTTTCGTCGCTGCGGCGACGAAATCCGACCCACTCCCGCAGAAGCAAAATCCGTCCCGTTTGAAAATTTGTGCTTGCAATTCCAGCCGATTGCCATTATACTGTTTTTGTCAAATTATTTTGGAGGTTTCCACAAATGAGGAAAAAACTGGAAAAACTGTTTGGGCTGCTTTCTGTTGCGGCGGTCTGCCTTGCGTTTGCCGGTTGCACAACGACCGGAGACAGCACGGGTTCGACGGGGAGCGCTTATAGCTCTATCATCATGATCGTCGTTCTGATCGCCGTGTTTTATTTTTTCATGATTCGCCCGGAGCAGAAAAAGAAAAAGAAAACCGAAGAGATGCGCAGCAGTCTTGCCGTTGGCAGTAAGATCACGACCATCGGCGGTATGGTCGGCAAGATCGTCGCCATTGACGGCGATCTGATCACCTTTGAAACTGGCGAGGACCGTGTCCGCATTCAGGTGACAAAGTGGGCCATCTCTACCAACGATATTCAAAAAACCGAAGAGAAAAAATAACGAAAATTTTCCCTGCCGTCGGCGGGAGGAGAGAAAAAAGCAGCGCCATTTTGTCAAATGGCGCTGCTTTTTTTCTTTATAGTCGTCAACGCCGTATATACTTATATGGGTGGCGTCTGCGGCGGCTTTTGCCGCTGTGTCTGAAGCTGTGGAATAAAAGGCCATCGCCGTTGCCGGTGTGCTGTGTCCAAGCGCTTTTGTGGTGTCCGTGACAGCAGCGCCGCCCTCTTGTGCAAGAACAGAGAACGTCTTGCGGAAAAGGTGGATATGCAGCCGCTTTCCAAAGTTGTCGGACAGCCGCTTTAGGAAGCGTGCTGTCACTGACGCGCCGACAGGCCCGCTGCTCTCACCCGCGAATACAAAGACGGTGTGTCTCGCTACGTGGAGTTGCTGCTGCATTGTTTCGTTGGACAGGTAGGCTTCTCGTTCTTTGCCCTTTTTCGTTGGTGTGACCGTGCCGTTTATCAACGTTCCCCGGATTGAAACAACGCTATCCGGGGAAATATCCGGTCAACGCAACGCAGACAGTTCCCCTTGTCTCATCCCGGTATCAAGCGCCGCATGAATATAGCATTGCCAAAGCAACGGGTCATCATCCAGCTGTTCAAACAGCCGCCTGACTTCATCGGCGGTCAAAGCCGCTTCATGCTCCACAACGTCATTTTTGGCGCGGCGCGGCGGCTTGACGCGCGTGATTATATCTTCTTGAATCAGCCTGAGCCTGTGCCCTTCCCGCTTTCACGGACACAAAAATGCTCAAAAATCCTGAATGAATCGCAGGCATTCTTCCT
>JAJBUU010000022.1 GCA_020860205.1 Oscillospiraceae bacterium | reverse complement strand
ATACTGGACTTTTGCCTGTTTGCGTTTACCTTTCCCAAACAATGCTCTTCCTTTGTTTACTTTCGCCGCGTAGCGAAAGTAGGGCGCTCCCGCAGGAACGCGGCGGAATCGTGCTTGACAAGGTTTTAACCGGGATATATAATAGCCTCATTGCACAAATGCACCCGCCTGTTTCGATTTGTGCGGCAGAACAAACAAATTTATCATCATTTTTTCGCAGCGGACGGTTCGGATGGAGCTTTTTTTAGAAAATCACAGCTATAAATACGCGGTTGAGCAGATCATGCTGATGCTGTTTCCGGAGGAACGCCCGGTCTACCCGGCGAAACCGTCCGGCGCTCCGGCGGCGCGGGTGCGGCTCAGTGAGGGGCAAACATGGGTCACAGCGACCACGGCGCTGTTTTTCGACGGCGTCCGCTATGACGGCATGGCGCGCGTCCGGCGGGATGCACTGCGGGACGCGGTGATCTCCGACCGTCTGAAACAGCGTGCGCTGAAGCAGAGCTTTTACCGTGCAGGCGTGCGCCGTTTGGGACGCGCACCGGTCTGGGGTTCGCTCAGCGGCATCCGTCCTGCCAAGCTGCTGCGCAATCTGCTGCACGAGGGCATGGACGAGGGCGCGGCCATGGCACGCTTCATCGCGCTCTATGATGTCGCGCCGGAGCGTGCGGCGCTTTGCATGGATGCGGCGCGCAGCGCAGAAGCGGAGGCCGCCCGGCTGCTGCCAGGGGACGTCTGCCTTTATGTCGGCGTCCCCCTTCTGTCCCACACGCTGCGCCTATTGCAGCTTTGTCAGCCAGTCGGTGGAACGGAGCATGGCGCTCATCCCCGCGTTTGTGGACGCGCTGCTGCTGGACATCCGCGCCACGGCGGCAGCTGTGGCCGAAGCGGAGCTGCGTCCCGTTGCGCTTTATTTCGGCGGCGGAACGCCCACCACGCTTTCCGCAGACGAGCTGGAGCGGGTGTTTGCGGCGCTGGAAGCCACGTTTGACCTCAGCGCCTGCCGGGAGATCACCGTGGAGGCCGGACGTCCGGATACCATCACGGCGGAAAAGCTCGCCGTTCTCCGCGCCCACGGTGTCAGCCGTGTCAGCGTAAACCCGCAGACCATGTCCGACCGTGTGCTGTCGGCAATCGGGCGGCGGCACAGCGCCGCGGACGTTTACTGCGCGCTGGAAACCGTGCGCGCGGCGGGACAGTTTCAGGTGAACATGGATTTGATTGCGGGGCTGCCGGAGGACACGGTGGATTCCTTCCGCGCAACGGTGGAGCAGGTGCTTGCTCTTGGAGCGGAGAATATCACGGTACATACGCTCGCACTGAAAAAAGGTTCGCGCCTGATGCTGGAGGGGACCCGCCTTCCGGCGGCGGAGGAGGTGGGCGAGATGCTCTCCTTTGCTGCGGAGCGGCTGCGCGGCGGGGGCTATCGCCCCTATTATCTCTACCGGCAAAAATTCATGTCCGGCGGCTTTGAAAACGTGGGCTGGTGTCTGCCGGGAACAGAGAACCGTTACAACATCTGCATCATGGAAGAGCTTTGCAGCATCCTCGCGCTGGGCGCGGGCGCATCCACCAAGCTGCTGCCGGGCGCCGGACGGGTCAAACGCTTTTTTGCCCCCAAGTATGCGGCGGAATATATCGCCGGAATCGAGAAGGTCTGCGCAGACAAGCGACAGATCGTGGACTGCCTGAAAGGGACGCATGGAGGGACCCTATGAGCTATTCTCTGGAAGAAATCAACTTTAAGACCGTGGCGGACCCCAAAGGATTCGTGGAGGAATGCGACGCGGTCTATCACGCGCGGGTGGCGGAGGCTGCGGAGCGAATCATTGCGCACATGGCACAAAGCCAGATCGTCCTGCTCTCCGGACCCAGCGGAAGCGGCAAAACCACCACCGCGATGAAGATAGCGGAGGCGCTGAAGCTGCGCGGCGTGAACACCCACTATATCAGCATGGACAACTATTTCAAGACCGTCCGCCCGGACACCGTGCCGCGCACGCCGGACGGTGAAATGGATTTGGAGTCCCCCTACTGTCTGGATCTGGAGCTGCTGCGGCAGCACTTTGGACAGCTCAGCCGCGGGGAGCGCGTCTATGTGCCGAAATACGAATTTTCCCGCCAGATGCGGGTGCAGGACCCATCTCTCTCCATCCGTCTGAAACAGGACGAGGTGGTAATTCTGGAGGGTATCCACGCGCTCAATGACCTGATCACGGACGAGTGTCCGGAGGCGTTCCGGCTTTACATCAGCACAGGGAGCGATGTGGAATTTGAGGGTGTGCCGGTGTTCCGCCGCGCATGGTTCCGGCTGGTGCGCCGCATGGTGCGCGACTATAACTTCCGCGGCAGCGACCCGCTGGAAACGATGCGGATGTGGGGCAACGTCTGCCGCGGCGAGGAGCATTACATCGCGCCGTTCCAGAACAAAGCACACTTTCAGCTCGACTCATCCTTCGCTTACGAGATGGCTGTGTTCAACGAGGTGGCTACCCGCCTGTTCCAGTCCGTGCCGGAGGGCATTGAGCGCTTTGACGAGCTGCGAAAGATATTGCCCGCGCTGCAGCTCTTTGGCGTGATTGACGAGGCGCTGGTCGCGCCTGACGCGATGATCCGCGAATTTATCGGCGGCGGAATTTACGAATATTAAGGAACCGCATCATTGGAGCGGCGGCTTGCGTAAATTTTCCACCCCCTGCCGCGCTGCAAAATCCTGAAACCCGCAAAGGCATCCTGTGCTTTTGCGCCGTGCTCTGTCGGAGGCCTTCTGCGCAGGCGCCACGTTTGCCGGACGATGCACTGCGGTCTCAGGGCGGCAGCGCGCAGATTTTTTCCAAAATCCCTCTTGCGAAAGACGGACTCAGGGCATATAATGGGGCTTGCCGTGGCGCGAACACGGCGCAAATGAAAAAAACGGAGCTGCGCAATGAACTGGAAACGGCTGCAAAATAGGATACGCACGGTTTTGGCGGTCGTGCTGCTGACAGGATGCCTGTGCGCCTGCGGCAGTTCCGCTGCCACAGAGCCGGAAACCGTGGAGGAAACGGCGGCTCCCACACCCAGCGCGACGCCAACGCCGACAGCAACGCCGGAGCCGCTGGAAACGCCGTATGTCTACGACGGCCCGGATTTGGCGGAGCAGCCGCGGGCGGACGATTCATTTTTCGCGGACGCGGCGTTTTTTGGAAATTCCCTTGTGGACGGTCTGCGGGCATTCGGCGGTCTGGAAAGCGCCAGCTTTTTCGCCTCCACCAGCGCCAGCGTGGTCAGCGTCAGCATGACGAAAAACATGACGCTCTCCGATGGCAGCAGCGGAACGATGCTTCAGGCGCTGTGCGAACAGGAGTACGCAAAGCTATACATCCTGCTTGGCATCAACGAAATCGGCTTTGAACCGGCGCAGTTCATCCAGCTTTACAGCGCGGTGTTAGATACGATTCAGGAAAACCAGCCGGACGCGGATATTTATATCATGTCGTTCACGCCGGTGACGGAACGGAAGTCCGCAGAGGGCGCGCTGTTTTCCGAAGAGCGTGTGCTGGAATATAATGCCGCGCTCTATGCGCTGGCGGCGGAACGTCAGTGCTACTATGTCGATCTTGTGGAGGCGCTTGCGGGCGAGGACGGTTATCTGCCGGAGGAGCAGTCCACCGATGGGATACACCTGACCGTGGACAAATATCCCGAATGGGCGGACTATCTGCGGACGCATTATGTAGTGAAAGAGTAAGCCCCGCGTTTGAAGCAAAAAAGTCATGGAGACGCGGTATAAAAATTCAAAAAACCTCCGATACTATGTGCAAACATAGGAATCGGAGGTTCTTTTTATGCAGTCCTCTCATATGGAAACCCGCCTGCGCCGCTGGGAGATCGCGCTTGCGCTCTCCGTCTGCATCACGCTTTGCCAGACATTCACCGGTGCGGCCTGGTGGGGCGTGGTGTTCCCCGGCCTGACCGGTGCGGACGCGGCGGAAAGCGCAGAAACGGCGAAGCTGGAACAGCAGGAGGCCGCGTTCGGCGCAGAGGGTGGCGGCGGCTATGTGGTACGTCTCCGGGTGCTTGACTGGATACAGGCGCAGCGCGCAGCCGGAGAAGTGCGCTGACGCAGCCTGTGCGGTTGTACCCGCACAAAGGGAACGCGCGGCGTATCCTGCGCAGCGGTCTCCATCGGGGAAAATGCAAAGGGCGGGGTTGCACAAACGTGCTTCCCCGTCCTTCGGCTAAGACGATTTTTCCCCTCGTGAGGCACACAAACTATGGCCTCATTCCTCCATGATAAGCAACAGTTCCTTGGCCTTGACGGTCTGGCCATCCTCGACCAGAACCTCCTTGATCTTTCCGGCTTTGGGCGCGGTGATGCTGGTTTCCATCTTCATCGCTTCGATGATGGCAAGCACCGCGTTCTCCTCCACGGTGTCGCCTGCCTTGACATTGACCTTGGAAACCATGCCGGGGATGGATGCGCCGATCTGGTTGTCGTCTGCGGGATCGGCCAGACGGGCGCGGCGCGTTGTTTCGGAGGCGAACGGGTCTTTCACAGATACCTCGCGGCGCATTCCGTTCAGCTCAAACTGCACGTTGCGCGTGCCGTCCTCGTTCGCGTCGCCCAGACCAAGATATTTGATGACGAGCGTTTTGCCGTCCTCGATGTTGATTTTGTTCGTTTCGCCAAGCGCCATACCGTTGAAGAACACATGGCTGCCCATGCGCATGATGTAGCCGAACTCCTTGCGGTGTTCGCGGTAGTCCTTGTAGACCTTCGGATAAAGGCAATAGGACAGCATCGCCTTCATGTCGATGGGGTCGTTGCCCATAAACTCGGACATTTCGTCGCGCACTGCGTCGAAGTCCACCGGCTGCAGCAGCTCGCCCGGGCGGCAGGTGATGGGCTTTTCGCCCTTCAGCACGACCTCCTGCAGGCCCTCCGGCTGGAATCCCCATGCCGGCTGCCCCATCATGCCCTTGAAGTAGCTGACAACGGAGTCCGGGAAAGCCAGCGTTCTGCCGCGCTCCACGATATTCTCTGGGGTCAGGTCGTTCTGCACCATGAAGATTGCGAGGTCGCCCACGACCTTGCTGGACGGCGTGACCTTGACCAGATCGCCCAGCATATCGTTGACGGTCTTGTACATCTCCTTGACTTCCTCATAACGGGAACCGAGACCGACGGAAGCAACCTGCGGCTGGAGGTTGGTGTACTGGCCGCCGGGGATCTCCAGGCGGTAGATGTCCGTCGTGGTCGTCTTGAGGCCCTTGTCAAAGCTCTCATAACGCAGGCGAACATCGGCATAGTAGTTGCTCAGCTCCTGCACACGGTCAAGCTCCAGACCGGTATCGCGCTCGCTGCCCGCAAGGGCGGCGACCACCGCGTCCATGCTCGGCTGGCTTGTCAGACCGGACATACTGGCGACGGCCACGTCCGCAATGTCCACTCCGGCCTCCGCCGCCATCAGGATAGACGCGACCTGGTTGCCGGTGGTGTCATGCGTATGGAAGTGTACAGGGATGCCGATCTCCTGCTTGAGCGTGCTGACCAGCTTCTTTGCCGCATAAGGCTTGAGCAGGCCGGACATATCCTTAATGCAGAGGATGTGCGCGCCGCGCTCCTCCAGCTGCTTTGCAAGATCGACATAATAGTTCAGCGTGTAACGGTCGCGCTTCGGGTCGAGGATGTCGCCCGTATAGCACATGGTGGCTTCCAGCAGCTTGCCCTGCTTCAGCACCTCGTCCATTGCGACCTCCATGCCGGGAATCCAGTTCAGCGAGTCGAACACGCGGAACACGTCGATGCCGTCCGCGGCGGATTCCCTGATGAACGCACGGACAAGGTTGTCGGGATAGTTGGCATAGCCGACCAGATTGCTGCCGCGCAGGAGCATCTGGAACAGGATATTCGGGATATGCTCGCGCAGCTTGGTCAGGCGTTCCCACGGGGACTCATGCAGGAAGCGGTAAGCCACGTCGAAGGTCGCGCCGCCCCACATTTCCAGCGAGAAGCAGCCGCGCAGGATGTCCGCCGTGCCGTCCGCGCCCTTGAGCATATCGCGGCTGCGCATCCGTGTGGAGAGCAGGCTCTGGTGCGCGTCGCGCATGGTGGTGTCCGTCAGCAGCAGCTTCTTCTGATCCAGCACCCACTGCTTCACGGCCTCCGGCCCCTTCTCGTCCAGGAGCTGCTTCAGACCCGGCTCCAGCGGCGCCTTCTGCTGCGGGAAGCGCGGTGTGTCGTACTGGTGGCGCTCCGCGTTCGGGTTGGCGACCTGAATCTCCGCGATATAGCGCAGCACGCGGGTCGCGCGGTCGCGGGAGTCGGATATTTCAAACAGCTCCGGCGTTTCGTCGATGAACTTGGTGTGGCACTTGCCCGCGATGAAAGCCGGGTGGTGCAGGATATTGGTGACAAACGGGATGTTGGTCTTAACGCCGCGGACGTGTACCTCGTTGAGCGCGCGTATGGCCTTGCGGCAGACGGCGGGGAAGGTGCAGTCGCAGGTCGTGACCTTGACAAGCAGGGAGTCATAATAGGGGGAGATGACGGAGCCGGTGGATGCGTTGCCGCCGTCCAGACGGACGCCGAAGCCGCCGCCCGTGCGGTAAGCGGTGATGCGGCCGTTATCCGGCGCGAAGTTGTTCAGCGGGTCCTCCGTCGTCACGCGGCACTGGATGGCGTAGCCGTTGACGTGCAAATCCTCCTGGCAGGACAGGCCGATCTCCGGATAGTCCAGAGATTTGCCCTGCGCAATGAGGAGCTGGGCGCGCACGATGTCGATGCCCGTCACCATTTCTGTAACGGTGTGCTCCACCTGAATACGGGGGTTCATCTCGATGAAGTAGTGCGCTCCGCTGCGGTCCACAAGGAACTCTACGGTACCGGCGCTGACATAGTTGACCTGCTTTGCGATTTTGACCGCGTCCGCGCGCAGCGCCTCTATGGTTTCACGCGGCACGCTCCATGCGGGCGCGAACTCCACGACCTTCTGGTAGCGGCGCTGCAGCGAGCAGTCGCGCTCGCCCAGATGGTAGACGTTGCCATGCTGGTCGGCAAGGATCTGCACCTCGATGTGCTTCGGCTCCACAAGGAATTTTTCAATGAAGATGTCACCACAGCCAAAGGCCTTCTCCGCCTCGGAATGCACCAGCTCGTAAGCGGGCTTGACCTCCTCCGGCTTATCGCAGCGGCGCATACCGCGTCCGCCGCCGCCGGCTGCGGCCTTCAGGATGATCGGGAAACCAAAGGATACGGCTTTCTCCAGCGCCTCGTCCGCGTCCTTCAGCGGCTCCGTGCAGCCGGGGATGGTCGGCACATCGCACTCTTTGGCGATGGCTTTGGCCGCGAGCTTGTCGCCCATCTTGGCCAGCACATCGCTCGGCGGTCCGATGAAGGTGATGTCAGCCTCCTCGCAGGCTTTTGCAAAGGCGGCGTTTTCGGAAAGGAAACCGTAGCCCGGATGGATGGCGGAAACGCCGCGGCGCTTCGCCAGGTCGATGATGCCGGGGATGTCCAGATAAGCGCCCAGCGCGCTCTTGCCTTCCCCGATCAGGTACGCCTCGTCGGCTCTGGTGCGGAAATTCGCATAAGTATCCTCCGCAGAATAGATGGCCACGGTATGCAGACCGAGGTCATAGCAGGCGCGGAAAATACGGATCGCAATTTCGCCGCGGTTTGCGACAAGGACTTTTTCAAACGTGTTCTCTGGCATATTTCGTTTACCTCGCATATCATTTCGCGCGACGCGCGATTGAGAATGAAAACTCTGATTTCATATTATAAATCTTCGCGGGAAAAATCACAAGGGGAAAAATGCGCCAGGATTCGATTTAGGTTAGATTGCCAAAGCACATGGGCGTGAATTTGTCGAATTTGTGAATAATTTTCGCCAAGAACCCCGCAAAAAGCGATAAAATATTTGAGATGTATGGAATGTTACTGATAGAAAATCCAGTCCAGCGCAGGCGCGGGAGCGCGACGGGGCCCGCCGGGTCGAAATTTATAAGAAATCGTGTTTCTTCGCCGGGGCGTTACGGTATTGACTAATTTGAAAAAAATGTTATAATACCCGCAAGGCATTGCGGCGGCTTTGCGCCGCCGTCTGTGAAGCCGGTTCATTTCAAAATTTCCAAAAAATGGAGGATATTATCATGGTTTTCAACGCAGTGGCAGAGCTTATCGCGGAGCGCAACGATCTGGACGTATCCAAAATCACCCCGGAGACCAAATTCCAGGATCTCGGCATCGACTCTCTGGATACCGTGGAGATGCTGATGGATCTGGAGGACAAGATCGGCGTGGAGATCGAGCTGGATCAGAAGGTGGAAACCGTCGGCGAGCTGGTCGCTTTCATCGAAAGCAAGATGAACCAGTAAGCGCGGCATGATCAAAACGGTTTTATGCGACTTGCTGGGGATCGAGTATCCCGTTTTGCAGGGCGGCATGGCGTGGATCGCGGACGGCCGTCTGGCCGCCGCTGTGAGCGAAGGCGGCGGTCTTGGCATCGTTGCGGCGGGCAACGGCTCCGCCGAGCGGACACGGGAGCAGGTGCGCATCGCGCGTTCCCTGACGGATAAGCCCTTTGGGCTGAACATCATGCTGATGAGCCCCCATGCGGACGAGGTGGCGCAGATGGCCGCAGAGGAACATATCGCCGTCGTGACGACCGGCGCGGGCAATCCGTCAAAGTACATGGCCATGTGGAAGGATGCGGGCATCCGCGTCATTCCCGTTGTGGCGTCCGTCGCAATGGCAAAGCTGATGACCCGTCTCGGTGCGTCCGCGCTGATCGCGGAGGGCGGCGAGAGTGGCGGTCACGTCGGCGAGCTGACCACCATGGTACTGCTGCCGCTGGTGTGCGACGCGACGAACCTGCCCGTCATCGGCGCAGGCGGCATTGCGGACGGGCGCGGCGTTGCCGCAGCGTTCATGCTGGGCGCCTGCGGCGTGCAGGTCGGCACCCGTTTCCTCAGCGCGGAGGAATGCTCCATCCACCCCACTTATCGGGAAAAGATCCTGAAGGCAAACGACCTTTGCACGATGGTGACAGGCAAGCGTCTTGGACATCCTGTCCGCTCTTTGCGCACCAGCTTTGCGCGCGACTATGCAAAGGCGGAGTACAGCGGCATGACGGACGAGGAGCTTTCCGGGCGCGCCAGCGGTGCATTCCCCACCGCGGTGCGGGACGGGGATTTGGAAAAGGGCTGCTTCCTTGCGGGGCAGACCGCCGCAATGGTACATAAGGTACAGCCCGCAGCGGAAATCGTGCGGGAGCTGATCGAGGGCGCGGAGCCTGTTTTGAGAGGAGCGACACAGTGGGTAAAATAGCCTTTGTTTTCTCCGGACAGGGCGCGCAGTTCCCCGGCATGGGGCAGGCGCTTTATGAGAGCGTTCCGGCGGCGCGGCAGGTTTTTGACCTTGCCGAGGCCGCCCGTCCCGGCACGCTGGAGCAATGCTTTGCGGGCAGCGAGGAAACCTTGCAGCAGACGGGGAACACCCAGCCGTGTATGTTTGCTGTGGAGCTGGCCGCCGCCGCTGCGGTATCCGAAGCCGGTATCCGCGCGGACATGGCGGCAGGCTTCTCGCTCGGAGAGCTTGCCGCTTTGACGTATGCAAACGCGCTCTCCTTTGCGGACGGCTTCCGTCTGGTCAGCCTGCGCGGCGGACTGATGCAGCGCGCCGCAGAGGAGTTCCCAACGGCGATGGCCGCCGTGATGAAGCTGCCAGACGCGGAGGTGGAGCGGCTTTGCGCGCAGTTTGCGCATATGTACCCGGTGAATTACAACTGCCCCGGTCAAATCACGGTATCCGGCGCAGCAGACGAAATGCCGGAATTTACCGCCGCGGTGAAGGCCGCAGGCGGGCGCGCCGTTCCGCTAAAGGTCGCGGGCGCGTTCCACTCCCCTTATATGCAGTCTGCGTCAGACGCTTTTTCACAGGCGCTGGCACAGCAGGAGTTCCGCGCACCGGAAATTCCGCTCTATGCCAACTTTACCGGCGCGCCTTACGGTGCGGACGTGCGCGGCACGCTTGCGCAGCAGATGTGCCATCCCGTCCTCTGGGAAACCACTGTGCGCGGCATGATTGCGGCGGGGGCTGATATTTTTGTGGAGCTGGGGCCGGGACGGACGCTGTGCAATCTGATCGGCAAGACAGATAAAACCGTGCGCTGCTTTGCGATTTCCGGGCCAGACGATATTGCGGCACTGGCGGCGGAGGTGCAAAAATGATGGATTTTCATGGAAAAACCGCCGTTGTCACCGGGGCTTCCCGCGGCATCGGCGCGGCGGTCGCGCGGCGCTTTGCGGCGCTGGGCGCGGACGTGGCCGTGATTTATGCCGGCAGGGCAGACGCGGCGGAGTCCGTCTGCGCGGACTGCCGTGAGCATGGTGTGCGCGCTGCGGCCTATCAGTGTGACGTATCGGATTTCGCCGCCGCAAAGGAAACGGTGAACCAAATCAAGAAGGACTTCGGCGGCATACAGATTTTGGTGAATAACGCCGGCATCACGCGCGACGGCCTGCTCGCCACGATGAAAGAGCAGGACTTTGATGCTGTGGTGAACACGAACCTGAAAGGGACGTTCAACATGATCCGGCACTGCGTCGGGATATTTCTCCGCGCCAGAGAGGGCCGTATCGTCAATATCAGCTCTGTGGCAGGGCTGATCGGCAACCCCGGTCAGGCCAACTATGCCGCAACGAAGGCCGGCATCGTCGGTCTGACCAAGACCACGGCCAGGGAGCTGGCGTCCCGCGGCGTCACCTGCAATGCGGTCGCGCCGGGCTTCGTGGAGACGGACATGACCAAGTCGCTGCCCGGCGCAGACAAGATTGCGGAGTCCATTCCGCTCGGCCGGCTCTGCACGCCGGAGGAGATTGCGGAGGCCGTGACCTTCCTGGCCGCCGCAGACTACATCACCGGAGAGGTGCTGCGGGTGGACGGCGGCATTGCCATGTGATGCGGCGGGTCGATGGCGGCAAACGCGCCCTGTGCGCTGCCGCCTGACCCTGCGCGCCTGCTTTTGACCGGATCATTCTTCGGGGGTTCTCTGCGGCGACGGACGCAGTTTTCAGAGACTCTCTGCGGAACCGAGCTCAAAGCAGGGGGAGCGCTGATGCGATGGCCCTGGATGGTCGGACGGGCAGATTTTGCGCAAATCAAGGCGCTGCACACAGGATGCCGTCCAGACGCCAGGCGTTATGGATCAGCGGTTCCCACGGATTTTTATAATGTAATACAAACGACAGTGAGGTTGCACGATGAACGAAACGAATTGTCCGCTGAACCCGGACATTCAAACAGGCGAGGAGTTATCCGCGCAGCAGACGCGGGATACAAATGAGACAAATATCCGCGCGTATGCAAAGCTGATGCGGGAGCTTGATCTGACAGCGCTGGAGTTCACGGAGAGCGGACGGCTCTCGCGCATGGAACGCGCCTGCGGCGTGTCCGCCGCTGCGCCGTCGCCCATGTTGGGCGCTGTTCCCGTGGAGGAAGCGCCACAGACCGCAGGCGGTCCCTGCGTCTCGTCCCCGCTGGTCGGCGTGTTTTACGCCGCGCCCGCGGAAAACGCGCCGCCCTTTGTCAAGGTGGGTGACCGCGTGAAGCGGGGCGATACCCTGTGTATCATCGAGGCGATGAAGCTGATGAACGAGATTCCCGCCGAGCAGGACGGCGTTGTGGCGGAAATCTGCGTGGAAAACGGACAGGTGGTGGATTACGGCACCGTCCTGTTCCGGATGGAGGGCTGAGCATATGGATCGGGAAGCTTTGATGCAGCTTTTGCCGCACCGGGACAATATGCTTCTGCTGGATGCGGCGGAACAGACGGACGGCGAAGCCAGAGGGCAATATCTGGTGAAGGGGGACGAGTGGTTCCTGCAGGGGCATTTCCCCGGCAACCCCGTCGTACCCGGCGTGGTACTGTGCGAGATACTGGCGCAGTCCGTCTGTGTGCTGCTGGGCGGCGAAATGGCGGACGGCGCCACGCCCATGTATACCGGGCTGAACAACGTGCGCTTCAAATCGCCCGTCCGTCCGGGCGACCTGTTTGAAACGCGCTGCCGCGTGACAAAGGTGAAAAAGCCCTTCTATTTTGCCTCCGGCGAGGGCTATGTGGGAGAGCGTCTTTGCGTCAAGGCGGAGTTTTCCTTTGCCGTCGTGGAATCCTGATGGACGTGGAGAGCTGAGGAACTATGTTTTCAAAAATTCTGATTGCGAACCGGGGTGAAATCGCCGTCCGCATCATTCGCGCCTGCAAGGAGATGGGCATTGCCACCGTCGCGGTCTATTCGGAACCGGATCGGGAAACGCTGCACGTCGCGCTTGCGGACGAGAGCTACTGCATCGGCGCAGGTCCGGCGGAGGACAGCTACTTAAACGAGGATCGCATTCTGGCTGCGGCGGAGGTTTCCGGCGCACAGGCCATCCATCCGGGCTACGGATTTCTTTCCGAAAATGCGCATTTTGCGCGCGCCTGCCGCGCGAACGGCATCGTATTCATCGGGCCGGACGCGGAGAGCATGGAGCGCATCAGCGACAAGACGGAGATGAAACGGGTCATTGCGGAAACGCGGCTGCGGCCCATTCCCGGAACCGGCGTGCTGCCGGACGTGGCAGCCGCGCTGGAAGCAGCTGCGGAGATCGGCTACCCGGTAATGCTGAAGGCGCGCTCCGGCGGCGGCGGGCGCGGCATACGCGAGCTGCGCTGCCCGGAGGAGCTGGAGCAGGCGTTCCCGCTTGCGGTGGCCGAATGTGCCGCCGCATTTGGCGACGGCGCGGTTTATCTGGAAAAGTATGTCTGGCCGGCGCGCCACATTGAAATGCAGATCCTCTCCGACGAAACGGGGCAGGTCGTCAGCTTGGGCGAGCGTGACTGCTCCATCCAGCGGCGGCACCAGAAGCTCATTGAGGAATCCCCGTCCCCGGCGGTCAGCCCGGAGCAGCGGCGGCGGCTGATGGACGATGTGGCGGACGCGGTGCGCACCATCGGCTATGTCGGCGTCGGCACACTGGAATTTCTGCTGGATCAGGAGGGACATTTCTGGTTCATGGAGATGAATGTGCGCCTTCAGGTGGAACATCCGGTGACGGAAATGCTGACCGGCGTGGATCTGGTCAAGTGGCAGATTCGTGCGGCGGCCGGCGTCGCCCTGCGGTTCCATCAGGAGGACATCGCGCTGCGCGGCGCGGCCATCGAGTGCCGCATCAACGCGCAGTCCCCCGGACGTCTGCGGATGCTGCACGCGCCCGGCGGGCCGAAGGTGCGCTTTGATACTTATCTCGTTCAGGGCGTGGAAATCAGCCCCTATTATGATTCCCTGCTGGGCAAGCTGATCGTCTGCGCGACCACACGGGAAGAAGCCGTGCGCAAAATGCGCGCGGCGCTCTGCGAGCTGGTGATAGACGGCATCCCGACGAACATTGAGGAGCAGCTCCGCATCGTTTCGGACGAGCGCTTTATGTCCGGCAGCTATGACCTGACCCTGCTGGGGCAGACATAATTCCGACATAACCATTATTCAGTCATATGACAGGGGAAAGACTATGGCATTCAATCTGAATTTTCTGTTCCAGCCGAAAAACGAGCTGGAACAGGGCGGGCGCGACGCGGCTCCCGTGCAGGCGGACGAGCGGGAACCGGAACAGACCTGCCCCAACTGCCACAAGGCCATTCCGCTCAGCCGCCTTTGGGCGGAGCGGAACGTCTGCGCCTGCGGCTACCATTTCCGCATCAACGGACGGCAGCGGCTGCGCTATCTGACAGATCGCGGCAGCTTTCAGGAGCTGTTCACAGACATTCATTCCGCAGACCCGCTCTCTTTTCCCGGCTATGCGGAAAAGCTGGAAACCACACGCACTGCCAGCTGCGAGGACGAGGCCGTCATATGCGGTACGGCAAAAATCGAAACGCAGCCGTGCTGCCTTTTTGTCATGGAGCCAAACTTTATGATGGGCAGCATGGGTACCGCCGTGGGCGAGCGCATCACGCGCACATTTGAATACGCGACGGAGCGTCGGCTGCCTGTGGTCGGGTTTTCCCTCTCCGGCGGCGCGCGGATGCAGGAGGGTCTTTTCTCCCTGATGCAGATGGCCAAGACCAGCGGCGCAGTCAAGCGTCACAGCGATGCGGGGTTGTTTTACCTTGCGGTGCTGACAGACCCCACCACCGGCGGCGTGACCGCTAGCTTTGCAATGGAGGGGGACATCACGCTGGCCGAACCGGGCGCGACTGTCGGCTTTGCCGGGGCGCGCGTGGTGGAGCAGACCACACGCAAGCCGCTGCCGAAGGGGTTCCAGACAGCGGAAACGCTGCAATCCCACGGCTTTATCGACGCGATCGTGCCGCGCGCGGCACAGCGCGCCGTGATCGCAAACCTGCTGCGGCTGCACACAGAGGGGGAAACGGAATGAGTACGGCGGCTTACGACCGTGTAAAAATCGCGCGGAGCAACAAACGCCCCACCGGGCTGGACTTTATCCGGGGCGTATTTTCGGACTTTTTTGAGCTGCATGGAGACCGCCGCTTTGGGGACGACCCCTCCATCGTCGGCGGCGTTGCATGGCTGGATCAGCTCCCCGTGACGGTGATTGCGGTGGAAAAGGGTCACAGCGCGCGGGAGCGGATGCTGCGGGATTTCGGTATGCCGAATCCGGAGGGCTACCGCAAGGCGCTGCGGCTGATGAAGCAGGCGGAAAAATTCCACCGTCCTGTGGTCTGCATGGTGGACACCTCCGGCGCTTACTGCGACGTGGGCGCGGAGGAGCGCGGACAGGGACAGGCCATTGCGGAGAACCTCTCCGAAATGATGACGCTGAAAACTCCGGTAATCTCCCTTTTCATCGGGGAGGGCGGCAGCGGCGGCGCGCTGGCGCTGGCCGTGGCTGACCGCGTCTGGATGCTGGAAAACGCGATTTATTCCGTCATCTCCCCGGAGGGCTGCGCCAGCATACTCTGGAAGGACGCGAGCAAGGCCGCCCTCGCCGCAGAGCAGCTCAAGCTGACCGCACAGGATGCGCTGCGTTACGGCCTGATCGAGCGCGTCATCCCGGAAACCGAGCTGGGACGGGACACATTTTATCAGGAGCTGCGCCAGTCGCTGCTTGATGCGTTTTCCACGCTTTGCGCCATGCCGACGGACGCGCTGCTGGACGCGCGCTATGCCCGCTTCCGCCGCATCGGTGCGCCGGAGCAGGCCGGAGAGAACGAAACAGACGAAATGGAGAACAATCTATGAATCGCAAAGTCGTCATTACGGGCATGGGCGTTGTCAGCCCGGTCGGAAACGACGTAAAGACCTTTTGGGAAAACCTCAAAGCGGGCGTTTGCGGCATTGCGCCCATCTCCCACTTTGATACAACAGATTATAAGGTCAAGGTCGCGGGCGAGGTGCGGGATTTTGACCCCCGCGCCTATATGGAAAAGCTGGACGTGAGCCACAGCGACATCTATACGCAGTATGCAGTCGCCGCCGTCTGTCAGGCGATGGCGGAAAGCGGACTGGAAGGGACGGTCGCGCCGGAGCGCGTCGGCGTTTATATCGGCACCGGCATCGGCGGCATCGACACCTTTATGAAGGAGCATAGCAAGCTGCTGGAGAAGGGGCCGAAGCGCGTTTCTCCCTTTTTTATCCCGATGATGATCGCAAACATGGCGTCCGCGACGATTGCCATGCGGTTCCATTGCACTGGGCCTGCGCTGCCTGCGGTGACAGCCTGTTCCTCCGGCAGCAACGCCATTGGCGAGGCCATGCGCCTGATCCGCCACGGCTACATGGACGCGATGGTCGCGGGCGGCGCAGAGGCCACCGTGAACGCGCTGGCCGCCGCCGGATTTTCCACCATGCAGGCGCTCTCCTTCTCCACCGACCCGCTGGCTGCGTCTCTGCCGTTTGACAAGCGGCGCGGCGGCTTTGTCATGGGAGAGGGCGCGGGCGTGCTGGTGCTGGAGGAATATGAACACGCAAAGGCGCGCGGCGCGCATATCTATGCCGAGCTTTCCGGTTACGGCAGCACCTGCGACGCTTACCATATGACCGCGCCGGACCCGGAGGCAGGCGGCAGTGCCCGCGCCATTGCGGACGCATGGGCGGAAAACGGGATGGATACCGACCACGTTTACTACAACGCCCACGGCACCGGTACGCCGATGAATGACCGCGTGGAAACGCTGGCGCTCAAGCGGGCGCTGGGCGAGGAGCGCGCGCGGCGCGTTGTCATCAGCTCCACCAAGTCCATGACCGGCCATATGCTGGGCGCTGCGGGCGCGGCGGAAGCCATCGTTTCCGTCCTTGCGCTGACGGAGGGGATCGCCCCGCCGACCATCGGCCTGACCGAGCCGGACCCGGACTGCGATCTGGACTACACCCCGCTGACCGCGCGCACGGCGGAATTTGACTGCGCGCTCTCCGCCTCGCTCGGCTTTGGCGGACACAACGCCTGCCTGGCCTTCCGCAAAATCGACGGGTGAGTGCAATGCGGGAAAACATCGTCATCACCGGCATGGGCGCGGTCACGCCCATCGGCATCGGTGTCGAAACATATTGGAATAATCTGACCGCCGGAGCCTGCGGCATTGGCGAAATCAGCCGCTTTGACGCCACCGCGCTGCCCGTGCAGCGCGCGGGAGAGATCCGGGACTTTCAGCCCCGCGATTTCCTGCCTACGCGGCTGGTGCAGGATTTGGATCGCTTTATGCTGTTTGCCTATATCGCCGCAGAGGAGGCCGTCCGGCAGAGCGGGCTGGATACGCACAGCGCCCGTGTCGGCGTTGTGATGGGAACGGCGCTGAGCGGCATGGACTACATCGGAGAAACGCACACACAGGGTGCCTCCGGCGGACGCGGCGCGGGGCCAAAATTCCTCCTGCGTGCAATGGGCAATATGGCGGCGGCGCAGTTTGCCATTCAGCACGGCATACAGGGGCCGAGCATGACGGTGCAGACCGCCTGCTCCTCCGGCGGCGATGCAATCACGCTGGCTGCAATGCTGCTGCGGGCAGGCGCGGCGGACGCGATGCTCGTCATGGCGGGCGAAGCCGGCATCTGCCCGATGCTGATTCAGAGCCTTGTCCGCGCCGGAGCGCTCTCCAAAGCCGGGGAGAGCCTTCCGTTTGACGTGCGCCGCAGCGGATTTGTCATGGGCGAGGGCGGCGGCGCACTGGTGCTGGAGCGCGCGGAAACCGCCGCAGCGCGCGGCGCTGCTCCCCTTGCAGCGTTGCTGGGCTGTGCCAACAATACGGACGCTTACAACCCCGTTTCCCCCCATCCGGAGGGTCTGGGCGTGGCAGAATGCATCCGCCTTGCGCTCGCGGACGCGCAGGTCGCGCCGGAGCAGGTGGGCTATGTCAACGCTCACGGCACCGCAACGCCGCTGGGCGACATCGCGGAAACCGCCGCGCTCCACTGTGTATTCGGCGCGGATACGCGCGTAGCGGTCAGTTCCACCAAAGGCGCGACCGGACATATGATGGGTGCGGGCGGCGTGACCGAAGTGATCGCCTGCGTACAGGCGCTGCGCACCGGTCAGCTTCCCCCGAACACCGGCTTGACCGAGCAGGACGCGCGCTGCGCGCTGAACCTTGTCACGCCGGAAACCACGCGGGCGCGCGTGGACATCGCCATCTCTGACGCAATGGGCTTCGGCGGGCAAAACTCCTGCATCGTGGTCGGGAAAATATAACCGGGAAACAAATACGCCGCTTTTGTGAAGTGACTTTTCACAGAAGCGGCGTATTTCTGTACTGTGCAGCGGCGCAGGACTTTCGGAAAAGTCCCGCGCCAAATCGGTTCCGAGGCCGTGTCAGAGCAGCAGCGTCGGCTGTCGTTCGGTCATGATAAAAACGGCGTATCCAGATACACATAGAATGCCAGATAAAATATAATGTTGCTCGGCATATGGAGCGTTTTGAGCGGCGCGCCGAGATATTTCATAAATATCCTTTACAAGAATGTCGTCCATCAAAACCTGTTGCATAAACAGAAGTTCGCCCGCAATATCAATGGCGTGCGCCAACGGTCTGAGATTTTGCCCGGAAGCTCCAAAAATAGAGCGCAATATGATTTCCCTCTTTGTCATGGGAATAACCACCTTTTTTAGGATGGCTCTATTATATTCCAAAAGAAAGCAAATCCGACGATTTGCGACAAAAGCAGACAAAAATTTTTCATTAAAAAATGCCGTGCCGAAAACCGGCACGGCATTTTCTGCATATCAAAATATCAATCATGCGCGGCAGAAATTACAGCAGCATCACGCCGCGCTCCGCACAGAGCGCGCGGGTTTCCGCAGGCCAGACGGAGACCTGCACCTCACCGATGTGCGCCTTGCCCAGCAGGAACATACTCAGGCGCGACTGACCGATCCCTCCGCCAATGGTCTGCGGCAGCTCGCCGTTCAGGAGCATCCGATGATACGTGCGCGTCCGGCGCTCGTCGCAGCCCGCGATGGTCAGCTGGCGATCCAGCGCGTTTGCGTCCACACGAATGCCCATCGAACTGATCTCCATCGCGCATTGCAGCGTTTCGTCCCAAAGCAGCAGGTCGCCGTTCAGCTCCCAGTCGTCATAGTCGGGCGAGCGTCCATCGTGCGTCGCGCCGCTTTTCAGCGCACCGCCGATACCGGTGACAAACAGGCTGCCGCAGTCCCGCGCGGCACGGTTTTCCCGCTCCTTTGGAGAAAGCTCCGGCCAGCGGTCCTCCAGCGCCTGTGCGGAGACAAACTGCGGATGCGTTTCCACCGCCGGAAGCTGCGAGAGTTTGGGATAGATGGATTGCAGCGTCTTTTGCGTATCACGCACGGCGCGCAGGATGTCCAGCACCGTCCCCTTTAAGTAATCCAGCGTCCGTTCCCGCGGGGTGATGACCTTTTCCCAGTCCCATTGGTCAACATAGACAGAATGCAGGTTATCCAGCACATCCTCATCCCGCCGGATGGCGTTCATATTGGTATACAGGCCGCGCCCGGCGGGAAAGCCGTAGCGGTGGAGCGCCATGCGCTTCCACTTGGCAAGCGACTGCACCACCTGCGCCTCCGTGCCGGTATATCGAATTTCAAAGCCTACCGGGCGCTCATAGCCGTTCAGGTTGTCGTTCAGTCCGGTCTGTTCCTCCACAAAGAGCGGCGCGGAAACACGCGAGAGGTTCAGCGCGGCGGAGAGATCATCCTCAAACAGCCGGTGCAGCAGACTGATGGCCATCTGTGTGTCATAAACGCCGAGCAGGCTCTCATAACCCACTGGAATATAGCTTACATTCTCCATATCTGTGTTCAGCCTTTCATTGGCGGCGCGCCGCCTTTTATTTTTGCTCTGTGAGCGCCGCGACAAAGCGGTGGTAAATCCCCTCCGCATCGCGCCGGAAGCTGCGCTCCATCGTTTTTGCCTGCGTCTCGTCCGCAACAAGGATTTTCAGGTCAAAGATATTTCCGATGCCATCGCTCATGGAAAGATAGACGGTCACACCGTTCTCGCCCACCTCATGGTTGGCCAGCACCAGCTCGCTGCGGCGCATTTCCTCCACCACGGGTGCCAGGATGCGTTCCGCCTTTGCGCGGACGGAATAGGGCAGGCTTTTTTCCAGTATCTCGCAGTTGCGCGCGCCCTTTGCTGTCAGGCTGCAGCCGTCCTCCGACGCTTCCACCTGCGCGGTGTTCACCAGCTCCGCCAGGCATTGCTTATACTCAAAGTAATCAACACCCCCGTCGATCAACACCAGCTCCGCCAGGCGCTCCGCGTCGATTTCCGCCGGGAGGTGGCGCAGGACAAAGAGGATCAACAGCTTGATGTCAAATTTTTCATGAATAAACCCGAAACGCGGCTCCATATCCCACACCTCCCGCAGACATTTTGGGGAATAGCGCCGCATGACCCGCGCAGCGCCATCCTGATACAGACTACTCTCCATATTATATTACAGCTTTCGGCGGAATATTGCAAGAATTTTTGTCCGCTTTCGGTTTTTTGTTTTGCGGCAGCGCGTCAGTCCCGCGTGAGATGGCGCACCCATTTGTAGCGGTTGACGCGGATGGCAGTCGGCAGGCACTTGAAAATCTGATCGCAGTTCAGGAAAAACACCACCGCAACGACCGGGAGCTGCCAGCGGAACGCGGCGGCAAAGGAGAGTGGCATGACGATGCCCCATGTGGAAATGACGTTGAGATACAGCGTATAGTTGACATCCCCGCCGCCTCGAACGATGCCGGAGGCGCAGGGCATCTGATAGGCCATGCCTGCAAAGACGAAGCAAAGCAGGATCAAAATCTGATTTGCCATCTCGCGGGCGCTGTCATTCAGCACATAGAGGGAGAGCAGCGGAACACGGATGAAAAAGAGCGCCACCGAGAGCAGCAGTCCCGCGCCAAGATAGAGCGCTTGCAGTGTGCGGCAGTATTCCCGCAGCTTTCCAAAGTTGTTCTCGCCAACGGTGCGCCCGATGAGTACAGCGGAGGCGGAGGCCTCGCCGCGGGTGACGACCTTGAGATACTGGAACAGCGTGGTGGAAACGGAGTTCGCCGCGATCGCGTCCGCCGAAAGCCGGCCAAGTATCCCGGCCTGAATCGGTGTGGCCAGCGCCCAGAGCGTATAGGAAACCAGCGAGCGCCAGAGCAGCTTCCAATAGTCCATTCGATATTTCAGGCACCCGCGGAAGGGATTCGACGCGAAAAGCCGCAGCTTCCTGTCGCGGAACAGGATATAGGCAAGTACGATGAGCAGCTCCAGCGCGCGGGCGACCAGCGTGCCGACTGCCGCGCCGCGAATGCCCATCTCCGGGAACCCAAAGCGCCCAAAAATCAGCGTGTAGTTGATGGCGCAGTTCACGACCAGCGATACGACGGAGATCGCAAATGAAACGCCGACGGTTTCCACGCTGCGCAGACAGGACATCAGCACGGTGGACAGAATAAACAGCGGATAGGTATAGCGAATGAGGTCAAGATAAACGGCGCCGGATGCCAGTATTTCCGCGTCTGTAGTGAAAAGCGAGAGGATACCGTGCGGAAGAAGCGAAACCGCGGCAAAGACCAGCACGCTGAATATCCCCGCCGCGCCGAGCGCAAGCCCGGTCAGGCGGCAAATCGGCTCCGTGCGGCGCGTTGCCCAATACTGCGTGGAGATGGCCACAAGGCTGTCTCCGATGGCCAGCGTCATCTGCTGAACAAGGAACTGGATCTGGTTCACCGTCGCCGCGCCGGAGAGCGCGATTTGGCTGTAAGTTCCCAGCATCAGGTTATCCGCCATGTTGACGGAGTAGGCCACGACATTTTGCAGCACGATGGCCAGCATCAGCCGCCCCAACGTGCGGTAAAAGCTCTTATCACGGGTGAGCAGACGGGTCAATGGGAGTCCCCTCCTCCATTGCAGATTTTTGTCGAAATGGGCCGCTTTTGTTCAGTATAACGCAGGCGCTGCGCATTTGCAAACCCGAATTTCCCCGCACGCTAGGCAACAGCGCAGATGCAAGGCAACCGGGTCCGCTGCGGCAGCGCTGAAGGCGCAGACAACCAGGCTCCGGGACGGGTGTGGGAGTATGCGCCTTGTGCGTGCGGCTCGTTCCTTGCGCCGCCGTAAGGGTTTCCCTTCGGGCGCACCTTTGCTTCCTAAGTACCCTGTGGGTATTCCTTGCACAGGGAAAGGAAGTCGCCTCCACAGAGGCGAA
The DNA here is from genome assembly GCA_020860205.1 of Oscillospiraceae bacterium. Taxonomy (GTDB): domain Bacteria; phylum Bacillota; class Clostridia; order Oscillospirales; family Oscillospiraceae; genus RGIG7114. The sequence goes on along the minus strand of JAJBUU010000022.1, from coordinate 18,004 downwards.
ACGCACTCGCTCCTGCACATTGCGGTCAGCCGGAACGGATAAAAATTCTCCTCTATTTCCAGAAGCATGCGAAGTAAAATAAATGCTGCCGCTCTGGCAAACCGCATAAAGCGCTTGTGTTTTCCATAAATTGATTGTATAATGGCACGCGGAACAAAGGTTCGGAATGATCGTCACGGTCTGCCGCGCGGTCTGCGAGCCTGAACCGATAGGAGTTTTTTGAAATGAATCGTTTTGCAGAATATATCCGGCCAGGCGCGCGGGGACATCTGGTTGGAATCGGCGGCGTTTCCATGTCGCCGCTGGCGGAAGTGCTCTCCGGGATGGGTCTGTATATCCGCGGCTCGGACATCCGCGATGGCGACAATGTGGCACGTCTGCGGAAAAAGGGCATAGATGTTCTGATCGGACACCGGACGGAGAACATCACGCCGGAACTGGACTTTGTCGTGCGCACCGCCGCCGTCCATGACGACAACCCGGAGATCGCCGCCGCCCACGCGCTGGGCATCCCCGTGTTTGAGCGCACGGAGGCGTGGGGCGCGATCATGCTGGACTACAAAAACGCGATCTGCATCTCCGGCACCCATGGCAAGACCACAACGACCTCCATGACCACCCATATCCTCATGGCTGCGCAAATGGACCCCACTGTGATGATCGGCGGCACGCTCCCGCTGCTGCACGCGGGGCATCGTGTCGGACAGGGCGACACCATCATCATGGAATCCTGCGAATATTGCAATTCCTTCCTGAACTTTTATCCGACCGTGGGCGTGATTCTGGACATTGAGGCGGACCACCTGGACTTTTTCAAAGACCTGGCGGATATTCAGAACTCCTTCTGCGAATTTGCGTCCCATGTGCCGCCGAACGGTACGCTCATCGTCAATATGGACGACGCAAACACGATGGAGGCTGTGCGCCCGCTGGGGCGGGAAATGCTGACCTTTGGTCTGACCGATGCGGCGGACCTTTGGGCAAAAGACATCCGCTATCTTGGCACGCGCTCGGACTTTGATGTGATGTACCACGGCAGCGTGTTTACCCATGTCACGCTGCACGTTCCGGGGCTGCATAATGTAAAGAATGCGCTCGCCGCCTGTGCTGCGGCGATTTCCGTCGGCTGCGACCCGCTTTCGGTAAAATATGGCCTTGCCGCGTTCAACGGCGCGGGACGGCGCTTTGAGTTCAAGGGCAAGTTCAACGGTGCGGATGTCTATGACGACTATGCGCACCACCCCGGCGAACTGAAGGCGCTGCTGGACGCCACGGAAACTCTTGGGTACAAGCGGCGCATCGTGGTGTTCCAGCCGCACACCTATTCCCGCACGAAGGCGCTGTTTGAGGACTTCATATTACAGCTTGGGCGTGCGGATATGACGATCCTTGCGGAGATTTATGCCGCGCGGGAGCAGAATACGGTCGGCATCTCGTCACGCGACCTTGCCGTTCGTATTCCAAACGCCATGTATTTTGACAATTTTGCGGAAATTGTCAAAACCCTGCGTTTCATCGCCGCACCCGGCGATTTGATTTTGACCATCGGCGCGGGCGATATTTACAAGGTCGGCGAGCAGCTCACGGCGCAGCCGGTAAATTTCGAGGAATTATAAAATTTAAGGCTTGCATTTTGGTCTTTTGTGTGTTAAGATAATCGAGCGCTGGATGTGTGATGTGTTTCCAGCGCCGCATATCCGGGTGTAGCGCAGATGGTAGCGTGCTTGACTGGGGGTCAAGAGGCCGTGGGTTCAAGTCCCGCCACTCGGACCACAGCGCGTGTTCTTTGGCAGCATTTGAAGTGCCGTTTAAGAACACGCGCTTTTTGTTGCTGCCCGCTGATATGATCAGCTGAGGATCGGATTCAAACAAAAAACAGAGAAATCTATTTTTTCGGTCAAATATCAAAACATCCCGCTCCGTCTGGCCCTACGGTTCGCCGGTTTCCCTTTCCGGGAAGCCGCAGCGCGGACTTGATTCATACTCGCGCTCTCTGTGCAAACGGCAGGAACCTGCGTTGCTTTTTTGCAAAATGCCGCCGGAATTTTCTGGCAGCGGTTTCTCCGGGTTCAATGCGTCGGCTATTTGTCTATGCGGCGCAGAAAAACAAAAAACCCCCGCCGCAGCGCTGTGCGGACAGGAGATTGGTTTGGTTCCGTATGCAGTTCTTTCCCGCTTCATGCGGCAGAGGAAGAAAAAGAAATAGCCCTTAGCTGCGCAGCCTTGAATTTGCAGCTAAGGGCTATTTCTCACTCTTATTATCTAACATCATTTGTTTACCTCCATTTCTGCGAATTATCTTTTTTCGACGACCGATGGCTTTTTCACACTTGCCTAGGATATTCCTTCTGCCTTCAACAAATACACTTCTCTAAGCGAGCCACTTGAAAGACCAACCCCGACCAACGCGCCTCAGTCGCCTCTCGCTCCCATCCTTTCAAGGAGCCGTATATCTATAAATCCTCTTTACGGTTAAAACTATACCACACCCTCCTTACTTTGTCAAGTATTTTTTTGTGAAATTTTTAAAATTATTTTTCCTCTCTACCGCCTCCTTCGGCGGATTTTGACAACGTGAAAAAATTCCTTGCCCTGCAAAATGCACATATGGTATAATAAACTACGAAACGGAGCCACGCCGCAAAAAGTCCACGGAGAAAGGAAGCCCGTCATGCAAATAAAGCCGACGCGCTGCGCATGGGTCAACCTGAATAACCCTGTCTATATACGCTACCATGACAAGGAATGGGGCCGCCCCTGCCACGATGACCGGCAGCTTTATGAGCTGCTGATCCTGGAGAGCTTTCAGGCGGGGCTCTCGTGGGAATGTGTGCTGAACAAACGGGAAAACTTTCGCCGCGCGTTCGATGGCTTTGACGCTGCGAAGGTGGCGGCCTATGGCACAGCGGATGTGGAACGGCTGCTTGCGGACGCGGGCATCATCCGCAACCGCGCCAAAATCCGCGCCGCGATCGGCAACAGCGCCGTGTTTTTGCAGCTTCAGGTCCAATTTGGCAGCTTTGACCGCTATCTCTGGGACTTTTGCGGCAATGCGGTGCTGCGGGAGCCGTGTGACCAGGCTGTGGAAAGCCCGCTCTCCCGCACACTTTCAGCAGACCTGCGGCGGCGCGGGATGCGTTTTGTCGGTTCCACCATCCTCTACTCCTATTTGCAGGCCGTCGGTATAATCGACGGTCACACCGGCGATTGTTTTTTGTGCAAAAAATAGAAAAATTTTACTTGACAATTCGGGAATGCTTTAGTATAATCAGTAAGCGTTGTTTGGAACGGCACTTCGTTATGGAGGCGTAGCTCAGCTGGTTAGAGCACCTGCCTTACAAGCAGGGGGGCACTGGTTCGAGTCCAGTCGTCTCCACCACGCCGAATCTGTACATTGTGTTTCCATATTTGCCTCGGTAGCTCAGTTGGTAGAGCAGCGGACTGAAAATCCGCGTGTCGCCAGTTCGATTCTGGCCTGAGGCACCATCTGCGGCCTTAGCTCATCTGGTAGAGCGCCACCTTGCCAAGGTGGAGGTAGCGAGTTCGAGCCTCGTAGGCCGCTCCAGAAAAATCCGGCGATTTGCTCCATTCGCATGGAGCAAATCGTTTCTATGGCGCCATAGCCAAGCGGTAAGGCAGCGGACTGCAAATCCGCGATTCCCCGGTCCGATTCCGGGTGGCGCCTCCAAAAAAATGTTCGCGCGGTTTCCGTTTCTGGAAATCGCGCGGTTTTGTTTTCCGGCACGCCCGCTTGCAGTTCCAGACGCGGTGCGGCTCGCCTGGCGCGCCGGTGCCGGAAACGGAGAACAAATGCCCGCATGGTACGACGGCAATCAAAAAAGGTGAACCGCACGCTCCGGACAGCGCGGAACCGTGCGGCGGCAAAAACAAGCGCACAGCGGGACGTTATGCAAAACGTCCCGCTGTGCGCTTGTGCCGGGTTCATTCAATATCCTCGTGGAATTCGTGGAGCTGCAATCCCTCGTTTTTTTCCTCCGCCCAGCGAACGGTCCACTGTCCGTTGAAAATCAACAGGTCGCCGCCGCGCACGTCGCGCACCCACAGCACGTCGGAAGGCAGGTTGAAGTCCGAAGCGTTGAATCCGGGGTTCTGCACACGTCGGATCAGCTCATGCGGCAGGTCGCGCTGACGAAATTCCACGCCGTACTCGCTTTTCATGCGGAATTTCAGCACATCGTATTGCAGCACGCCGACCACGCCGACGATCACCTGCTCCATGCCGCTGTTCGGATAAAAGAAAATCTGGATCGCGCCCTCCTGCGCGATTTCGGTCATGCCCTTCGCAAACTGCTTGCGTTTCATCGAGTCGATTTGTTCAATAACGGCAAAATGCTCCGGCGCAAATGTCGGGATACCGGAAAAACGCAGCGGCTGGCCGACCTCGCAAATCGTATCACCGATTGCGAACACGCCAGGGTCGAATACGCCGATGATGTCCCCCGCAAAGGCTTCGTCCAGGATCTCCCGCTCCTGCGCCATCATTTGCTGCGGCTGGGGCAGGCGCATCGTGCGCCCGCTCTGGACATGCAGATATTCCCGTCCGCGCAAAAAATGCCCGGAGCAGACGCGCAGGAAAGAGATGCGGTCCCGGTGCGCCCTGTTCATATTGGCCTGAATCTTAAAGACGAAGGCGGAAAAGCCCTCGTCTAACGGGTTTACCATCGCACCGCTGTCCGTCCTGCGCGGCAGGGGCGGCGTGGTGAGCTTCAGAAAACTCTCCAAAAACTGCTCGACCCCGAAATTGTGCAGCGCCGAACCGAAAAACACAGGGCTGAGCCGCCCAAGACGCACCTGTTCCAGGTCAAATTCCGCGCCCGCGCCGTCCAACAGCTCCGTCTGCTCTTGCAGCGCCTGCCGCGCCTCCGCGCCGATCAGCGCGTCCAGCGCCGCTTCGTCCGCGATGGGACAGCGGCGGCTTTCCAGGCGCTGTGCGCCGCCATGGTAGGTATCATAGGTCAAAAGCTCGCGCGTTTCTCGATCATAAACGCCGCGGAAGGTCGCGCCGGAGCCGACCGGCCAGTTCATCGGATAAGTGGAAATGCCGAACTCCGTTTCCAGCTCGTCAAGCAGGTCAAAGGGGTCGCGCGCGGCATGGTCCAGCTTGTTGATGAAGGTGAAGATAGGGATACCGCGCCGCGCGCAGACGCGGAACAGCTTGCGCGTCTGCGGTTCGATGCCTTTGGCCGCATCAATGACCATGATCGCGGAGTCCGCAGCCATCAGCGTGCGGTAGGTATCCTCGGAAAAGTCCTGGTGACCAGGCGTATCCAGAATGTTGATGCAGTAGCCCTCATACTCAAACTGCAGTACGGAGCTGGTGACGGAGATGCCGCGCTGCCGCTCCAGCTCCATCCAGTCGCTGACCGCGTGGCGGTCACTTTGCTTGCCTTTGACCGAGCCTGCGGAGCGGATCGCCCCACCGTAAAGCAGAAGCTTCTCCGTCAGCGTGGTCTTACCCGCGTCCGGGTGTGAAATAATGGCGAACGTCCGCCGCCGCTCGATTTGCTGTTTTACGTTCTGATCCATGATTCTCTCCAGTCTGTCCTTTCCGGAATATATCCGTCTTATTCTATCTCAAACGCGGGAAATAAGCAAGCAGAAACTGCGGCGGACAGGGCGGGAGCATTTACTTTACTTTGCCCCGCTTCTGGAAATGCAGGTAATTTTTACCCGCTCCGGTTGGTCGCAATGTGCTGGGGTGGGCTGGTTTCGCTCCTGCGGGAGCTGGTCGGTTTCATCGCTGCGGCGACAACCTGCTTTCCTTACGCAAGGAAAGCAGGCAAAGGTGCGTCCGAAGGGAAACCCTTACGGCGGTGCAGGGAACGCGCCGCCGTAAGTTCCCCTTCTCCGAGCGCGTCTTTGCTTACCGAGTGCCCTGCGGGTATAAGTGCCCTGTGGGTATCGTCACACAGCGAAAGCAGGTCGCTCCGTCGATTTATGCAACGCTGCCTTAAAAATACAACGCTGCCGCCCTGTGTGGGGGAGCAATCGTTCAGAGCCGCAGGGGGAAATTGATTTCCGTGGGAAATCAAGCTGCCGTATTGTCAAAATCGGGAAATCATGCTATAATGTCCGCAGGAAGCGGCTGGCAGAGAACGCGCCGCCGCACAGCAGCTCTTTTTTCAGAGGGTGACGCCGCATCATTCGACAAGCGCCATTTGCGTGGCGCCGCCCAAAACAAAAAACGTAAGAAACAGGAGGAACTCCAATGGAAGCAAAACCTGCGTATAAGCGTATTCTTCTAAAAATCAGCGGCGAGGCGCTGGCCGGGTCAAAGTCGTTCGGACTGGACTTTGACCTCATCCGCAGCGTCTGCTCGGCAGTCGGGCGCTGCGTGGCGCTTGGCGTGGAGGTCGCCGTTGTCGTGGGCGGCGGCAACTTCTGGCGCGGCGTAAAGGACGGCGGCGGAAAAATGGAACGCACCCGCGCCGACCACATGGGAATGCTGGCCACGACCATGAACGCGCTTGCGCTCTGCGACGTATTTGAGCAGATCGGCGTCGCCGCGCGGGTGCAGACCGGCGTCAGTATGCCGGAGATCGCGGAGCCGTTTGCAAGGCCAAAGGCGATGGATCACCTGCGGGACGGAAAGGTGCTCATCTTTGGCTGCGGCACCGGCAATCCCTATTTTTCCACGGATACCGCCGCCGTGCTGCGCGCCGCCGAGATTCAGGCGGACGCGATTTTGCTGGCAAAAAACATCGACGCGGTATATAGCGCGGACCCGCGCACCGATCCCAATGCGGTCCGCTACACGCACATCACTTACGACGAGGTGCTGTCGCGGCACCTGAAGGTCATGGATTCCACGGCCACCAGTCTGGCCGGAGATAACCACATCCCGCTGATCGTTTTTGCCGTGGCAGACCCGGAGAACATCATCCGCGCGGTCTGCGGCGAGGCCGTCGGCACGAAGGTTGACTAAACAGGAGGAAAAGCAAATCATGTCTGATTACAAGGAATTTACTGATCGAATGGAAAAAACCTGTTCCGTGCTGCTGGAGAACTTCAACTCCGTGCGCGCGGGACGCGCCAACGCCGCGGTGTTGGACCGCATCACGGTGGACTATTACGGCGTGGAAACGCCGATTCAGCAGGTGGCCACCATTTCCACACCCGATCCACGCACGCTGGCCATCCAGCCGTGGGACAGCAGCGTGCTGAAAGGGATCGAGCGGGCGCTGCTGGTTTCCGATCTCGGCATCAATCCCCAGAACGACGGAAAGGTCATCCGTCTGGTCTTTCCCCAGTTGACGGAGGAGCGCCGCCGTGAGCTGGCAAAGCAGGTGAAAAAGTACGGCGAGGAGGCAAAGGTCGCCGTGCGCAATATCCGCCGCGACGCGATGGAAAAATTCAAAAAGCAACAGAAGGCCTCCGAAATCACGGAGGACGACTATAAAAATATGGAAAAAGATATGCAGAAGGAAACCGACAGCTATATCAAAAAGGTGGACGACCTCTGCGCGAAGAAGGAAAAGGAGCTGTCCGAAATTTAATGGCTACGGCGAAAGAAAGCAGGGTCCTCCCGGAAATCGACATGGCGCATCTCCCGCAGCATATCGCCATCATCATGGACGGCAATGGCCGCTGGGCGAAACGGCGCGGACTGCCCCGCACGGCGGGACACATCAGCGGCACAAAGACCTTTCGCACCATCGCAAAATACTGCCAGTCCATCGGCATCCGCTATCTGACCGTCTATGCGTTCTCCACGGAGAACTGGAAGCGCCCGCAGGAGGAAGTGGACACCATCATGCGGCTGCTTGGAGAAAAGCTGGAGGAGCTGATCGCCTCGATGGTGGAGGACAAGGTGCGCGTTAAGTTTTTTGGCGATGTTTCCGTTCTCTCTCCGCGCCTGCGGGCGCTGATCGACCGGACAGCCGAACTCAGCCGCAGCATTGTGGACGGCTGCCAGGTAAACATCTGCGTCAACTACGGCGGGCGCGCGGAAATCGTGCGCGCCGCGCAGCGCTGGGCGGAGATGGTAAAATCCGGCACGGAAAATGAGCTGGACGAGGCCGGATTTGGCGCGCTGCTCTATTCTGCGGATATTCCGGACCCGGACCTCCTGATCCGTCCCGGCGGGGAGCAGCGGCTGAGCAACTTTCTGCCGTGGCAAACCGCGTACACAGAGCTTTATTTCACGGACGTACTCTGGCCGGACTTTGACAGGAGCGAGCTGCACCGTGCCATTGCCGCCTATCAGCAGCGCAACCGCCGTTACGGCGGACTTTGAACCAAAGGCAGAGTCAGGCCCGGAACCAAATCCCCAGCGTTTTTTTGTAAAAGACCGGTTCCCGCGTGATACGCGGGGACCGGTACGTCCCATAGAGGAGGAAGCCATATGTCAACTCGCGTGATTGTCGGGGTCATCGCCGTCCCGCTTCTTTTGCTGCTCATTTTTCTCGCGCCGGTGTGGCTGCTTGCGCTCTTTGTCGGCGCGGTTGCTGCCTGCTGTGCGTGGGAATTTCTGCGCTGCACGGAAAAAAACGGCGGCCTTCGCATTTATATCTATGCCACGCTCAGCGCGTTCTGCATCCCGTTCTTTTCCGTGTTCTTTGACCCCGGACGGGTGTATGTTCTCGCGCTGTTTCTGCTGTTTGTGGCGCTCTTTGGGGAGCTGATGCTCTCCTTCCGGCATGAAACCACGATGGAATTTGAAACCGTTTCCGCCGCGCTCCTCGCAGGCGGGATTTTGCCCGTGCTGCTCGCCGCAATCGTGCGCCTTGCGCTGCTGGAAAACGGCAGGGTCTATGCGCTTTTGCCCTTTGTCGCGGCATTTTCCAGCGATACGGGCGCCTATTTTGCGGGCGTGTTTCTGGGACGGCACAAGCTGACCCCCCGGCTCTCCCCCAACAAGACCATTGAGGGGAGCGTCGGCGGCTTCCTCGCGGCAATCGGGATGATGCTGCTCTACGGCGTGGTTTTGCGGGCTGCAGGCTTTGCAGCCAATTTCGCGGTACTCGGCGTTTACGGCTTCTTTGGCGCGCTGGCCGCGCAGCTTGGCGATTTGAGCTTTTCCGCTGTGAAGCGGCTGTTCGGGGTCAAGGATTACGGGAACCTGATACCCGGTCACGGCGGCGCGCTTGACCGTTTTGACAGCATGACGTGGGTAGCTGTAACAGTCGAGCTGCTGGCGGCATGGGTCCCGGCCATTACGAAAGCGACGGTGGTTTGATATGGTGCGCTGCATCAGTGTGCTCGGCTCCACCGGGAGCATCGGGCGCCAGAGCCTCGCGGCGGCGGAGCGGCTGGGCATTCCGGTCTGCGCGCTTTCCGCACAGCGGAGCGTCAAACTGCTGGAGGAACAGGCGCGCCGCTTCTCCCCGCGCCTTGCCGCCGTTTATGACGCGGACGCGGCGCGGGCGCTGCGCATTGCGCTGGCGGACACGGAAACAAAGGTCGTATCCGGCCCGGAGGGACTGGTTGAGGCAACGGCCATAGCGGAGAGTGACTGCGTTGTGACAGCCGTCTCCGGCTCCGTGGGCTTAAAGCCGACGCTTGCTGCGATCGACGCGGGCAAACGCATTGCGCTGGCCAATAAGGAAACGCTGGTCTGCGCCGGTGAGCTGGTCATGGCGCGCGCGCAGGCGCGCGGCTCGGAGATCATCCCCGTGGATTCGGAGCATTCCGCAATTTTTCAATCGCTCGGCTCCCGTCTGCGCGCACCGCATTTGAAGCGCATTTTGCTGACCGCATCCGGCGGACCGTTCCGCGGCATGACGCGCGCGGAAACCTATCACAAAACTCCGGCGGAGGCCGTCGCCCATCCAAACTGGAGCATGGGCGCAAAAATCAGCGTGGACAGCGCCACAATGATGAATAAGGGGCTGGAATTTATCGAAGCCATGCGCCTGTTTGGTGTGACGCCGGAACAAATCACCGTGCTGATTCACCCGCAGAGCGTGGTGCATTCCGCCGTGGAATTTTGCGACGGCAGCGTGGTGGCACAGATGGCGGTCCCGGACATGGGACTGCCGATTCAATATGCGCTGACCTTCCCGGACCGCGCCCCGACCGGGACAGCGCCGCTGGATTTGTTCTCTGCGGGTTCCCTGCAATTTTTCGAGCCGGACATGGAAAACACGCCCTGCCTTGCGCTGGCGATCGACGCGGCGCGGCGCGGCGGCACCGCTCCGGCGGTGCTCTCCGCCGCAAACGAGGCGGCGGTGGCGCTTTTTCTGCAGGGAGAGATCCCGTTTGGAAAAATTTATGAATGTGTCGCCGCCGCACTGGATAGCATAGAAACAGGCACTGCGGACACGCTGGATACCATTCTGGCAGCGGACGCGCTGGCAAGAAACTATGTTTTGAGGAACCATTAACGCATATGTATATCCTTCTGGCAATTATCGCATTCAGCGCCCTGATCGCGGATCACGAGCTGGGGCACTTTCTGGTTGCAAAGGCCTGCGGCGTAAAGGTCAACGAGTTTTCGCTTGGCATGGGGCCGCAGCTGCTGAAGCGGCAGGGCAAAGAAACGCTCTATTCCCTGCGCCTGCTGCCCATCGGCGGCTACTGCGCGATGGAGGGTGAGGGCGAGGACAGCGACGATCCGCGTGCGTTCACGTCAAAAGCGCCGTGGCAGCGCATCCTCATCCTCTGCGCCGGAGCCGCAATGAACTTTCTGCTCGGTTTTCTCCTGCTCCTCTGCGTCGCGCCGCAGGCGAACTTTTCCGAACCGATCATCGTGCAGTTTATGGAGGGCTGCCCTTATGAGGGGACGGACGGCTTGCAGGTGGGTGACCGCATCTACAGCGTTGACGGACATCGTACCTATTTTACAGGCAACGTCGCGGAATATCTTGCCCGCTCCGGGGAGGATACGCACCGCATCGTCTTGATACGCGACGGCACGCGCGTGACGCTGGAGGACTTTGTGCTGACGCCCCGGACCTATACGCTGGAAAACGGTTCCACCATACAGCACTATGGGATTTATTTTGCTGCGCGGGAGGACGGATTGGCCGCCAACCTGCGTTACTCATGGTATGAATCACTGGACCTCGTCCGCCTCATCTGGCACTCGCTGGGCGACCTTGTCACCGGCGCGGTGGGAGTCCGCGACCTCTCCGGCGTGATCGGCATTGTGGATATGGTCAATCAGGTTTCTGTGGAAGCGGAAACCGGCGGGGAGGCGGCGTTCAATTTCGTCTGTATTTTTGCGCTTATCGCGGTGAACCTTGCCGTGATGAATATGCTGCCCATTCCGGCGCTGGACGGCGGGCAGGTGTTTTTCCTGCTCATCACATGGGGCATCGAGACCGTCAGCCGCCGCAGGGTGAATCCAAAATATGAGGGATATATCCACACCGCAGGCTTTATCCTGCTGATGGGGCTGATGGTGATGGTGATGTTCAACGACGTCATTCGCATTCTCATGCGATAGGAGATGCGGTGACGCCATATGAAACCGCCGCATTGCATCGAATGCGGCGCAGCACGACGGAGGTTTGAAACGATGCGTCGGGAAGATACAAAAAAGCTGAATGTAGGCGGCGTTCCACTCGGCGGGGACGCGCCGGTGACGGTGCAGTCCATGTGCAATACCAAAACCTGGGATACGGAGGCCACGCTGGCGCAAATCCGCAGACTGCACGCAGCCGGCTGCGACATCGTGCGCCTTGCAGTGCCGGATGAGAAAAGCGCGGCGGCGCTTCCGGCCATTTGCGCGGCTTCTCCGCTGCCGGTGGTGGCGGACATCCATTTTGACTACAGGCTGGCGCTGGCGGCTGCATCGGCGGGCGTAGCCAAAATCCGCATCAACCCCGGCAACATCGGCGCGCCGGAGCGTGTGGAAGCAGTTGCCGCGGCCTGCAAGGCGCGCGGCATCCCCATCCGCATCGGCATCAACGCCGGTTCGCTGGAAAAGCGGCTGCTGGAACGCTATGGCGCGCCGACGGCGGAGGCGATGGTGGAAAGCGCCGCCGGTCATGTGGAAATGCTGGAGCGCTGTGGCTTTTATGACATCTGTCTTTCGCTCAAGGCCAGCTCCGTTCCGCTGACCGTGGAGGCTTACGCGCTGGCGGCGGAACGCTTTCCCTATCCGCTGCATCTTGGCGTGACGGAAGCCGGAACCAGCTATCAGGGAACAGTCAGCTCCGCCGCCGGAATCGGCGCGATGCTGCTCTCCGGCATTGGGAACACGCTGCGCGTTTCGCTGACCGCCGCACCGGAGGAGGAGGTCAAAGCCGGGATCGCCATCCTGAAGGCGACTGGCCTGCGCCGCGGCGGGGTACATATCATCTCCTGTCCCACCTGCGGACGGACGGAGATCGACCTGATCGGCACGGCAAAGCAGGTGGAGGAGCGGCTCTCCGGCTGCCAGCGGGACATCAGCGTTGCAGTGATGGGCTGCGTTGTCAACGGGCCGGGCGAAGCGCGTGAGGCAGACTATGGTCTGGCCGGCGGGCGCGGCGCGGCGGTGCTGTTCAAAAAGGGCGAAATCGTCGGCAAGGTGGCAGAATCGGAGATGGTTCCGGCGCTGCTGCGGCTCATCGAAACGGATGACACGGGCGCGGCGGACTGAACGCAAACGGATGACACGGGCGCGGCGGACTGAACGCAAAAAGATGGAGAACACATAAATCATGGCGGAAAAAGCGGCATTTTTGGAACTGTTTCCCTGCTGCGCGCATCTAAAGGAGCTGTGCGGCGGGCTGGACGCGGCGTACCTGACCAGTGTGATTATAGAGCGTGCGCCGCGCCGAATGTTGGCGGAGGCTTTTTTTTCGCGCGCACCCGCTCCGGCGGAGCTTTCCATGCTGGAGGAGCAGCTTCGGACGGAGTATGCGCTGCAAAACGTGGAGCTGCGCGCGGATTACCCAAAACAGTCCGCTTCAGCGGCAAACGGGAAATCCGGCGCGGCGCGCACCGGCGATGTGCTGATGGGCAAAGCTGTCCGCGGGGAACCCGTGGCAATGGATACGCTGAACATGGAGAGCGGCAGCGTGGTCGTGCGCGGCAGAGTCTTTGCCACGGACAGCCGTGAGATCGCAAAAACGCGCGCGGTAGTGCTGAGCTTTTGCATCACGGACGAGCGCGGCAGCATTCATGTATCAAAGTACATCCGCGAGGGCGACCCGGACAAGGGGATCGTGGAAAAAATACACGACGGGATGTATCTGACCATCGCCGGGAGCGTCCGCTACGACCGTTATGACGACGATATTTCTCTGTGTCCGCACGGCATTCAAACCGCCGCCGCGCCCCCGCAGCGGCAGGACCGCGCGGCGGAAAAGCGCGTGGAACTGCATTTGCATACGAGCTTTTCCACACTCGACGCGCTGACCAACGTGGATGCCGCCGTGAAGCGCGCCGCGGACTGGGGACATCCGGCCATCGCCATCACCGACCACGGCAGCGCACAGGCGTTCCCGGACGCATGGAAGGCGGGCGGAAAATACGGCGTAAAAATCATCTATGGCATGGAGGGTTATCTTGTCAACGACGTGGACGAACGGCTTGCGATCCACGGGACAAGCGCCCTGCCGCTGGATACGGAATACGTCGCCTTTGACGTGGAAACCACCGGACTGCGCTCCGACCGTGACCGCCTGATCGAAATCGGCGCGGTCATCTGCTCCGGCGGGACGGTCGGCGCGACATTCAACACATTTGTGGACCCCGAAGCGCCGATCCCGGCGGAGATCACACGGCTGACAGGCATCCATGATGCGGATGTAGCCGGCGCGCCAAAGGAGGCGGAGGCGCTGCGCGCCTTTCTGGATTTCTGCGGCGACCGTCCGCTGGTTGCGCATAACGCGGTCTTTGACGTGGGCTTCATCGCTGCCGCCGCCCAGCGCGCCGGTATGGACTATGCGCCGGTCTATCTGGATACGCTGGTGCTTGCACAGGCGTTGCTGCCGCACCTGAAGCGGCACAAGCTGGACATAGTCAGCAACTATCTTTCGCTGCCGGAATTTAACCACCACCGCGCTTCGGACGACGCGCTGGTCGTCGCACGCATCATGGAAAAATTTATTCCCACGCTGCGGGAAAAGGGCGTGGAGACGCTCGACCAGCTCCAGCCCGCAATCGCGGCGATTTTGCAGGAGAGCCGCCGCGCGCCGCAGTCCCGGCATATCGTGCTGCTGGTCAAAAACCGAACAGGGCTGAAAAACCTCTATCAGCTCATCAGCGACTCCTATCTGGCACACTTTCACCGCAACCCGCTGATTCCCAAGAGCCTGCTCATGCAGCACCGCGAAGGGCTGATTCTGGGCAGCGCCTGCGAAGCGGGCGAGGTGTTCCGCGCGCTGACGCGCAACGCCAGCGACGCGGAGCTGAAGCGCATCGCGGCGTTTTATGATTATCTGGAGATACAGCCGGTTTGCAACAACCATTTCCTGATCGACGATGGAAAGGCGCGGAACGAGGAGGACCTGCGCGACTTCAACCGGCGCATCGCCCGCATTGCGCGGGAGATGGGCAAGCCGCTGGTCGCCACCGGGGACGTGCATTTTCTGGACCCGGAGGACGAGATATACCGCCATATCCTGCTGGCCGGGAAAAAGTTTTCCGACGCGGATCGCCCGCTGCCGATTTATTTCAAGTCCACGGACGAAATGCTGGAAGAGTTTGCCTATCTGGGCGAGGAGGACTGCTACCGTGCGGTCATCCAAAACCCGCAGGCCATCGCGGCGCAGTGCGAGGAAATCGAGCTGCTGCCAAAGGGCAGGCTGTTTGCGCCAAAAATCGAAAACTCCGCAGATGAGCTGAAGCGTCTGGTGTATGAGCGCCTGACCGCGCTTTATGGCGAACATCCGCCGGAAATCATCACTACGCGCGTGGAAACCGAGCTGAACACAATCCTGGAACACGAATACGACGTGATTTATATGTCCGCGCAGAAGCTGGTGCAGAATTCGCTGGAAAACGGCTACCTGGTCGGCTCCCGCGGCTCGGTCGGCTCCTCCATCGTGGCCTATCTGTCCGGCATTACAGAGGTCAACTCCCTTCCGCCGCATTACCGCTGCCCCAAATGCTGCCATACGGATTTTTCCAATCCCACCGGCGCGGGCTGCGGCGCGGATATGCCGGATGCAGTCTGCCCCGTCTGCGGCACGGCGCTGCAAAAGGACGGCTTTGATATTCCGTTTGAAACCTTTCTTGGCTACCCCGGCAACGAAAAAACGCCGGATATCGACCTGAATTTTTCCGGCGAGTATCAGGCGCGGGCGCACAAGTATACAGAGGAGCTGTTTGGCGCAGACCATGTGTTCCGCGCGGGAACGATTGGAACGCTGGCGGAAAAAACCGCTTATGGCTATGTCAAAAAATATCTGACGGATCGGAACCGCACCGTCACCAAAGCGGAGGAAACGCGCCTGAGTCTGGGGTGCGTGGGCGTCAAACGCACCACAGGGCAGCATCCCGGCGGTCTTGTCATCATCCCGCAGGATATGGATGTGACGGATTTCTGCCCGGTGCAGCATCCGGCGGACGACCCCAAAAGCGACATTATCACGACGCATTTTGAATATCACTGCATGGAGGATAACCTGCTGAAGCTCGACGAGCTTGGCCATGATGACCCGACCATGATCCGGATGCTGGAGGACCTGACCGGCGTGAACGCAAAGACCATCCCGCTGGACGACCCGGACACAAAGGGTATTTTCCGCTCCGCCAGCCCGCTCGGTCTGCCGGACGACGACCCCATCATTGGCAAGACCGGCTCCATCGGCATTCCGGAGTTCGGCACGGGCTTCACGCGGCAGATGCTGGTGGATACCCAGCCGGACGGCTTTGATATTCTGGTACGGCTGTCCGGATTTTCCCACGGCACGGACGTATGGCTTGGCAATGCGCAGGACCTGATCACCAGCGGCACCGCCTCAGTCAAGGAAACCGTTGGCTGCCGCGATGATATTATGCTCTACCTCATCAGCAAGGGCATGGAACCGAAAATGGCGTTCCAGATCATGGAAGCCGTCCGCAAGGGCAAGGTGAAAAAAGGCGGCTTTTCCGCGGGCTGGGAGGAGAAGATGCACGAGCTGGACGTGCCGCAGTGGTACATCGACTCGCTTGCCAAAATCGCCTATCTGTTCCCAAAGGCGCACGCCGTTGCTTATGTGATGATGGCGTTTCGCATCGCCTATTTCAAGGTGCATTATCCGCAGGCGTTTTATAGCTGCTATTTTTACCGCCGCAGCCAGAAGGATGCCTTTGACGCGGAAATCATGACGCGCGGCGTGGAAACGGTAAAAAAGAAAATCCACGAAATTGAAACGAATCCCGATGCGACCGCGAAGGAGGAGGATCTGCTGACGACCCTGCAGGCGGTTTATGAATTTTACCTGCGCGGTTTCAGCTTTGCACCCATCGACCTCTACGAATCGGACGCGGAGAAGTTCCTGCTCGTAGGGGAAACGCAGCTGCGTCCGCCCTTCATCTCCATCTCCGGTCTGGGCGAAGCGGCGGCCAACGACCTTGCGGGTGCGAAGGAGCGCGTCGTGTCGTTTATCTCCGTGGAGGAGGTCAGCGACGCCTGTCCAAAGGTCAGCCAGACGCATATCGCCGTGCTCAAGGAGCTGGGGGCGCTGGGCGATATGCCGGAGAGCAGCCAGATGAGCCTGTTCTGATACGGGTCCGCGCTTTGAAAAATTTCGAGGAGAATTGTCGAAAGATTTCCGAACACGAAATATTGTGTTTTTTGCCGCAAACTGTTAAACTGTCGTGGGCGCTGCCGGGCGGCGGCGCATGGAAGGGAGAGCGGCAAATGGAACGGAGGATTCAGGTATTCATCGCGGATGCCTCACAGGATTTTATCGCGCTGCTGTGCGCAAAAATCGAACAGCAGCAGGATCTGACGGTGGTGGACACGGCGACGGCGGGAAATGTGGCTTACGAAAAGCTCTTGCAGAGTACGCCGGATGTGCTTGTGACCGACCTGCTGCTGCCGGGGCTGGATGGGCTGAGCCTGCTCCGCGCGCTCAAGCAGGAGGGAAAGCTGCCCCGCACGGTGGTCGTTTCCGGCTTTGTGAATGACCGCATCGCGCAGGCTGTCAGCCGCTTGGGGGTGGAGGACTATCTGCCCAAGCCATGCGGACTGGAGGAGTTGACGTGCCGCATCCGTGAGGCGGCTTCGCCGGAGCGGCGGCGCGCTGTACGCAACTTTGACCCGGTGATCAGCGAAGCGCTGCTGAACTTTGGCATTATGCCGCACTTGAACGGCTACCAGTTTCTGCGCGAAGGCGTTCGCCGCGCGCTGGATGACCGCAATGTACTGCGCGGCATCACGAAAAATCCTTTATCCCGACCTTGCAAAGCAGTTCAACACCACGTCGCATTGCGTGGAGCGTTCCATTCGCGGCGCGATTGAAAAAGCGTGGGTGGATGGGAACAGGGAGCGCCGCCAGCGCTATTTCGGCGGCGTGTTTGACAGCTTTTCCCAAACGCCGACCAACATCCGGTTTATCACCGCAATCGTGGAATTTATCGAAATGGGCTATGACAAGCTGGACATCTGGGAATCATGAAAAACCGCACCGTGGGCATTGCAGCGCCACGGTGCGGTTTTTTTCGGATTTTGATGTTTTTATGCCTTTTCTTTGTCCGCTTCTGCGGCGTCGGTGAGCTTGGTCAGCAGCGCAAGCAGCTGCTCTTTTTCCGCATCGGTCAGCGGCTGGAACAGCTTCTTGAATTTGGCCTGATGCTCGTCTGTGACCTCGTAAGCGCGCGCCCTGCCCTTTTCCGTCAGGTAAACTCTGGTTGCGCGCTTGTCGTCCGGGTCTACGCGGCGCTCCAAATAGCCGTCGTCCTCCAGCTTGTCGATAAACTCGGACACGGAGGACGGATTGACGTGCAGTTCCTCCGCGATGGTTTTCTGGCGAACGCCGTCCTCATGATCCAGCACAACGACGAGTACGCGCTCTCTGGAAAGCGGCGGCTTACCGCCGGGACCTCCCTGCGGGGGACCGCCCTGCGGGCCACCAAATCCGGGGCCACCCTGCGGGGGACCGCCCTGCGGACCGCCAAA
>JAJBUU010000054.1 GCA_020860205.1 Oscillospiraceae bacterium | reverse complement strand
CCGATACTAATCGCCCGAGGGCTTGACCTACAATTCAAAAATTATGCAGGCTTCGCCTTCCTTCTATCCTTCCTCTGTTCAGTTCTCAGGGTGCAAACGTGTGATGCGTGGCCCGTTGGTCAAGTGGTCAAGACGGGGGCCTCTCACGCCCCAAACGGGAGTTCGACTCTCCCACGGGTCACCATATGCACCATTAGCTCAGCTGGTAGAGCACCTGACTCTTAATCAGGGTGTCCAGGGTTCGAGTCCCTGATGGTGTACCAGAAGTTGGTGTTGATAACGCTGAGGGTCCACCCGTTCCCATTCCGAACACGGAAGTTAAGCTCAGCAGTGCCGAAAATACTTGTCTGGCGACGGACTGGGAAGATAGGTCGATGCCAACATCAAAAGGAATCTGCGTGGTTGCATTTGCATCTGCGCAGGTTCGTATATGCCTCCTTAGCTCAGTCGGTAGAGCACGCGGCTGTTAACCGCGGTGTCGTAGGTTCGAGTCCTACAGGAGGCGCCAGGAAACGGAATTGCCGCCACGAGTCCGTGGCGGCAATTTGAATCATAGGCATCATAGATTGTAATGTTTTTCTGCGAAAAAGCAGATGTTCCGATGGCTTGGCAGGAACATTCGTTTGCCACATCCTCCGTGTTCCTCAGTGAGGCGGTCCATGGACCGTTAGCTCAGTTGGTAGAGCATCCGGCTCATAACCGGTCGGTCCGGGGTTCGAGTCCCTGACGGTCCACCAAATTTATTTTCTTTTTTTTTGACAGATACAGGGGTTTAGCTCAGCTGGTAGAGCGGCGGTCTCCAAAACCGTAGGCCGAGGGTTCGATCCCTTCAACCCCTGCCAAATGAAAAATGCGCTTTGGATTTTCCAGAGCGCATTTTTTCTATAGCATCATTCAGTTTCATTCGCGTCTGTTTTGTGATTTTATGCGCTGCTACTTGCAAAGCTGCTCTGATGCATTGGCATAGCGTTTGACAGCGAAAGGCAAAACGAGAAAACTCCGGTTTGCGCGGGGCATAACGCTGTGGTAAAATGGCAATATGAAACAATCGTTCGCCCCAAAAGAAAAGGTGCGCCGTTTGGCTTTGCGTGGCTTTTGCGGGCGAGAACAAACTCATGGAAACGCGAGGTACAAATATGCAGATCAATGTGCTTGCCGTGGGCGATGTCTGCGGTCGGGGTGGGCTGGAGTTTCTTGCGCACCATCTGGAGGACGTGAAACGGGAAAACCGGATCGATTTTACTGTGGTGAACGGCGAAAATGCCAATGTGGTGGGCGTAAAGCCGGTTCAATGCGAGGATATTTTCCGCGCGGGTGCGGACGTGATCACACTGGGGAACCATACATGGACACGTTGGGAAATTCAGGATTATTTGTCACGCACCAGCCGCTGCCTGCGTCCCGTGAATTTTGCGCCGCAGTGTCCCGGACAGGGCTGCGGCATTTATGAAACGGCGTTTGGTCCCATTCGTGTTATCAATGCTATGGGTCGCTTTTCACTGGACGCGAACACGGATAACCCGTTTGTCGTGGTGGACGGGCTGTTCCCAGACACGGCGGAACAAGGCGACCATGTGGCGGATGATGTCAAAATTACGCTGGTGGATTTCCATGCGGAGGCAACCAGCGAAAAACTGGCGATGGGTTATTTTCTGGAAGGGCGCGCCAGTGCCGTGTGGGGGACACATACCCATGTGCAGACCTCAGATTGCTGTGTCCTTCCTGGCGGAACGGGATATATCACCGATCTTGGCATGACTGGGCCAGCGCGCAGCGTGCTGGGCATTGAAGTGGAGCAGAGCATCGGCAGACTTCTGGGCGACCCGCCGCGGCGTTATGCCTCCGCCGGAGGCTCCTGCAAAATGGAATGCGCCGTGTTTACGATTGAGAGCGAAACGGGGCGGTGCACGGCGGCGCGCGCGTTGCGTGTGGAAGAATAAAACGGGGGGTGGACGGAATGGAAACACTGACGCTGATCCTTGCTGCTGCGTCGCTGGCCGCCGCGCTTCTTTGCCTGATCCTGCTGCTGCGCCGCGCGCCGGACGAAACGGCGCTGCGGGAGCGCATTGCGGAGGAAATCGCCGCAGCGGTCTCCGGGCTGAAAACCGAGCTGCTGGCGGAAAACCGTGCTTCCCGCACGGAAACCGGCGAACAGGTGAACGCGACGATGCGCGCCGTTGCCGGTACGCTGACCGACTCTGTTAACCAGCAGTTCCGCACGTTTTCCGCGCAGAATCAGGCTGCGCTGGACGCCATCCGCGCCACGGTGCAGACGCAGCTGGAAACGCTGCAGAGAGATAACCACGGGCAACTGGAGCAGATGCGCGCCACCGTGGACGAAAAGCTGCAAAAGACCCTGAACGACCGCATTACGCAGTCCTTCCAGGCCGTGAATGAGCGCTTGCAGGAGGTTTATACCGGGCTTGGCGAGATGAAAACGCTGGCCAGCGGGGTCGGCGACCTGAAAAAAGTACTGAGCAATGTAAAAACGCGCGGTATTCTTGGCGAGTACCAGCTTGGCGCGATTTTGACGGAAATCCTGTCGCCGGAGCAGTATGAGGAGAACATCGTCACGAAAAAAGGCAGCACACAGCGTGTGGAATATGCGATCCGGCTGCCGGGCGAGGATGGACAGGGCGTTTATCTTCCGGTGGATGCAAAATTCCCGGTGGACGCTTACAGTGCGCTGCTGGACGCTTACGACAGGGGCGACGCGGCGGCGGTATCCACCGCGCAGGATACGCTGAAACGGCGTGTCAGGGAATTTGCAAAGGACATTCACGATAAATATATCGACCCGCCGAATACCACGGATTTTGCGGTCATGTTCCTTCCATTCGAGGGACTTTATGCGGAGGTCGTGCGCATGGGAATGGTGGACGATTTGCAGCGGCTCTATCGCGTGAATATCGCGGGGCCGACGACCTTTGCCGCACTGCTGAACAGCCTGCAAATGGGCTTCCGCACGCTGGCGATTCAAAAGCGTTCCAGCGAGGTCTGGACGGTGCTGGGTGCGGTCAAGACCGAGTTTGCCACATTCGGAGACGTGCTGCAAGCGGCGCAGAAGCGCATCGAGCAGACCGGCGCGGAGCTGGACAAGCTGGTCGGCGTGCGCACACGGCAAATCAACCGTCGCTTAAACAGCGTTTCCGCCCTTCCCACGGAGGAGAGCGCGCGCCTGCTGGGTGAAAGCGCGGATGAAGAACCGTAAGGCGGCGCATTTCTGCGCCGCCCGGACGGGTTCAAACGAGCCATATGGGAGCGCCGTGTACCTGTTACGGCACTTCATCCTCATCCTGCGGATACGGCGGTGATTTCCGTCTGCGGCGGCGGGTGCGGCGCATGACGATGAAAACGACAGCGGCCACGATCAGCAGGAATATCAGCCAGGCGGCCCACGCGCTGGCAATGCTGAGCACCAGGCTTTGCAGGCCGTCCACAAATCCGGTGGTTCCGGAACGGAGCGCGGCGGAGAGCTTTGCGCCAAAGCCGATGGCGGGCGTCTCCTGCTCCGTCAGACGGTAGACCTCCTGCAGGTTGATGTTCACGGTGGAGTAGCCGACGAGGGAATCATAACGGCGCAGCGTACCGGTCAGGTTCTCAATTTCCAGCTCCGTTTCGGAAATCGCGCTCTCCAGCGCGATGATATCCTCCATGCTCTCCGCCTGCGCCAGCAGCGTTTGCAGGCGATCCAGCTTGGTCTGCTGGGTGAGAAGGCGGGATTCTGTATCATAATACTGCTCCCCGATGTTTTCGCTGGTGCGATAGATGCTGTTGAGCTGGCAGAGCGTCCCTGCCTGGCTGCAAAACGCCTCAAAGTTTTCCGCCGGAATGCGGACGGTATAGTAAGCGTAGCGGTAAGTGCCGTAATTGTCCGTGCCGCTGCTTTCATAGTAGCCGCCCAACTCCGCGACCAGATCGTCCAGCAGGGCGGTCACGTTGTCAAAGTTCGTGGTTTCCATATCCAGCGTGGCGCGGTAAATCATCTTAGCGTCCGCAAGCGCGGAAGCGGTGGCTGTGCTGGTGTTTGCGCTGCCCGTATCAAGGCCGGAGGCGGAAACCGTCTCGCTCATGTACCAGCCGTCGTCCTCTGCCACATCCGCTGTCTCATTCTCCGCCACCATATCCGCTTTGCTGTAAGATGCGTCAGAGGCGATGCTGCTGCTACTGCTACTGTTGCCGCAGCCGGAGAGCAGCGTGAGCATCAGCATCAGCGTCAGCAGCAGCGGTACGAACCGCTGCATCCAGTTTTGCTGTTTCATCTGTTTGTCCTCCTGAAAAAAATATTTTTGTCCTGCTAATCTATAAGACGGGGGTTTTGCAAAAAAGTTCCCGTAAAACATAAAAAATTTTTCGTGTTCCCCAAAACAAAGCAGAAAACATTTCACGGCGTTCGCCGGGACAAGGAGCCTGCGGCTCCGGAAAGGAGAAAAAATCTATGAAGCTGACGTTTTTAGGCGCCACCCATGAGGTGACGGGGAGCTGTACGCTCATCGAGCTGAGCGGTCGCTACGGGCTGGTGGATTGCGGCATGGAGCAGGGGCGGAACGTGTTTGTCAACGAACCGCTTCCGGTTCCGGCCTCACAAATTGATTTTGTGCTGCTGACCCACGCGCACATCGACCACTCCGGCAACCTGCCGCTGCTTTATAAGCAGGGCTTCCGCGGCCAGATATTTGCCACGACCGCCACCTGTCACCTTTGCGAAATCATGCTGCGTGACTGTGCCAACATTCAGGTTTCCGACGCGGAATGGAAAAACCGCAAGGCGCGCCGTGCGGGGGAGCCGCCTGTGGAACCGGTTTATACGATGGAGGATGCGGACGGCGCAATCAGCCGCCTGCGTCCCTGCGGTTATGACCAGCCGGTGCAGGTGGGGGAAAATATCGCCGTGCGCTTCGTGGACGTGGGGCATCTGATGGGCTCCGCCAGTATCGAGGTCTATCTGCGCGAGGGCGACGTATCCAAAAAACTGGTGTTCAGCGGGGACATCGGCAACACCGGCCAGCCCATTATCAACGACCCGCACTATGTTCTCTCCGGGGATTATGTGGTCACGGAGTCCACCTATGGGGATCGTCTGCATGAAAAGGGCGAGCGCAACAGCGTGCAGTATCTGGCCGACTGCATCCAGCGCGTACTTGATCGCGGCGGCAATGTGGTCATCCCGTCCTTTGCCGTGGGACGAACGCAGGAGATCCTCTATTTTATCCGCGAAATCAAGCTGGCCGATATGGTCAGGGGACATGGAGAGTTTCCGGTTTACATAGACAGCCCGCTGGCCAACGAAGCGACGGGGATATTTTTGCAATGTGACCGACAGTTTTTTGATTCGGAAACGCTTGCGCTGCTGGACGCGGGGATCAATCCGCTGGTTTTTCCAGGGCTGAAAATCGCTGTATCCAGCGAGGAATCAAAGCAAATCAACTTTGACCCAACGCCAAAGGTCATTATCTCCGCCAGCGGAATGTGCGATGCGGGACGCATTCGCCATCACCTGAAGCACAACCTCTGGCGTTCGGAGTGCATGGTGCTGTTTGCCGGTTATCAGGCGGTTGGCACCACAGGGCGCGCCATCCGCGATGGCAGGAAGCAGATGCGGCTGTTTGGCGAAACGGTAACGGTGAACGCCGAAATCAGCTATCTGCCCGGCAAGAGCGGTCATGCCGACAAGGAGGGACTGCTGCGCTGGATCAACGCTTTTACGGAAAAGCCGCAGATGGTCTTTGTCAATCACGGCGAGGATGCGGTGGTGAAATCTTATGCCGCCTGTCTGACCGATGAATACGGCTACACCGCCTCCGCACCCTACTCCGGCGCGGTCTTTGACTTGATTTCGGGGCAGTATCTTCGTATGCCGGAGGGCGTTCCCGTCGCGCGTCAAACGGCCAAACAGCAGCGCAACAGCGCCGTTTTTGCTTCGCTGCTTGCTGCCTGCGAGCGGCTTTCCAGGGTCGCGTCCGGCTGCCAGAATATCCCCAACAAGGAGCTTGCAAAGTTCACAGGGCAAATCAACTCCCTTGCCGATAAATGGAGCGGGTGGAGCAAGGGCAAATAACGCGAGGTCATCACCGTATCCGACCCGACAGGAGCGGATGGGGGAAACTTTGCGTCAGCAAAAGGCGCAAACGCGCAGAAAATCCTTTGTGCAGTTCGAGCTTTTGCAATGCATTCCCGGCGGAAAACAGCCGCCAGCCGCCGCACTTATACGGCAACGGCGCAACATCACACGCAAAAAGGGACTGTTTTCAAAACAGTCCCTTTTATGCATCAGGTTTTCGCTTTTCCGTGCAGTTGTTTTTATTTCTCCACCATGGCTTCGCCTTCACGGAGCTGACGTCTGACGCGGCTCAGGGTGACAGCGTTCATGCCGAGGAAGGATGCGATGAATTTATCCTCTACCGCATCGTTCAGTCCCGGATACTTTTTCAGGAACCAGAGATATTTTTCCAGTGCGGAGTATTGATAAAGCGCGAGCTTCATCTCATACTGGCGGTTCAGCGCGGCAATGACAGAGTTGATACAGACCTGCATCATTTCCGGAAGCTGCTCCATAGAAGCCTGAATATCTGCCACCGGGATTTGCAGATACATACAGTTGGACATCGCCTTGAAGGACGCGATGGACGGCTTGCCAAATTCATAAGATGCGATCACGCTCTCGCCATAGCGATACGCAAAGCTGTCTGTGATTTCCTTGCCGGCCTCGTTCAGGATATAGCCGCGGATCACGCCTTCGATAATATAAATCAGATGTGTCTGCGGTTCGCCTGCCGAAACCAGGATTTCACCCTTCTTTACATGGCAGACCTCTGCATTTTTCATCAGCAGGTCTAACGCCGCTTCAGTGCCGGGGTTAATTGCCTGAGTTAAGAAATCGCGCAAATTCATTGTTTCATTCTCCTTTCGTGTTTGAGCCATTTTTGATTTTCTCATTGTTTCTCGTCCTTAATCCCTATTTAATTCCTTCTATTCCTTCACAAGCCACGACGACGGGATGTAGCGTCCATCCGTCATCGGGGTACTTGGTTTTGTAATGAGTTCTCCATCATACACCATAGAGGAAGAAGAACCCCCGTCCATACACATTGCATTATAGCAGTCGTAGCGCAGCAGGATGGACGCACATTCCACCACTGTTGTCCCCAGACTATAGCCGATCTGCCGACCATCAACCACCAGCATCAGCGTCTGCCCGGTCGCGCTTTGACCGATCGCAGTGCGCGGCTGTATCCCCAGCCCGACGGTTTCGCCCACGGTCGCGTCCTCACCGTTGAGCACGATAATGGGGAAAAACTGCGTTGCGTCCCGCAGTGTGCTGATGTCCAGTGCGTAGCCCACGCGGAAATTATCGTCACAGTCAAAGCCGCCGATTTGGAAATAGTTCTCCGTGGTCGCCGGGTTATAAACGACACCCTCCGAGAGAACAAGTCCGTCCGGGTCCACGCCGGTCCCTTCTCCGCCCGGATCATAAAATCCACCGGCATTGATGCCCAGAATCGCATCATAATTTTCGCACATCTCAATCACGGTCTCCCCGCGGTAGTCGGACGAGGTTCGTCCGAGCAGCACACGCGAGCTGTCATTCACGATGGCCAGCGTTCCCACATAGCTGTCGCCATAGACCTTCAGGATCAGGATGCCGTTCGGCACGTCGATGGCCCAGACCGCGTCTCCTGCGGTCGTACAAATCCCGGCGCTTTCCATATCCTTTTCCTGATAGGTGGAAACATCATCGGGCAGATAGTCCTGCGGGATGGAATCCAGGTCCAGCCACGGGAACACCTCGCCCAGATAGGTCAGCGCGTCCATTGTCGATGCGTCCGGCAGCGCCGATGTTTCCCGGAACTGCTCCGAGATCTCGCTCTGTTCCACGCGGTTGTTCTCCATAAAGGCGTCGCGTCCGCTCTCCACCGTATCGATCACGCTGGCCGGAATGAAGGCCGTCGCCAGCCATTGGTGATTCATCGTACTCATCGCGGTTTCGATGTAAATATCCCGCCATCGTCTGACGAAGGGAATGCTGCTGTAAACCGCCGCTGCCCAGAGGCCAAACAGAACCGCAAGCAACAGGAACACCGAAAGAACGATGGACAGAGGGCGTGTACCTTTTTGCGTCCCTGTGCCTTTTTGTTTTGCTTTGTTTTCCATGTCACCCCTGCCTGAAGGAGCCTGTCCCGCAGCTCATCCAGCGCCGTTTTATTTTTGTTCCACACAAATTGCCTGAAATGCATACAATTTATTTTTGCGTCGTTATAACAGCATGGGACAAACAATTTATTTATATCATGATGTTAAAAGTGTGTTTGTCAAATAAAAATGTGAGCAAAAGGGCCTCCAAAAGGTGAGCACCTT
>JAJBUU010000029.1 GCA_020860205.1 Oscillospiraceae bacterium | reverse complement strand
TTGATGGGATTTAGCCCAAAGTTTAGCCCATTTCACCGCCAAACCTCAGGAAATGACGGCAAATCACGTTAAGACCAATGCTATTTGAAGATTTCAGAAACCAAATAACAACCAATTATATTAAGCTGCAATAAGAAAGCCTTTGATTTTCAATAAACCACCTGTATTCCCGGAAGCGAGCAAAATAAATGCTGTTGCCCTGTGCGTTTTTTTCAGGGTGTCAGGCTCCGTATCAGCGGGAGCACCGCTTTTCTGTGGCATATTTTCAAGCCGCGTGCAATAGGATTTGGACAGGGAGCCGGAGCGGTTCCAAAGATGGGGGTGAAGCGATGACAGAGGCGTTTGCGCGCGCGGCGCGGCTGCTGCCGCCGCAGTTGAAGGCTGCGACGGAGCTGCTTTCCGAAGCGGAGCGGCGCACGGCGGAGGAGATCCGTCTGCGGTGCGGCTACCGCCCGACTGTGCTGCTTCCGGCGGGAGAGCGCGCGCTGGAGGCGCCGCCCGTGACGCAGGAGCTTTTGCGTGACGTGCTGCAAGCGGCGTCGGACGGCTCGTTCCATGCCGTTGCGGAGGAACTGCGGCGGGGCTTTGTGACCGCGCGCGGCGGCGTGCGGGTCGGGGTCTGCGGCAGCGCGGCTGTAGATGGAAATATCCGGACGCTGCGGGCGTTTTCCTCGCTGTGCATTCGCATCCCCAGACAGGTGCGGGATGCGGGGCGGGAGATCCTGCCGCTGCTGGGGGAGGGCTCGGTGCTGTTGCTCTCCCCGCCGGGCGGCGGAAAGACCACCCTCCTGCGCGAGATCGTGCGCACATGGTCCGACGGCGGAACGCGGGTCGCCCTTGCGGACGAGCGCGGCGAAATCGCCGCGGCGCAGGACGGTGCGCCGCAGTTTGATGTTGGGCGCTGCACCGATGTGCTAAGCGGCGCGCCGAAGGCGGAGGCGGCGCTTTTGCTGCTGCGCAGCATGAACCCGCAGGTGATCGCGCTCGACGAGATCAGCGCGCCGGAGGACGCGGCGGCAGTGCTGCAGCTTGCGGGCTGCGGAATCCGGGTGCTGGCCACGGCGCACGCGGAGGATGTGTCGGCGCTGCGGCGGCGGGCGGTTTACCGGACGCTGCTGAAAGAACATATTTTTCAGCAGGCGGTGGTGATCTCCCGCGCTGTTGCCCGCGTTTACCGGGTGGAGCCACTGTGACGGTGAAGCTGGCGGGCGCGGCGCTTTTGACCGCCGCAGGCTGGCTGCTGGGCTGGAACCATGTCCGCGGTCTGAAACGTCGCGCGCGGCTGCTGCGGGCGATCTGCGACGCGCTTGGGCTGTTTCGGGACGAGTTGAGCGTGCTGCGCGCGCCGCTGCCCGTCATCTATGCAAAGCTGCGCGAGCGGCCGTTTTTCCGCCTGCTGGCGCTTTCAAACGCAGAGGGAATGCAGACGGAGGCACTCTGGCGGCGTGCCGCAGGGACATTGGAGCTCGCGCCGGAGGAACGGGAAACGCTCTCCGCGCTCGGCGCTTATATCGGGCGCTATGACGCGGCACGGCAGGCGGAAGAAATTGAGGACGCGCGCCGCCGCCTGTCCCGGTGCGCCGCCGCGTTGGAGCAGGAAATCGCAGCACGCGCAAAAAATTTCCCCGGTCTTGGCGCGGCGCTGGCTGCGATGGCGGCGGCGATGCTGTTTTGAGAGACGCGCCGCCGCACAAAGGCGTCTGCGGCGGCCAATGGCTGCCTTTCGTCAGCTCCGCCTGCCGATTTATGCTGCACAGGCGGTTCCGCCGCCGACCTGCACGGAAAAACCCGAACATGGCAACGGGGGACGCGATACATATGAAAGGGTTCTGGATTTGATATATGGATGTGGATTTGATTTTCAAGATCGCGGCGGTGGGGATTTTGGTCGCCGTGCTGAATATCCTGCTCTCGCGTTCCGGGCGGGAGGAACAGGCGCTGATGGTGACCATCGCGGGGCTGGTCTGTGTGCTTGTGATCGTGGTGCAGGAAATCAGCAGCCTGTTCGCGCTGATCAAGCAGCTCTTTTCCCTGTGAACGATGGAACTCGTCGCGCCTGTTGCCGCCGCCGCGTTGCTGGCTACTGCGGTCTGTCTGCTGCTGCGCCGCAGCAACGCCGAGCTGCTGGTACCGCTGGCCGCAGCGGTCTGCGTCTTTGCGCTTTATGCCGTGTCGGTGCTGCTGGGACCGGTGCTGGAGCTTCTGCAGGACGCGCGGGCGCTGTCCGGACTCAGCGACGCTTACTTTCTGCCTGTACTCAAATGCGTTGTGATCGGACTGCTCGCGCATTTTGCGGCCAACCTTTGCCGCGACGGAGGACAGGGGGCGATGGCCTGTGCGGTGGAGCTGTGCGGCACCGCTGCGGCGATTTATGTTTCGCTGCCGCTGCTGCGCACACTGCTGGGCTTGTTGGAAAGGCTGTTGTGACAGCGCTGCTGCTTTGCCTCGCGCTGCTGGCGCTCGCGGCTCCCTGCCGCGCCGTGAATATTGTGGGTGAAACGGGTGCGGACGCGCTGCCCGGCGCGCTGCCGGAGGGGGCGCGTGAGGCGCTGGATGGTATGGAGGTCACGGATGCGGAGCTGGAGGTCGGGCTGGAGCGTATCGGTTCCTATCTGGCGAATCGGTTTCAGGATGTGCTCTCTGAAATCCTGCGGCCATTTGGGGCGGTGCTTGCGGTGGCCGTACTCTGTGCGCTGGGGGAAACCCTCAGCCATACGCTGCTCACCGGAGGACAGGGCGGATTTGATTTCGCGGGCTTCGGTGGCGCGCTTGCGGTCTCCGCCGTGACGCTCTCGGATGTGCGCTCGGTGGTGTCGATGGGGGCGGAAACGCTGGACCAGCTCTGGGAATTTACCCGTGTGCTGCTGCCGGTGCTGACCGCCGCGTCCGTCAGCGCGGGAGCCGTCACCTCCGCTGCCGCAAAGTCCGCCGCAGCGACGCTCTTTGCCGATATACTGCTGACTGCGGCGCGTACATTGATCCTGCCGCTGGTCTGTGCCTATGCTGCAACGGAGGCGGCGGGTGCGGCGCTGGGGACAAAGCAGCTTGTCGGCGTCTCCCGCCTGCTGCAATGGGGCGCAAAGACGCTGATGAAAGGGCTTGCGCTGGCGTTCACCGCTTATCTGACGCTGACCGGCGTCAGTGCGGAGAGCGCGGATGCGGCGCTTGTCCGAACGGCAAAGGCGGCGCTCTCCGCCGCGCTCCCCGTCGTGGGAAAAACGCTTTCGGACGCTTCGGAGTCGCTGGTCGCCGGTGCAGCGCTGGTTCGCAATGCAGCAGGCATTTTTGGCCTGCTTGCGCTTTTGGCTGTCGTGGCGATGCCTGTGCTGCGGCTGCTGTTGCGCTGGCTCCTGTTCCAGGCGGCTGCGGCGGTGGCATCCGCCATCGCGGGGGAGCGCCTGGGCGGTCTGATCGCGGGCATCGGCAACGCTTATGCGATGGTCCTAGGACTGGTCGGCGTCGGCGCGGCTATCTTTTTTCTCGCGGTAGTGTCCTTTCTGCGGACGGTGTCGGGATGATCGCGGCGATACGCGACTGGGTGCTGGGTCTGACCGGCGCGGCGCTGTTCTGCGCCGTGGCCACGGCGCTGACCCCGGACGGCCCGGTGAAGGGTGTGGTGAAAACGCTTTGCGGCGTGGTGATGGCCGCCGCGCTGCTCACGCCGCTGTTCTCGTTCGATTTCCCGTCTTATGCGCTTTATCTGGCGGAGGCACGGCGCGACGCCGCGGAAATCACGGTACAGGCGGAGGAAATTTCCGATTCGCTCAGCCGCACGATCATAGCGGAGCGATTGGAAGCATATATTTTGGACAAAGCGGCGGAGCTTGGCGCGAATGTCACAGGGGCAGAGGTCACGCTGCAATGGAGTACGGAAGGCGCGTGGTATCCGTCGGCGGTGACGCTGTCCGGGAATTACAACGCGGCGCTTTCGGACTGCATCGAGGGCGAACTGGGGATTCCACAGGCGGCGCAGACATGGAGGGACAATGCAAACGGCTGATTTGAGCCGGGTCATGAAAGCGCTCGGAAAAAACAAATACGTCCTGCTGGTGCTTGCGCTTGGATTGCTGCTTCTGCTGCTGCCGCGCACAGCGACAGAGGACGGCACGGCGGAGGGTGCCGCTGTGGCCTTTTCCACAGGCGAGGGCAACGATTTGGATACGAGCGGTATCCCGTTGGACACGGAGTCCGTGCGGCTGGCCGCTCTGCTTTCCCAAATAGAGGGCGTGGGAGAGGCAACGGTGCTGCTCTCCGCCGCGGGAGCCGTTGTTGTCTGCGCCGGGGCGGAGAGCCCGTCGGTGCGCCTGAACGTCACAAACGCTGTATCGGCCTATACCGGGCTTGGCAGCGACAAGATAACGGTCATGAAACTGCAAAACGAAACGGGAGGCAATCAAAAGTGAAGAAAAATCTGAAGCGAAACATCGTAATGGCGGCGGTGCTGCTGTTTGTCTGCGCGGCGGTTTATCTGAACTGGTCCTACAGCAACACCTACGGAGAGGCGGACACGGCTATGGTAAAGGCGGAGGACGATGCAATGGCGGCGGCGGACGCGGCGTACACGGAAACGCTGGCGGAGGAGGAGAGCGCGGAGGAAACCGTTTCCGCTTACTTCGCCTCAGCGCGTCTGACGCGCCAGCAGTCCCGCGACGAGGCGCTCGCCCTGCTGGAAACGGCTGCGGCGGGTGAGGGAGCCAGTCAGGAAACCATAGACGCCGCGATGGAGTCCATCACTGCAATGGCGACATGGTCCATGCAGGAGGCGCAGATCGAAAATCTGCTGCTGGCGAAGGACTTTTCCGACTGCGTGGTCTATATCACCGGCGACGGTGTGACCGTTGCGGTTCCGGCGCCGATGGAAGGACTCAGCGACGCAGCCGTGGCGCGCATTACAGACACCATCACCGCGGAAACCGATTTGACCGCCAGCCAGATTCGGATTATCGAGGTGCGGGACGATGCGTGACCCTTCGTAAATCCGAACCAGCGAACACGCCGCAGCATGACAGGCTGCGGCGTTCCCTTTTTGTGTGCGGAAAAAGAAAAAATGAAACGGAGAAATCAGACGATAAACAGAGAAAATCAAAGAAAATAGAAGTTCATCGGCGGCTA
This sequence comes from Oscillospiraceae bacterium, assembly GCA_020860205.1. Classification (GTDB taxonomy): domain Bacteria; phylum Bacillota; class Clostridia; order Oscillospirales; family Oscillospiraceae; genus RGIG7114. The sequence goes on along the minus strand of JAJBUU010000029.1, from coordinate 34,743 downwards.
AATTAAATTTTGGGGAAATTGATGTTGACATTCATGGCGGTTTGTGGTATAAAAAATCAGGCGCACGATTTTGGGCGTCCCCCAAAATGTCGCGCAGGCGTCAAAAAATATTTTTGATATACACAACACTGGAGGAAGAGAAATGTCCACAACTATGGCAACCAGGGAGACCATTGAACGCAAATGGTATGTCCTGGACGCAGCGGGCAAGCCGCTGGGCAAAACCGCCGCACTGGCCGCGGATTTGCTGCGCGGCAAGCTGAAACCCACCTATACCCCGCACGTTGACTGCGGTGACTTCGTTATCATCATCAACGCGGAGCAGGCTGTCCTGACCGGGAAAAAGCTGGAGCAGAAGATTTATTATCACCATTCCGGCTGGATCGGCGGATTGAAGGAGATCCGTTACCGCGACCTGATGGTTTCCCGTCCGGAGTTTGCGATGACGCACGCGGTAAAAGGAATGCTGCAAAAGAATAAACTGGCCGCCGATCAACTGACCCGGCTGAGAGTCTATCGCGGCGCGGAACACAAGCACGCCGCACAGAAGCCCGAAGTCTGGGATCGCTGAGAAGGAGGTTAGAGAATCAAAATGGCAACTTATGTGAGCAAACGCCCCTATGTATATGGTACCGGTCGTCGTAAATCCTCTGTCGCCAGAGTGCATCTGATCCCCGGCGGCAGCGGAAAAATCACGGTCAACGGCCGCGACATCGACGAGTATTTTGGTCTGGAAACCCTGAAGCTCATCGTTCGTCAGCCGCTGAACACCGTCGGTATGGCTGACCGTGTGGACATCGAATGCACCGTCAGCGGCGGCGGCGTCTCCGGTCAGGCCGGCGCGATTCGTCACGGCATCGCCCGCGCACTGCTGCTGGTAGATCCCGCGTACCGCGCTCCGCTGAAGTCCGCTGGTCTGCTGACCCGCGATCCGCGTATGAAGGAACGCAAAAAGTACGGCCTCAAAGCGGCCCGTCGCGCTCCGCAGTTCAGCAAGCGATAATTCAAACAGAAAATTGCAAATTTTTACACCCCCGAAAACACTGGATTTTCGGGGGTTTTTCAATGCAGTTCAAAATATAAAGCCGTGTGCGGCGGCGTGAATTTTTGCAAGGTATGACACACACATGACACATATATGACACAATCGGAAAAATAAAAAGCTTGTGTTATGCGCATAACAATGATATACTCATAAAAAGCAAGGGAAAGGGGCGATTTTATGAGCAGATCAAGCTATATCAACGAATACATGAACGCCAAATATGACAGAATCAATCTGACCGTTCCAAAGGGTGAGAAAGCAAAGATTAAAGCGGCGGCTGACAGTATGCAAATCAGCGTGAACGAATATTTGTATATGTTGGTGTGTGCGGATTTGAGCAGCGGAACAAGCAAGCTTTCACAGAAGAAGCAGGGCTTCACGGAAGAACACCAAAAAATGCTTGATAAGTGGCAAGTGGCGGCGAAATATCGGGAAATGATTGAAAGTATGCACATTGAAGAAATTAACGGTATGAACAAGCACTACACTATTATTTTGAAAGAGGGGTATATAAACGATGAAACGGGAAGCAGAAGCATATGCACGGATAAGATGCACGAAATCCGGCGCATTATCAAAAAATCGCATAAGAAATAAAATTGCCGGGGTAGTGATTGCCCCGGCATTGGTTTATATTTTGTTGATAGCATCAATCAATTCCTGAATTTCAAAGTGGGTATAAACAATTTCCGTGATTGATTGCCCCTTATGCCCCACAATTTTCTTGATAACCTTATCTTGCACCCCGGCAACGGTCAAAAGAGAAATGCAAGTGTGGCGGGTATCATGTGGGCGGTGCTGCATTCCCATTTGTTCAACAAGCGGCATCCAATAAGAATCGTAATAGTTGCGGTATTCAAAGTGTTTTCCGTCCGGTGTGGAAAGAACATATTCACAATCGTTTTTGCTTATCCAGTATTCAAAAAACGGAACAATCTTTTCTGCAATCGGAACTTTGCGAATTCCGGCTTCTGTTTTGGAAGCGGTCACATCAAACCAACGTTCCGAAAGGTTCACGTTCTCTTTTTTCAGGTCAAGTAATTCACCGATACGCACCCCGGTATAAATCAGCATGAGGATAACGGAAAAATATTCGTTCGTGTCCTTCCAATCCCAAACCCTTTGAACTTCCGCTTTGCTGAATGGCTTGCGGTTGTATGCGTTGGGGTTCTTATCCCGGTATTGTTCTATGTCAATATATTTTGAATAATCCTTGCTGCAAAGGTCGTTCTGCATGGCGAATTTGTAAAGCTGATTGAATAGGCTTTTGATTTTCTTCATGGTAGGGTAATTCTTCCCTGAATCGTCAATCACGCCTTGCAGATGGCTTTTCTTTATGTCTACAAACCGCATATTCTCTATAACCACACATGAACGGTATGCGGCGTTATACCCTTTGACGTTGGAATCTGATATTTTCGGGTAGTGTTCGGCAGACCATTTTTCAAAGATTTCCTTAAATGTGATCTTGGAACTATCCATGTCATACGGGTTTTGGTGATATATCGAAAGGGCAATTAACCCTTCTTGTTTGGTTTCATAATAACCAATAGTTTTGAATTGCTGTCTAATTGTTCCGGTGTTATCGTCCACTTCCCAACCAACGGTGATCCTTGCCCGGTAAGGCTTGCGCCTATTGCCGGGAAGCTTGGAGACATTACCGAATCCGTTCGGTAAACGCATATATAGTACCATTCCTTTCATTGATTTTTGAATCATGGAATGGTATAATACGACTTGACCACTTCATGATTCTTTGCAGGTTTCTTGATTTGGTTGCTTCGGAATCCCTGTCTATTGCAGTAGGCGGGGATTTCTTTTTGTAGGTCGCTTCCCGTTGCAGCGGGGAACGGCTTATTTTTGTTGTTCTAAAACCATTTTATAAAATCTCGCGTCAATGGCTTCTTTTGCGGCTTCTCTCGCTTTCTCTTTCAATTCTGTAAACTGTACTTGTGTGAAAATGGCTTCTTTCCCATCTTTAGAAAGAATGTATTCCCATTTTTTAGGATTTTGCACTTTTTCGGCGGGATCGGTTTCATTCGGGTTTTCATATTCCCATTCTATAACCTTGGGTTCAACAGAGAAACCCAAAGATTCAAGATAGCTGTTAAATGAAACTTCCATAGCAGCAACTTTTACTTCATCGGCGTGTTTTTGATCCCAATATTCAAAACCCATGAGATCAAAGGGTGTCACCTCTAAGGTAGAAGCAATTTTCTCCAAAACATCCAAAGGGATTGTAACAAGCCCTTTTTCGTATTTGCGAATAGAACTTTCAGTTTTGCTGATTTTTTCAGCAAGTTCTTGTTGTGTCATTTTCCCTTTTCTGTATTGTTTGATTTTTCTTCCGATTTCTTGATCCCGTTCTCTTAAATTCATGCAATCACCCCCTTTCATGCGTCAGTATAGCATAACCGACAATTAAAATCAAGGTAAATTTAATTTTTTTGAAAAAACCTATTGACAACGACAATTAAAATCACTATAATACAAGCATACCGACAATGACATTGCCGAAAACGAGAAATAAACCGACAATCAAAATCCAAATAGAAAGGATGAAGTGATTATGAAAAAGTATATGGTTTACATGGATGACGGAAGGGATTGCTTCAAAGTAGCAGTTCCGGCTAAAAACGAAAAAGCCGCAAGGGATTATGTAATGGGAAATGGTGAGGTTATCGCCGTGAAAGACATTACAGATGAATATCCGATTAGCCTTGACAAGATTTCGGATGCACTCAAAAAAGCACAATTCGGGCAGACCGAAATTGACTTAGTTCTTAGATGCTTATCTTTCAACGATATTGCAGAATGAGGGGTGAGGAAATGAAATCTTGGGAAAAGACATATACAGATGAACCGATTGATTATAGCAATTACCTGAAAAGAAAATCGGAAGAACAGAAAGTAACAATTATTCGGGTTCGGCGTGGAATTAACGGCTTCCCCTATTCTGCTTGTGATGCAAACGGCTTTTTCATTGGGAACTTTGAAAAGTTGGGCGATGTGCGGAAACATTGGTTATTAGAAATTCGTTGGGGAAAAGTGAAGTTGATCCGGGAACTGGATAAGAAACCGGATATGAGCAGGATTGACGAAACAAAGGAAATGTTAGAAGAAATTTTAGGGGCATACGCCCGGAAAGGTTGAACATTATGTGTGAAATAATTGATTTTGAGGAATTCAGGAGAAGCAAAGCGGTGAAACAGATACAACACCAAATGGGCTTTCCAAAACATGAAACGGTCATTCGCGTTGAATTGATAAAGACAGTAAATGGTGATCCGGCTGTTTATATCTTATCAACCGATGGGGTATTTCTGCACACCATAACAAACGGCTTTGCAATTTATCACTGTAATGAATTTTTTAAGGGGTTCGGCTTTGATATAAATGTTAAATTTGAAACATACGGGCAATACGGAATGTTGATCTGGAAAATTAACGAGTTAATCAAGAAGAAAAACAAATAGTGCTGCTTCCGTTCAGTGCTGCAACACTCACGGGGCAAAGAAAGGAAAAATCGGATGAAGTGATCTTTCCGTAAAAATCAAGAAAGAAGGTGAATAAATTGAAAGTTAATTCTCAAAAATTGCAAATCGCGATGGCAAATGCAGCTTATTCAGCAAAAGAACTTTCTGAAAAGTGTGGTATATCTCAGGTCACTATCACACGAATCACTAAAGGCGTTCAGGAAGCAAGACCGCAGACTATCGGCAAGATTGCAAAGGCGCTGAATGTTCCGGTTACGGACATTATCGAAGATTGGGGATTCCGAAGCAAACCAAAATATTATGAAAGGTAGGTTGAATCATGAGGTATCGAATTGAATACGCCGATGGGAAATGCTGCAACATTGCCCAACGTCATACAAGCGGCGTTTCTGATTCTGTCATGGAAAAGTATGAACAGTGTATCAGGTATTAAGAAAAATCGGATGAAGTGCAAATATAGAAATCGAAATGAAAGGGGGTGCGGCGCAAAATGAGTTGGACAGGAAACAGCAAGATTTTCAAGACATACGTTCCCGGTGATGGGAAGAAACCCGCACCCGGTATCACCACTAAAGGAAAGGATCATATTGCAACTTTTGATGAAGCTGCAAAAAGCGATTCATTCGGCGCAATCATGCAGGATGGTTATATTGATATAAGCTTTGATGATCCTGAAATGAGCGAAAGGTTTCTTGAAATGGCAGAAGCCAATGAATGGCGTTGCCTTGTTTTGGAAAACCCCGACAATAAGCACATTCACACCTATTGGAAAAATGAACAAGGCGGGATTAAGAAGCTTTCTTCCAAAGATCAGAAGTTAGCGGTTGGATTGATTGCGGACATTCACGGCGGCGCTACATACATTCCGTTGCGTGTGCATGGTGTAGACCGCTTCCCGCCCGACTATGACATTTTGGAAGGTGAAGATTATCAGGAAGTACCGGAAGAATTATTGCCAGTCTATACACAAATCAATTTGTGGAAGCAGGATCAGGGCGGGCGCAACAATGGCGTTTCCGGTATGGCGGTTCTACTGTCACACGACAAAAGCAAGCGTTTCAGCAAAGAACAGATATTGCGGATTTTGAACAATACCAACAACTTTGTTTTCTTAAATCCTCTGTCTGATTCGGAACTGAAAACCATTTTGCGGGATGAAACCTTTGCAGGAATAACGGAAACACCAAAATTGAACACTTTGAACGGCGTTGAACTTTCCCAAATGGATATTAAGCCCGTTGAATTTGTCATTGAAGGTTTGATTCCGGTTGGGTTGTCGCTTTTGGCAAGCCCCCCGAAATACGGGAAATCGTGGCTATGCCTTGATATGAGTTTATCGGTAGCATACGGGCGTGATTTTCTCGGATTTAAGACGAACAAAAGCGGTGTTCTGTATTTATCATTGGAAGATCGCTTTGACCGTCTGAAACAAAGGGCGGCGCAAATTCTTGATGGCGATCCGCTTCCGTCCGGCTTGGAATTGGCGATTGACAGCGCAACACTTGATAATGGGTTTATTGAGCAGTTGGAAGAATTCTTGACGGCGCATCCCAAAACAAAGCTGATTATCATTGATACATTCGTGAAAGTCAGGGGTGAAGCCAAACGGAATGAATCGGCGTATGGTGTGGATTCCCGTGAAGCCGGGGTAATCAAGAAATTTGCAGATAGTCACGGCGTTGCGGTTGTGTTGGTGACACATACACGCAAGGGCATTGATCCGGATGATCCGTTCGTCAATATTACTGGTACTTATGGCGTTGCGGGTGCAGCCGATGACATGATTGTTTTGACAAAGCAGAAAAGAAGCGATGACATTACAAAAATGAGCGTGACCGGGCGTGATGTTTCCTATGAAGAATTCGCATTGACATTCGACAAGGATCATGGAAAGTGGATGCGGCGTTCTGATTCGTTCAATGATTTCATGGCAAGGACTGAAATTGAAATGAAACGGGCGGGGTATCTGATAGGCAATACACGAAAAACAATCTTCAAGCTGCTTGAAGATAACGGCGGCGTGTGGAGCGGGTTCTGCAAAGCAATCATTGAAAAAAGCAAGGAATATGGAACGCCGATAGCCTTAACTTCTCAAAAGTTGGGAAAGGAATTAGCGGAAATCAACGGGTTCTTGTTTGAAGATGGTGTTTTACACACCGAAATCAGCAAAGGAACGGCGGCAAGCAAACACAAATTTGAAAAGTGTGATGTATCTACATAACCACTATTTATTTTGTTTCTTTTGTTTCTGATTGTAGGAATGAAATGAACAAAAGGAATGGTATGTTTATAGAAACAGCACACAGAAAGGAAAACAAAAATGACAGATAGCGAATTCTTGAAGTGGTTAGAGAAGCAGAAACATATTGATTTTATGCTTTACGGTGTACCAAACCCAAAGAAGCCGGGGAAAATGCTTTATCTTACAGAAGTTGAAATAAACGGCGATGATGAAACGGTTACGCTACCAATCCCCCACACGCAAGGCGAAAAGGACAAGTCTTATGTGAATATCTTCAAGATACTTACAGTGTTGAACCGGATTGCAAAAGAACAGGGGATTGATAATTTCTTTGATTGGAGCATGACGGATAAGGACGGCGGGATTGATCGGGCATTTAAGGAATACACCGAAGTATTCTATGGTGCTTCTGAAACATGATCCCGTGAAGCGGTTGTGTTCGGGCGGGGATTAGTAAAACTTAGTTATTTTCAACTTCCCCCACCCGCACAATGGCGAATTTGAATGAATTTTAATAAATTTGAATAAATTTGAATTCCATGCGGGGACGTTTGCACGGAATTTAAAGCTTTCTTTTGGTGATGTTATGAACTTGATAACCACGAACGCCAATAAAATAAGGCTTTTGCGGCGCTTTTGTGTCATACGGGTGTAATAATGTCAAAATTGAAAGTTCACTTTCAAAAATAAGGGGGTGAGATTTTGAACAATAATGAACTTGCTTTGAACAAATTGAAAAGCATTATCGGCGCTTCTGCTTTTGAAGAATTGTGTGATGAAATGCCGGGTGCGGAAATACGCATTCCGCAAGGTTATCTTGGCGGCTGCACTTCAAAGGACGAACGCAACCGGGCAATCAGGCAGGATTATTATAATAACCTTGATATAAAAGAAATTGCGGAAAAGTGGAAATTATCAGTACCGCATATCTATCATATCATTCAGCGCCGGGGGTAATGCCCCGGCTTATTATTTTTCCGAAAAATCACTAAATCTTGTATATAAGCATTACATAAACCACAAGATATAGTATAATAAGGACACCGAAAACGAAAGAAGGTGATGGAATGAATGGGTTGACTGTAAAACAGCGGCGCTTTGCAGATGAATATTTGCTTGACTGTAACGCAACACAAGCCGCAATCCGGGCGGGATATTCAGCAAGGACGGCGAATGAACAAGCCGTGAAATTACTGGATAATCGGAAGATTGCCGCTTACATTGAAGAACAGCTTGAACGGATTCACAATGAACAAATTGCAGACACGCAGGAAGTTTTGGAATATCTCACTTCTGTAATGAGAGGGGAAAAAACGGAACAGGTTTTGCGGTTTGTTGGTGATGGCGTTCAGGAAGTCATAGAAATTGAGGTTTCGGCAAAAGACCGGATCAAGTGTGCTGAATTGATCGGGAAGCGGTACGGGATTTTCAGAAAAGATGTGAGTATAGAGCTTGAACCCGTTGTGATCGTGGACGATCTGAAACAATAAGAAAGGACAATATGAAAATGAAAGGTAAAATCAAATTTTTTAACACGAAAAAGGGTTACGGATTTATCACCGGGGAAGATGGAAATGATTATTTCCTTCACATATCCGATGTTGACGGGTTCGGCGGGGTATATCCGGTAAGCGGTCAGGCGGTTGAAATCGCAAGCACCGAAACCACAAGCAAGGGTACAGCAGCAAAGGGCGTTGTATTACTGGATCAGTAAGGAAGGGGAATGAAAAATCATGGAAAAATCTTATGAAAGATATGCAAGCCGCTTCTTAGCGCTGCTTGGTGAGCATGAGCAGGAAGCGAAAAAAATTGAAGATACCGCAAATCAGATTGCCATTGATAGGCGCTTTTCTGATTTTGGCAGACAGGAACACATTGCAGGACTGAAAGCAGACATGGAAAAGCTTTGCGCGGGGAATTCTGATATTTTGCGGGGGCTTGTGAAGCAGTTTTGCGAGGAATACGCCGTTTCTTTTGGTGAAGATGGCGTGGATCATGGAACGGACATTGCAAACGCCTTGAAGGTCATTGAAATGTGCGGCGCAAATATCACAGCGGATTTGTTCCGGTCTGTCATTGAACCGCTGAAAGGCTCATATAAGGCTTTGAAGGTTATCAACGATGTTCTTTCTATTCGTTGGGAAAATCAGCAGGCAGCCGATAAATATAGCCCTGAAATCAGGGGGATTATCCGTGACTATATGGGTTCCAATGATGAAGTAAATTTGTATGTGGAATATCTGAATGATGTCAAGGCGGTTACAGATTACCCGGTGCTGCTTGATTATCAGCTTGTAAATGTGGGCGTAAATGGTGCGTCACGCTTTGAGGTACAGAACCGCACCCGCTATTCCGTTTGTGTCCTACCCGATGAAATAATCCGGCTTGGGAAAATGTATGAAGAACTTGCGTTGAAATATCCGCTTCTGTTCAGCAATTATGTTCCCACGGCAGAAGATATTATTGACGATACCATGAAGAATCAGATTTAAGCAGTCATTCGGGGTTGCGGGGGAATACCTCACAACCCCATTTTGAATTGAGGTAGGAGCATGGAGAAAACAGCATATACAAAGGCTATGGGGGTATTGGAAAGTGAAAAACGGTTGCAGGAAGAAGCAAAATATATCCTTATGGCAAAAGAATTGGGAATCCGGCAGGAAACCTTAAATAAAATGATTTCAATGTTTTCTATCCACAAAGCCTATCGCGATGCTTTGAAAAAGGTGGTGGAAGAAGATGGAGAATGAAGCGTTGGTTTTGCAAATTAAGACCGGGGAAAATTCAGAAGAAGCGATGGAACAGCTTTTTTTGCAGAATCGGGGCTTCATATACGGGATAGCGAAAAAATACGCCGCCTATGCGGATATTGATGATTTGATGCAGGAATCCTATTTTGGTTTATTGAAAGCCGTTGAAGGTTTTGAACCGGAACAGGGGAACAAATTCACAACATTTCTTTTCCCGTGCCTGAACCGCACTTTCCAACGCTACATATCCGATACCAAAAACACAAAGCGTATACCGGAATATTTGCGAATACGAATAGCCAAATACAAAAAATTCCTTGCGGAATGTTCTGCAAGCGGTAAAGAAGCCGCCGATTCTGAAATATGTGCAGCGTTGGGAATCAGTGAAGGACAGCTTTCCAATTTGCGAAAAGCAATACATGAATCGGAGTGCATAAGCACAAGCGACTTTGTAACCGGAACAGATGATATTACCGTGGAAAGCGTTCTTGCCGATCCGGTTGATTTGGAAGAACAGGTTACGGAAGCGGTTGCACAAGAACAGCTTGCCGCCCAACTTTGGAAAATCGTTGATGAATTGGGCGGTAAGCAAAGCGAGGTCATTTCCGAACGATACCACTATTCAAAGACACTGGAAGAAATCGCGGAACAAATGGGTTTGTCCTATGAGCGTATCAGGCAAATAGAGAAAAAAGCGTTGGAGATATTGCACCAAAAGGAAAAGCTTCAAAACATTGCCGAAAGTTACGGTTATCTTGAAAGCAGCAAAGCATATAAGGGCGGGTTAAGAAGCTTCAAAGAACATGGGGGTTCAATCGTTGAATATTTGGCGTTGAAAAATGTTGAACGTGCTGAACATGAGCAGTCGAAGCAGGAAAACATTGATAAATTATTTGAGGATATTTTAAGCCTTGCCACAAATTAAAAGAAAGAGGGGTAAACACCATGAACAGCAATCAAAAATTACTTATCAGCACCGAAAAGGAATATGCGGATCAAATCAAGCGGCTTTGGGAAATGATTGAGCAGTCAAACGGGAAGCTGCTTCCGCAATGTTCTGTAATTATGCGTATGCTTCAAATTTCAATCTTGAAGTTGCAGAAACAGAAACCGTGAATAGGTTTACGCTTGCAGAAGTCAACATAGATCAATCCGGTATGCAGAATAACATTTCAAACGGAATGGATTTGGACGGTGTTGTGAATGGATTGACCGATGCAGTAAATGAAGCGATTGACATTGTAACGGAAGGTGTACACGATTAAACCAAATTCCCCCGGTGAAAAATCCGGGGGTTTTCTTTTTGTCTTGACTATTCGTTACCAATAGTTTATAATGAGTTCAAAGAAATTCAAAGGGGGTTGCCGATATGGAAGAAAGAAATATAAATGTGATTTACGGTAAAGCCGGGGGCAATGCAAGCCGGAATTCTTACACTTGTAAGGTATCACTTCCAAAAACATGGCTTGACCGAATGGGCGTTACTTTGGAGCATAGGGGAATGACGCTTTCATTTGACGAAAAGAGGATTATTCTTGAACGTGCAGACGGGCAGGGAATGAAACAAGTACCACTTGCCAATAAAAAGGAAATTCGGCGCTTTGCTTTGGTGTGGCGGGAAATGTATAAAAATCATGCTACTATTCCGGGATATTTCTTTGAAGATATTGATTTCATGGGGAAAGGTCTTTCCGATTTAGGCTTTATTATGGATTGCGGGGAATCCGTTAAAAGAGTGTTTCCGGGTGTGAATGTGTTCGGTGACAATGAAGCGCTGCAACGGATCATAAACGAATTTGATATTCAGCTTTTGGGGAATGCGATTTATTCACAGTGGCGGTATTTTAATCATTGGGCGATGGCACCGATGAATGAAGATGATTATCAATGGTTCGTGATTACCCTTTCCCGGCTTGCGGAATTGTGCGAATGACAGGAAAAAGCGCTTTTGAAAAATTAACTTCAAAGGCGTTTTTTTCGGGTTCTTTTGTCTAATATGGATAAATTATCACGGAAGAAAAGAAAACCGCTATATGGGCGTTATATGACTTCCTGATATAATTATTTTGCCGCATTTGACGGCAAATTTTTATATTCAGGAGGTTCAGAACATGAACGGAAAGAAAAAGGCATTATGTATAGTGGCGGCGTTGGTCTGCTTTGTATTGGCGTTCGGGGTACGGGGTGAAGCAGCTTCACAGGTGTATTCCGTCACTACTACAAATCAATTAAAATCGGCGCTTGTAAATGCGGATGAAGGAGATATTATACTTATCCTTGAAGAAATCACGATTTCAGCCGGATTGACAATGCCCGATGAACAGGTCACAATTAAAAAGGGCGCTACGGATGCCCGCTTGATTACCGCGCAAGGTGTTGAAGTGGATTTCCAAAACATAATTTTTGATGGAAACGGAATGAAATGCAGCTATGCTTTTTTGACACTGCAAGGCGATTTCACAATATCAAATTGCACTTTCCAAAATTGCGGCGATCCTGAAAACCGTTCGAATGCGGGGTCGATTGGCGGGGCAGTTCAGGTCAACGGGGGAAGCGGTTCTTTTGTTGAATGTACGTTTGATACCAATAATGCCACGGTGGGCGGTCACATAACCATAAGGACGGGTTCAACTGTTAGTTTTGAACAATGCACCATGAAAGGCGGTTATTGCGCTGGCGGGGGCGGTGCTATTAACGTCTATTCGGGTGCGGTGTGCAATATAGAATCTTGCGTAATAACTGAAAATGAAGCGGGTGATTTTGGCGGGGGTATTGCAAACGGCGGCACACTCACAATCAGCAACACGAAATTATATGGGAATACGGCGGTAAATGGCGGCGCGGATATAGGGAATAAAGAGGGTGCAACAATCAACCTTCAAGATAGCGTTGAACACCTGAATGAACTATTTGCGGATGATAATATCATCGTGTATGGTTGGGTGTGCGATTATGACTTTGAAGAAGAAATTTATATTCCGGATGTTGATCCGACAATCGAAAACGCTTTGTTAAAACTTGATTATGAGTATCAGCAGACGGAAGAACCGGATTCAGGGGAAACCGAAACACCGGAAGAAACCGAAAATCAAGGGGAAGAAACACCAACAGAACCGGAAGAATCGGAAACGCCGGAACAGTCGGGGGAATCGGGCGAGGATAACACCCAAACGGGCGATGAAACGGGTTCGGGGGAATCGGAGGATCAAAGTGGTTCTTCAAGTGAAACGGAAGGTTCAGACGATGGGGAAAATGGCGATCAGCAGCAGGACGGGGAAAGCACTTCTTCCACTGTCACCGACACCACAACAGACAATAGCACTACCACGAACACGGAAACGAATACCACGATAGACCATAGCACGGACACAACAAGCACAAGTTCAAACAGTTCAACCGATAATTCAACAAGTTCAACCGACAACAGCAGAACGAACACCACAACAGACAATTCGCGGTATTCGTCAACCAGTGATTCAAACAATACATCCACGGTCAATAATTACTACACGCAGGAAGCGCAATCTTCTGAAAGCAGCGATCCTGTTCAAACAGTTGTTATTCCGGTTGAAAGCGGCGAACCAACAACACAAACGATAATTATTGAAAAAGATGATGCGGACGGAAACGGAACGGGTGAAATGACGCTGAATGTGAACGTGAATGTTGGTTCGGAAGAAAGCCCTTCTGAAACCACGGAAGAAAGCAACGGTGTTTCAGGATTTCAAGCGGCGGTGCTTTGCTTGCTTTCTGCAATATTGGGGTGTGTAATAAAACGGCACTGATTTTCGGCTTATTTGGCGGCTTTCCCTTATGACTGATAAAGTTATCGGGGTAGCCGCTAAAGCGGTTATATGGGGCTTATATAAGCGCACGGCGGCAAAAAAAGATGTGACAAGCGCACTTATATCGTGTATAATAGGTTTGCAAGAGTTGAATAATTCAATGTATCGGGAAAATTAAGATAACTTTGAACATTACACGCACATGACACAAACGGGCGAAAAAACCTTGATTTTTGCGGGTTCGGGGTTATGCAAGCGATAATTCAAGCCGAATATTGCAGATTTTCACCCCCCCGAAAACACCGGATTTTCGGGGGGTTTTCAATGCAGTTCAAGATATAAAGCCGTGTGCTGCGGCCTGAATTTTGCGTTTTTTTATCGCGGGGTTTGTTGTACTGACATCAATTAGGAGTCTGGCGGTTTGCGGAATGTTAGGGCAGCACTGCATAAACTGGCAGTTGGGACTGGAGAAACATACCCGACAGATGCCGCAAGCGCATTTATGCGGTGATTAACATTCTGTAGAATGATATGAATCTGTTTTATCTATGAGGAGAAAAAGAGATGGTAAAAAAAGAACAATCGGTTGAGCCGGACATTGCCAACCTTTGCAACGGCTGGCTCAAGGAATACGGACGGAAGTACAAGCTTGAGCACGAGAACTTGAATACGGAGATTGATCAAGCGCTCAATGAATATTATTCAAAGAGCGGAGGAAACGGCGGCAACAGACCGGACGCAAAGCTATTATTGGAAGATAAATATGGTGATTTTTACCCTGTTCTCATTGAATATAAGGGATATAAAGACAAGCTGGTCAAATTGGACAATGATGGAATTGTTGCAAACAAAACTGAGAAAAATGAACCGAATTTTAAGAATATCAACGCTTTTGCAGTCAACGGCGCCGTGCATTATGCGAATGCCATATTGCATTATACAACATATACCCAAATAATTGCCATTGGTGTAACCGGTTATCGGGATGCGTTTGACGATTTGCATCATGAAATAGGCGTATATTATGTTTCTTCCGATAAGGGGAATCTTGGATACGGTCAAAAGGTCGGGGAGTATCAGGACCTTTCGTTTTTGAAAGAGGACCACTTTGACGAATTTATTGAAAAAATAAAAAGCCTCAGTCTTTCACCGGCGGAGATAGAGAAGCTAAAAGAAAAGCGTGAGAACGAAATCAATATCAGCCTGATTAAGCTGAACAATGATATTTATAGAAATGAAACAGGTTTGGGAGAAAACGACAGAGTTTATCTTGTTGCTGCCACAATTATTGCTACGCTTGGTACAGATGGAGTAAAGCCTTTGGAAAAGGATGATTTAAAATCATCTACGGAGGACGGTTATACGGACGGCGACGTTATCATAAGAAAAATAAAATCCTTTCTCTCGAAAAAGAGGCTGCCTCAGCAGAAACAGGATTTGATTATCAGAACACTTTCAAATACCCTGCTCGGCGAAAACAGAAACAAACCGACCGACGGCGAAAGTCAAATCAAGCGCGTTTTCTGTAAGATTGTTGACGACTTGTGAATTTACTATAAGATAGGAATTACAACGGATTTCACGGGCAAGCTGTTCAATGAAATGTATAACTGGCTCGGCTTTACACAGGATAAGCTTAACGATGTTGTTCTAACACCGTCATACGTTGCGACTTTGCTTGTAAAGCTTGCAAGAGTTAATATGGATTCATATGTATGGGACTTCGCTACAGGTTCGGCGGGACTACTTGTCGCGGCAATGAATGAAATGCTCGATGACGCAAAAGAAAAGATTCAGTCACCGGAGGAACTTCAGAAAAAGTCAGCGAAAATTAAAGCGGAGCAGCTTCTCGGACTTGAAATTTTGCCGAATATTTATATGCTTGCGGTTCTGAACATGATTCTGATGGGCGACGGAAGCTCTAATATTCTTAATGACGACTCACTGAAAAACTTTAACGGAAATTACGGGTTTGATTGCGCTGATAAAAAGTTCCCGGCCACCGCCTTTGTTTTAAATCCGCCGTATTCGGCCAACGGAAACGGGATGATATTTGTTGAAAAGGCGCTTTCTATGATGGAAAAAGGTTATGCAGCAATTATCATTCAAAATTCGGCGGGTTCCGGAAAGGCAAGCGAATATAACAAACGCATACTGGAACACAGCACCCTGCTTGCGAGCATAAAAATGCCGATTGACCTGTTCATCGGAAAATCAAGCGTACAAACAAATGTCTATGTGTTCCGCGTTGGCGAAGCGCATCAAAAGGACGATGTGGTCAGATTTATAGATTTCTCCAACGATGGTTACACACGATCCAACCGCAAAAAGGCGAGCAAAAATCTGCGAGATACCGACCACGCAAGGGAGCGTTATCAGGAAGTCGCAGATTTAGTGCGCTTTGGCAAAAGCAAGCTGCATTGGTTAACGGAAAAGGACTACTACGAGGGAAAGATTGACCCCGAAAACGGTGCGGACTGGAACCAGACGGCGCCGATAGACACAGTGCCCACCTTGGAGGACTTTAAAAAGACGGTAAGCGATTATCTCGCGTGGGAGGTTTCAAATTTATTGAAAAATCAAAGCACGGAGGATGACCGCCTGGGAAAATAGAGGCCTCACTCGACGAAAAATTGAAACGTGTCGAGTGGGGCGAATATAGACTGGGTGACTTGTTTAATATCGACACTTCTGTAAAAAGGTTTGATGCTAATAAGGTAACTGTTCTTGAAAATGGTAAATACCCTTATGTTGTTAGAATGAGTTCTAATAATGGACAAAAAGGATTTTTAGATGAAGATGTGAAGTTTCTTAATCAAGGGAATACCATTGCTTTTGGTCAAGATACAGCCACTATGTATTATCAAGAAAGACCTTATTTCACAGGAGATAAAATTAAAATCCTTTCTCCCAAAATAAGTAGGTTCAGAAAAGAAAATGCTCAATTCATTTTAACGGCAATGCATTTGGCTTTTTCACAATTTGCTTGGGGAAGTTCATCATTTAATACTGATGTTTTGCAAGCTCAAATAATCACTCTCCCCACAAAAAACCATAAAATCGACTTTGATTTTATGGAATCCTTTATAGCGGAGCTGGAAGCAGAGCGTATAGCGGAGCTGTCCGCTTACCTGACGGTAAGCGGACTGGATAATTGTGAATTATCCAGTGAGGAGCGGCAGGCGGTTGATGATTATTCAAACTTGGTATGGCAAAAGTTCAATGTAAAAGAATTATTTGGCGAATCAACAAGAGGAAAACGTCTTAAAAGCGATGATAGAATTAAAGGCACACTTCCGTTTGTTACTGCGGGTGAAGCGGATGAGGGGATTTCGGCATTTATCGGAAATGATGTAGAAATATTTTCTAAAAACACAACTACAATTGATATGTTTGGTTCGGCAAAATATCGAAATTATGATTATGGGGCAGATGACCACATTGCAGTTGTTCACACCGAGAATTTATCAAAATATGCTGCTATATTTGTTACGACTGCTTGTCATAAGGCGGCGCATACCGGCGAATTTCATTATGGACATAATTTTTATGCGAAAGATGCAGATAAACTTAATATATCCTTACCGGTGAAAGACAATGAACCGGACTTTGCCTTTATGCAAACGCTTATTTCCGCGGTACAGAAGCTCGCAATCAAGGATGTTGTGTTGTATACGGATAAAAATATTGCGGCAACAAAGGCGGTTGTATCAAGTCCGGAAAATTAACCCGTTGTTTGGCGGAACGGGGCAGGGTATGACTGAAGCCGACGCGACGATTGCGTTCATTTATGGCATTATAACAATGTTTGATTGGACTTTTTCCGCCCGGAAATGTAAAATAAGCACAACGTAGTAGGAGCTGCATCCGCAACTCTTGACAAATTTTCACATTTTCAGAAAGAGGGATTCCAATATGAGCAAAATCGGAAGATGGGTCGTTGACTGCCATATTCACTGCGGCAAGAAGGACCAGACCAGCAAAAATGCAAACGTAGACGGCGTCTATCGCGAGGTAGAGTCGATGGATAACTCCGGGGAGGCGCTGTTCGATATGGACGCTTATGGCGTCGATATGGGCATTCTGCTCCCCAGCTTCATCGGTACCCACAGCAGCGAATACGCGGCGATGTGCAAGCGCAATCCCACCCGCTTCCGCACCTGCGCGGTGGAAACCGAGCTGCGCCTGGCCTGCAACAAGGGCAAGGACACCTGGACCATAGAAAAGGCGCTGAAGGAGCACGAGGGCTATTTCACCGGCCCGGACAAGGAGTGGTTCGTCGGCATCGGCGAGTTCGCACCCGGCTCTATGGGTGTTGTGCGCGACCGTCCCACCAAACAGGAACGCTTCCGCGAGTGGTGCATGATCGCGGAGTTCTGCATTGCGTTCGATATTCCATGTTATACGCATGAGTTTACCTCCTATTGCATGGAGGAGCATCTGACGATGATCGCCAACGTCTGCACCAAGTATCCCGCGTTCAAGGTCATCATCGCCCACGGCGGCGGCAGCGCGGAGGACGACATCAAGAAGGCCGTTTCTCTGGCGCGCAACTTTGAGAACATCTATCTGGAAACCGGCTACTGGCGCGCGGAGTATTATGAGCACGCGCTGATCGACCCGGATCTCGGCGCGGCCAAGCTGCTTTGGGGCGGCGGAGATACCGGCAGCCACATCTGGTATCCGCAGATCCGCAAGGGCGCGGTACGCTCGGAAAAGACGCTGGTTTACAATAACCGCAGCAACTGGATCTGGTCGAACCAGAAGTCCGTCACCTATCAGCCGGACTTCCTCGGCTGGGCGACCCATCAGATCACCCGCCTGAAAGACCTTGACCTCTGCACACAGGACGAAATCAACCTGATCGTTGGCGGCAACGCGGCGCGTCTGTATAAGTTGCCCGTGCCGGCAAACTGCACCTTTGCCTCCAATCGTCCGGATTTGAACATCATGCCGCAGGAGATTCTGGACGATCCCTGCCCGACAAAGCGAGCGCAGTTCCTTTGGCCGGAAGGCGTGGACTATGTTTCCGGCGCACATACTATTATCTGATTCAGAAGGGGCTATATTTTACAGAAAGCTGTGTTCATACATCACGCAAAAACCGAATAGGGACCCGCAAGAGCCGGAGTCTCCGGTTCCGGTGCGTTCAGCGGGTTCCTGAACGCCTTGAGCCTATTTGTACGATGATTTGCAAATAGGCTTAAGGTCGTTAGGGAACATAAAATACAAAACAAGGAGAAAAGCCAATATGAGAGACGATATTTTTGACCTGCGCTCTGCGTTGGACGTCCTGCGGGATATTCCGGGCGAGCTGCAACAGGTAGAGCGCCCCATGAGCCTGCAAGCCGAGCTGATCGGTTATTATCACAAGCTGGCGGCGCGCGGCACATCCAGGCGCCCGACCAGGCTTGGCCCCACGATGCTTTTCACCAATATTCAGGACTGGCCCGGCGCACGCATCGCCATCGGCGTGATGGGGTCGCGCCGCCGCGTGGGCTGTCTGCTGGGCGTGGATGAAACGCGCCTGCCGCATTTTTATAACGATTGCCTGAAGCAGCTTGTTCCGCCTGTGGAAATTCCGTCCGCACAGGCCGCCTGCCATGAGGAAGTGCATCTTGCGTCCGACCCGGACTTTGACCTGCGCAGCCTGCTTCCCGTTCCGCTGACAACGGTGCGCGACGCAGGGCCTTATATTACGATGGGGCTTTGCTATGCCAGCGACCCGGATGACCGCAGCGCACGCAATGCCGCCGTGCATCGCCTGTGCATTCAGGGGCGGGATGAGATGACCATCGGTTTCGGCGGCTACCGGCACATGGGCGTATTCCGCGACAAGGCGTTTGCGAAAGGGAAAGGGCTGCCCATTTCCATCAACATTGGCCTTGACCCGGCGCTCTATCTTGCGTCATCCTTCGAGCCGCCCACAACGCCGCTTGGCTTTGACGAGCTTTCCGTGGCCGGCGCCATGCGTGGCCGCGCCGTGGAGCTGACGCGCTGCGCTGCGATAGACGAAATGTGCATTGCCAATGCGGAAATCGTCATTGAGGGCGAGCTGGTGCCGGATTATCAGCTCAAGGAGGATCAAAACACAGGCTCCGGCCGTGGTCTGCCGGAATTTCCCGGTTATTCCGGTCCGGCGCGGATGTGCCCTGTCGTGAAGGTCAAGGCTGTCACCTGCCGCAGGAACCCGATTTTGCAGACCTGCATCGGCTCCAGCGAGGAACACGTGAACATGGCCGGTATCCCGAACGAGGCCTCTGTCCTCAGCTATGCGCAGGCTGCTGTGCCGGGACTGGTACAGAATGTCTATTGCCCGCCCAGCGGCTGCGGCAAATTTGACATCATTGTTCAGGTGCAGAAAAAGTCCCCGGCGGACGAGGGCAAGCAGCGCCAGATGGCGCTCGGCGCGCTGGGCGTCCTGCCGGAAACGAAAAACCTGTTCATCGTGGACGAGGACGTGGACATTTTCGATCCCTACGATGTGCAGTGGGCGCTGACCACCCGGTTCCGTCCAGATTTGGATATGATTTGCGCGCCGGGCGTGCGTTGTCATATCGGCGACCCGACGGAAAAGCAGTTCTATGACCCCAATCTGCGGGAGAATGGTCTTGGTACGAAGGTGATTTATGATGCAAGCGTACCATTCAAGTTGAAGGAGAGCTTCTGGCGACCGGAATTTATGGATGTGGACGTTTCGGAGGAAAGCTGATAGAAGCCGGACAATCAAAACGGGCCCGCGAAATGCAGCGCATTTCGCGGGCTCGCTTGTTTTTTGATAGATAGAAAGAGAATTATGTTTTGTTTGTTTTGCCGCGCTTTTGCATATGCCGAACGATGCAGGAAAGAGCAAAGTTCACGATGAAATAAAGGAGCATTGCAAAACCAAACAGCAGGAATACGTCCGCTGTCGTGATCTGACGACCAACGACCTTGTAAAAAATGCTCATCAGATTCTTTGTGCGGAACAGCAGCTCCGCAACAGCCACCTGCGCCATAAAGGAGGTATCCTTCACCACGGTGATGACCTGACTGAGCATCGTCGGAACGATGCGCTTGAAGCACTGGGGCAGAACAATGTGGCGCAGCGTTCCCAAAAACGTGAAGCCCTGCGAATAAGCCGCCTCAAATTGTCCCTTTGGAATCGCATTCAGACCGCCGCGCACGATTTCCGCCATCATTGCAGAGGTAAAAAGAACATAAGCCATTGCACAGCGCGACCAGTCGCTGGGAAGCGGCGCGGCGATGTAGCATACCATGACCCAGAGCAGGTTTGGTGTGTTGCGGAACCATTCGATGTAAGCGCCGGAGAGCATACTGAGCGGTTTGGGCGCATAAGAGCGGAGAAGCCCCAGAATGGTACCGAACAGGATGGAGAGCACGATGGCGATGGCCGCGACCTTCAGCGTGATGCCAAATCCGCGAAGCAGATAGAGCAGGACTGCCGGGGTGAACAGGCTCGTGATTTGTTCCAGCATTATGCGGTCACCTCCTCAGCATTTGCGGCGCCCGCCGCGGGATTCTGTACCAGATGGCGCGCTTTCAGGCGTTCCTCGTAGCCGCGCGCCCACTTGGAAAGCGGGAAACAAAGGCAGAAGTAAAGCACACCCACCAGCAGATAGGCCGGACCATAGCTGGCCATGCCGTTGGTCGCCCATGTGTTGGCGATATACATCAAATCGCCGCCTGCGATCATCGCAAGCGTGGAGGTATTTTTAATCAGGTTGACACACTGGTTGACCAGCGGCGGCAGCACGATTTTTACGGTCTGCGGCAGGACGATGAGCAGCATGGTCTGCATACGTGTGAAGCCCTGCGAATAGGCGGCCTCGGACTGTCCCTTTGGGATGGACTCGATCCCGGCGCGTACCACTTCGGAAATATAAGCGCCGGTATAAATGCCAACGCACAGGACGCCGCAGGCAAACGTCGGAAGGACCACGCCCATATAGGGCAGGGCAAAGTAGGCAAAGAAGAGCTGGATCATCAGCGGAGTATTCTGAAAGAACTCCACATAGACCCGCGCGATGATGCGGAGAAGGCGGCTGCGGGAGGTGGAGAGCAGCCCGAAAATCACGCCGAGAATGAGCGCCAAGATCAGCGCGAGGACAGCCGCCTCCAGCGTGACGAGAAACGCGCGAAGCAGAAGAGGCCAGTCCGCAAAAATATTCTGCCACCGCCACGGGGTCAGTATCTGTTGAATCATGGAAGAGCCTCCTTGGAACGTGTTTCTATTTGGATGCAAAGCATATCTCTGTCAGCTGCACCCTATATTAAAAAGGGGATGGGATGCACCTGACAGAGCCGGAGCGCCCGCTCCGGCTCTTGGAAAGTGAGGTTTGTCGGGAAAATCAGGCTTCACCGTACAAATTGGTCAAAGCGGCAATGTGTGGTTTTACATCAGAAAAAGGTAAGAAAGGGCAGAAACACTTTGTGTATTTCAAGCGCTTACAACAATGCATTTCTGACGGAAGATGACCGTCAGCCGCCGCAGACGCATTTTGCGAATGCGCCTTTATTTAACCCGCAAACGAGGCAGCAGCGCCGTTATCTGCAATCATCTGGTCGAGGGTGCCGTCCGCCAGCCATGTGACGATCAGGTTATCCAGATAATCTGCCCAGTCGGTGTTGTCCAGCTTGGTAGCAATGCCGTACTCCTGCGGGGAGAAGCGGACAGAATCCAGGATTTCAACCGTGTCGTCCAGATAACCGGAGAGGATAGAGCCGTCCACGCAGAAAGCGTCTACACGACCAGCGTCCAAAGCGGTCTTGATTTCCGGATAGGTGGCAAACTCAGAGAAGTTTGCGCTGCTGTCCAGCGTCACGCCCGCTTCCGCTGCGGCGGCGATCAGCGCGTCGCGGGAGGTGGAGCCGGTGGAAACACCGACGACCTTGTCGGTCAGATCCGCATAATCGGAGATGCCGCTGTCCAGCTTGACCAGCAGAGAAACCGCGTCCGTGTAGTACGGGGTGGTGAAGTTCCAGCTGCTGCGGCGCTCCTCTGTGATGGTGAAGGTCGCGGCAACCATATCGATGTCACCAGCATCCAGGAGCTGACCGCGCGTGGCGGCGGTGACAGCGGTGAACTCCACATCGTCGATGCCAAGCGTTTCCGCAATCTTGTAAGCAAGGTCGATTTCCAGACCGCTGTACTCATTTGTCAGCACGTCCTGCAGGCCGAAGCCGGGAACGTCGGACTTTACGCCGACGCGCAGTATGCCGCGATCCACAATGGCCTGCACCTGCGCGGGCAGCTCCTCGCTCTCCGCGTCGGCGGCAGCGTCCGCTGCGTCCGTTGCATCCGTGTCAGCGGCGTCCGTACCGGCAGCGTCTGTGCTGGTGGTATCAGAGCTGGTGGCGGTGTTGCTACTGCTGCCGCAGGCGGCCAGAGCAAAGACCATCGCCAGCGCCAGAAGTAGCGCCAAAAGATTTTTCCGTTTCATGTTCATTTGTCCTCCTAAAGCTAAAACATTTATTATGTAAACGCGGCTCGCGCCGCGCTGACACAATCCGATGGAACCCGGCAGAGGCAGACGTTCAGCGCAGGATCTTACTCAAAAAGAGCCTGGTGCGCTCCTCTGTTGGATCGGTGAAAAAGTGCTCCGGCGTTCCTTCCTCGATGATGCGACCATCATCCATGAAGATGACGCGGTCCGCCACCTGGCGGGCAAAACCCATCTCATGCGTGACGACGACCATCGTGATGTTCTCTGTCGAGAGCTTGATCATCACATCCAGCACCTCCTGAACCGTTTCCGGGTCCAGCGCGCTGGTTGGTTCGTCAAAGAGGATGATGCGCGCCCTGGAGCAGAGGGCGCGCGCAATGGCGACGCGTTGCTGCTGACCGCCGGAGAGCGTTACAGGGTAGCTGTTCGCCTTTTCCCGCAGACCGACGATGTCCAGATATTTGTAAGCCGTTTCCTCGGCTTCCGCCTTTGACACCTTTTGCAGGCGCATTGGCGCGAGCGTCAGGTTTTCCAGCACAGTTTTATGCGGATAAAGGTTGAACTGCTGGAACACCATTGCAAGCGAACTGCGGATGATCTGCGTCTTGTTTTTGTGGGTCAGCAGTTCTCCGTTTATGTAGACCTCGCCGGAGGTCGGCTCCTCCAGAAAATTCATGCACCGCACCGTGGTGCTTTTGCCGGAGCCGGACGGGCCGATGATGACCAGCTTCTCACCCTCTGCGACCTGCAAGTTGACATCCTTCAGGACATGAAGATCACCAAAATATTTATTGACATTGTTCAGGCGGATCACGCGGGACGCCCTCCTCTCCAAAAAAATGAATTTTATGGGAAAGCATAGCTGCAAATAAAAGCAGGTTTGAAAAAAATATACATCTATTATACAAAAAAATGTGAAGCGCGTCAACATGGAAAGACTTCAAAAACTGCACAAATTATAGCGGAAAAAATCAGAAATATATATCTTTTTTGGATAAAATCGGATCTCTGACACGCCAAATGTATACAGGAGAGGGGAAAGTGGAGCGGCGGGAGGAATGAAATTTGTCCGCACGCAAATTTCATCTGCTTTGCCTGGTGGCGGTCAGGCCGGATGTCAGGATACCAAGATTTTCCGCATAAATCGACGCGAAGTCGCCAGGCGGCAGCGGGTTTTCTCCGCGCCCGGCCTCAATCGTGTATCCGGGTCGGTCATATGTTTGAATGAACCAATCCTTATACCCTGCGAACCCGGAGACATAAGGCGTCGCCTCCACCAGATAGCCGCTGGCTGCGGAAAAGCGCTCCGCGATTTCCAGCGCGCCCGGCGGATCAAAGTCGAGATATTGCCAGTAAATGACCCCGCCCTGCGTGTGATAGCTCAGGGTCAGCGCCGGCGAAACAGACAGCGTATAATCATAAACTGCGCGGCTCTCCGGGGCGGAAAGCGGCGCGTTCCCCACATAGTCCCGCGGCGCGGGTCTTGTATATCCCTGGGCAAACTTGATTTCCCGCGCCTCTGTCCATCCGGCGGGGTATTGCAGATTCAGGTCCGTGCCGCTGATGTTGGCCTTCCATCCGGCGGGAAAGGAAATATCCGGGAACGCGGCGGCGATCTCCAATGCGCTTTCATAGACGGTTCCGGCGGAAATGTCCCCCGTCACGAGGTCCACGCCGTCCGGGTTCACACAAGGCAACAGAAAGAGCGCCGTGCCGTCCAGCAGCGCGCGGGCGTCCGTACCGCCGAGCGGCAGGCCAAACGCTGCGGCGTGCGCCAGTTCCTCCGCAAAACGCAGAAGCAGCGGAACGGTGATCCATTCGTTTGCATGGTGCGCCGCATTGTAAAGGACGCGGTTCGTGCCGCCGCCCATCGACAGGCAGTGCAGCGGACGCCCCAGAACGCTTTGACCGATTTCCTGCTGCGAAACAAAGGGGTAGCGCGCCGCAATGCCCGCGCAGCAGACCTCCACCAGCGCGCTGCAACAGGCAATATCCGTTGGCACAACGGCAAACGGCAGCGGTACCGTCACCGATATGCCGGACGTCAGGTTCAGCGGGTCAAGCGCCGGATTTGCGATTTCGATCGCCCGGATCGTTGTGCCGTAGCGGACAGCCAGCCGATAAAATGTTTCGCCGGAGCGAAGCGTGTGGACGGTATAGCCGGTGTACCACGGACGCAGCGCGGTATGGGTCTGTTCTCCGGCTGCTCCGTCCGCTGATAAATCATGCGCAGCCTGAAATGCGCGCAGCGCCTCCTCCGTGCGCGTGTCAAAAACGCCGTTGACGGCGCCGGGTTCATAGCCCGCGCGCCGCAGCGCAAGCTGCAAAAGCTGCACCTGTGGTCCGTGCGACCCATAGACCAAAAGTCTCATCATAAAATCCCCCTTCACATATCCATAACGACCTTATGTCATGTCCGCTAACAGGCTGTCGCCGTGTTCGGACATAAGGTTATCTGTATGCGCTTCCGATCCGGTTTATGATGCGGCGGACGATGCAAACGGGTCCCGCAGCGCGATTTGTGCGGCGTTGTCAGAAAAAAATTTCCTTCCGGTGGGAACTTTTTCAGGGGAAGGTGCGTCTGAATCGGGTAACAGGCCAAAAAAAGGAGGGAGAAGCGATGAAACGAACCGGTTCCATGCGGCGCTGACGGCGTACTGCGTTCCGGGTGCGCACGCGGAAACCGCCTGACACGCGCGGAATGCAAAAACCTGTACAATTCCAACCGTTTTTGCTATAATTAAAAACGCAAAATCGCATTCAGCTCGACAAGAACCTGTGTTGCGAAATGGGAGGACAGGCGCATTCGCCCAAGATTTCAAAAAAATCCTGACGTTACAATGGAGGTTTGACCCTGTGATGAAAAAACTTTTTTCTGTTCTTTTGACCCTCGCGCT
Source organism: Oscillospiraceae bacterium (assembly GCA_020860205.1). Lineage (GTDB taxonomy): Bacteria > Bacillota > Clostridia > Oscillospirales > Oscillospiraceae > RGIG7114. The sequence continues at coordinate 9,081 of JAJBUU010000029.1, read as the reverse complement.
TGCATTGTCGCTTGCGCCGATGGCGCTGGCTGCGGAGGCGACGCCGTCCGACCGGACGCTGAAGGTGGACGGCGTGACCGCCGACGTGACAGCCTATAATATCGGCGGCTGTCATTATTTCCGGATCCGCGACCTTGCCGCGCTGCTCAGCGGCACAGAGAGCAGCTTTTCCGTGGAATGGGATGCGGCGGAGAACGTGGTGCGGATAGAAACCGGCGCGGACTATGCCGGAACGGAACCGGAGGACGCGGCGGAGGATCAGGCCGACAGTGCGGTGGAGAGCACCCAAAGCGTCCTGATCGACGGAGCGGAGGTGGACGGTCTTTCCGTCTGGAATATCGGCGGCAGCAACTATTTCAGGCTGGCGGAGCTGCAGGATAGTCTCGGCTATGCGCTGCGTTATGATGAAAGCACACGCACGATTTATCTGCAAACCGGAGCGGCGGCGCAGATGACGTTCGCAGCGGACTACGCGGAGATATATCAGGCGCTTGTCGCGGCGCAGACCGATTCGGACGGATATTCCGTGGCCGGATTGGCGCGTGCGGAAACCGCTGATTCCGCCGCAGGCAGCGCCGGGAACAGCGCCGATGCATCCGGAACCAATGTGCAGGTGGAGGGGATCGACGAGGGTGACATCGTGAAAACCGACGGTACATACATTTATGTGATCGACGGCGACGATGCGCTGACGATCCTCCGCGCGGACGGCGGCGAGAGCACCGTGGTTTCCGTGACAGAGGTGGCCGATTCCGCTTATGAGAGCCGCGAAACCGGCAGCTACAGCAGCTGCTCCGGCATCAGCAAAACGCCGCGGGAGATGTTTGTGCGGGAAGGCACACTGGCGCTGATTTCCGACTGCTATCGTTATGAAAGCTATGAGGATGCGGATGGATACGTCTACGATTCCGACCGGTATATCTGCGTGGATTTTTATGATGTTTCCGATCCGGCGAAGCCGGAGCTGACAGCCTCGCTGGGTCAGGATGGCAGACTTGTTGCTTCGCGGATGAACAATGGCTGCGTCTGCCTTGTCAGCAGCTATTCTGTCTATGATTATGATGTGGATGACCCGGAAAGCTATGTCCCGCGCCTTTATCATGAGGGGGAAGGGACGGCGATTCCCGCAGGAAGCGTCTATATCTGCCCGGAGATCGAAAGCGGACAGTATACGCTGGTCTGCTGCTATGACCTGTCCGACAGGACGCAGCGCGCGGCGCAGGCACTGCTGGGCGGCGGCGACACGGTGTATATGTCCGACGGCAGCCTCTATGTATTTCACTCTGTATGGACGACGGAAACGCCGGGCTCCTCCACAGAGAGCGACCATACTGAAAGCGGTTATATCACCAGCGCCGATACGGAGATTTATCGGTTTCGCATCTCCGACGGACTGACCCTTGCAGCGCACGGCAGCGTGCCGGGCTTCCTCGACAGTCAGTTTTCCGCCGACGAATATAACGGCTATCTCCGCGTTGTGACGACGGAAAACGAATATGCCAATCTCTTTTACCCGGAGCGGAGCGGGCGCAGCAGCAACGGCTTGTATGTGCTGGACGCGGAGAATCTGTACCTGGTCGGCAGCCTTTCCGGTTTGGCGGAAGGGGAGAGCGTGAAGTCTGTGCGCTTCGATGCGGAGACCGCCTGGTTTTGCACTTATGAAGTGGTCGATCCGCTCTTCGCTGTGGATGTTTCCGACCCTGCGAACCCAACCGTGCTGAGCGCGCTGAAAATCAGCGGCTTTTCCGAATATCTCCATCGCTGGACGGAGGAGCGTCTGTTTGGCTTCGGGCTGGAAACGGATGGGGACAGCGGACGCAGCACCGGCCTGAAGCTCGTAATGTTCAACACGGCGGACAGGGCGGATGTGACAGAGGAAAACAGCTATCTGCTCAGCGGCGTGACGTTCAGCGAGGCGCTCTATGAACACAAGGCGTTGTTCATCGACGTGGAGGAAAACCTCGTCGGATTTCTTGCAGGCAGCAGCGACTATTACATTTTTTCTTATAGTGTGGACGGCGGCTTTTCCGTGCAGATGCACTTGCAGGTCGATGGCGGCGCGGGGCAGGTGCGCGGCCTGCGCGTCGGAGAATATATCTATATCGTCAGCGGCGCGCAGGCGACCGTAGTCGATACGGACGCGTGGAACGCCGTTGCCACGGTGGCGTTTTCCACATCGTCGGCATCAGACGGCATACAGAAATAAACGGCATCCGGATACAAACAGCAGGAAACGGCAGGCGAAGAATTTTTCGCCTGCCGTTCCTGCCGATTTGGGCGGACATAAGAAACATCCGCAGAAATTCGCTGCGGATGAAAAAACTCCCGGCAGAGTTTACAATTCCGACACAAATCAGTTGCAATTTTGCCGCCGATGTGCTATGATACCGTGTGCTACAAATGAAATTACTTACCACGCTGCACGCCGGAATGGGGAAAAAGACGGCGCTTTGGCAGAATCGGGGGTCAGATTTCTTGGATAAATATGTGATAAGGGGCGGCAAGCCGCTGTATGGCGAAGTGGAAATTTCCGGCGCGAAAAATGCCGCCGTTGCCATTATTCCCGCAGCAATGATGGTGGACGGCGTGTGCCGCATTGAAAATCTGCCGCAAATCAGCGATACGGACAAACTGCTCCAAATCCTCTCATTGATGGGTGCAAAGGTGCGTTTTATCAATCCCGGCACTGTGGATGTGGACTGCACCAGCGTCCGCCTTTCCAATCGTATTTTTTCACTGACAAAACAAATCCGCGCGTCCTATTACCTGATCGGCTCCATGCTGGGCCGCTTTGGGGAGGCGTGTACCACGATGCCGGGCGGCTGCAACTTTGGCGTTCGCCCCATCGACCAGCATATCAAGGGGATGAAGGCGCTGGGCGCGTCCATTGAGATCGGCCGCGGCCTGATTCAGGCAAAGGCTGCCGGAGGACGGCTGCACGGCGCGCGCATCTATCTGGACAAGGTTTCCGTCGGCGCGACCATCAACATCATGATCGCCGCCGCCACGGCGGAGGGCATGACGATCATCGAGAACGTCGCAAGAGAGCCGCACATCGTTGATTTGGCAAACTTTTTGAACTCGATGGGCGCGGACATCCGCGGCGCAGGAACGGACGTGATCAAGGTGCGCGGCGTGCAGAAGCTGCACGGCGGCGCCTATTCGCTGATCCCCGACCAGATCGAGGCGGGCACCTATATGACCGCTGTTGCCGCAACAGGCGGCGCACTGAAAATCAACAATGTTATCCCGCGCCATCTGGAGTGCATCTCTGCGAAGCTGCGGGAAATCGGCGCGGACGTTCAGGAGGGCGGCGATTTTGTCGTCGTCCGGCGCGAAGGCGCGCTTTACCGCGCCAACGTCAAGACACAGCCATATCCCGGCTTCCCGACGGATATGCAGCCACAGATTACCACGCTGCTCTGCCTTGCGCAGGGAACCAGCATCGTCACAGAGGGCGTCTGGGACAATCGTTACCGCTATGTCAACGAGCTGCGCAAGATGGGGGCGGAGATCCATGTCAGCGGCAAGACCGCAATCATCGAGGGCATCGGCCATCTGACCGGCGCGCCTGTTGCGGCCTGCGACCTGCGTGCCGGCGCGGCGATGATCGTGGCCGGGCTTTGCGCGGAGGGCACTACCGTGATTGAAGATGTTGTATATATTGAACGCGGCTATCAGGACATTGTGGGTAAGCTGCGCGCTGTCGGCGCGGATATCGCAGCCATTTCGGAACCGGACGATGAACCGGACGGCAACGAAAACCGTGCGCTGGACGACGTCGGCTGATGCGCATCGTTACATTTGCCAGCGGAAGCCGCGGAAACTGCGCGCTCGTTTCCATCAGCGGCGCGCAGTTTCTGTTGGATGCGGGAATCTCGTTCCGCCGCATCCGGGAGGGACTTGCAGGCTGCGGTCTCGCGCCGGAGGCGCTCTCCGGCGTGCTGATCACGCATGAACACAGCGACCACATCAGCGGACTTGCCACAATGCTGAAGCATTGCGACGTGCCGCTCTATACGACCGCGACGGTTGCGGAGGGACTTTGCGCCGCCGTACCTGCTGCCGCACGCTGCCTGCACGAAGTACGCTTTGACGGAGACCGTGTTTCCGGCGTGGAGCTGTTGCCGTTCCCCACGCCGCATGATACGCCGGAGAGCGTCGGCTGGCGTCTGAGCACGGACGGGGAGCGGTTCGCCGCCGCAACGGACATGGGTCATGTGACGGAGGAAATCCGCTGCGGCCTGTCCGGGGCGGATGCGGTGCTGGTGGAGGCCAATCATGACGTGACGATGCTGCGCTCCGGCGCGTATCCGCCGCCGCTGAAGCGCCGGGTGCTTTCCGAACACGGACACCTTTCCAACGACGACTGCGCTGCGCTTTGCGTGTTCCTTGCGGACAGCGGTGCGCGCAGCATCATACTGGGGCATCTCAGCCGGGAGAACAACACCCCGGAGCTTGCCTATCATACTGTTTCCGCCGCGCTGTGCGGCAGACCCACCAGACTTTATGTTGCGCCGGCTGCCGCACGGCTGGAGCTTGAACTGGAGCCGGGACCGGAACGGTGCGCGCCATGCTTGCGTTGAAGCTGATTTGCGTCGGCCGGATGAAAGAGCCGTATTACCGGGACGCTTTTGTAGAGTACCAAAAGCGTCTTGGGGCGTTCTGTCGGTTTGAAACGGTAGAGCTGGCCGAGCAGCGCGCCGGTCACGGCAGCGACCCATCGGAAAGGGAAATTGCCGCCGCGCTGGAAAAAGAGGCTGTGGAAATTGAAAAACAAATTCCTGCGGGCAGCGTTCTCCTTGCCATGTGCGTGGAGGGAACGGCGCTCAGCTCCGAACAGCTTGCGTCGCAGCTTGGCGCATGGAGCGCGGCGGGACGCGGACGGATATGCATCCTGATCGGCGGCTCCTGCGGACTTGCCGCGCGGCTGAAGCAGCGCGCGGATTTGCGGCTCAGCCTGTCCAAAATGACATTTCCGCACCATCTCTTTCGTGTGATGGCTGCGGAGCAGCTTTATCGCGCGTTCACCATTCTGGAAGGAAGGAAGTACCACAAATGAAGCCGACAGACGCAGGAGGGAAGCGCAGGCGCGCCTTGCTTTGCTGTGTTCTCTGCTTTGCACTGCTTGCAGCGCCGGTTTCCGCATCTGCCGTGATTTCACCGCAAAGTCTGACGGTGAACGGGGAGCCCGTCGCCTGCGAAGCATATAACATTGATGGCTGCAATTATTTCCGTTTGCGCGATTTGGCCTATGTCCTGAACGGTACCACAAGCCAGTTCAGCGTTGACTGGGACGATGATGCCGATACGGTGTCCATTACCACAGGCCGCGCTTATGTCCCCTTGTGGACGGAGCTTTCCATGGGAGCGGATCGTTCCGCTTCTGCTGTCCGCAGTGTCCAGACGATTCTGATTAACGGTTCAGCGCATGACGAGCTGGATGTTCAAAACATCGGCGGCAGCAATTTTTTCCAGCTCCGGGAGCTGGGACAGGTGCTGGGCTTTGATGTCAGCTATATCGCCGCAACCAATACCGTCGCGGTCAGCAGCCGCGCCGTTTCCACAGGGACACGTCTGACCGAAACGGCGGACGGAGGGCGGAATTATCTGAACCGCCTGATTTTTCTGGGCGACAGCACGACCTATGGCATCGGCGCTTATTACAGAGCCGGTTATACCGACCTCTGTCCAGCCACACAGGTTTGGACTCCGGCCAGCGGCACACTGACGCTCTCCAATTACAGCTTCGCCACGATCGTCTATCCGCAGACCGGGGAGGAGCTTACCATTACAGAAGCCGTCACGCGGTCAAAGCCGGAATACCTGGTCATTACGCTGGGAGTCAACGGCGTTTCCTTCATGGATGAGGACTGGTTCATCCGGGATTATACCGCGCTGGTGCAAAATATCCAGACCGCCAGCCCGGATACAAAAATCATTTTGAATTCTATCTATCCTGTCGCTGTCAGCTACCAATACCAGAGCAGCATCAACAATCAGAAAATCAACGCTGCCAACGGCTGGATCGAACAAATCGCCGCAGATACCGGCTGTCGGTTCCTTTATAGCTTCGAGGCCGTGGTCGGTGCGGACGGATATCTGCCGGAGAGCAGCCAGAATGGCGACGGGCTGCATCTCAACGGCGGCGCGTTCTGCACGGTCATGCAGTATATCCGCATGCACGCTTATTTTTAGACTGTGCGGCTGAAGGAATGCGCGTTTGTCAGAAGCGGATTTGAACAGGTTCCATATAATTAAAATATTAACAGCATAAAAAATCAGGCTTGCCCGCGGGAAAAACGCGGCGGAAAGGATGAGTCACCGACAATGGAGGAAAGGGTTATGCTTTGCACACGTCCTCTGTACCAAGAACTGCGATGGGAGGCAAACCGGAAATGAACGCTTGCAGGAAGGAATACGAACGCTGGCTGGACTGCCCCTCGCTCAGCGAGAGCGAATGGAAGGATCTGCATGACATCCGGCACGATGAAAAGGAAATCGAAAGCCGCTTTTTTGCGCCGCTGGAGTTCGGGACCGCCGGTTTGCGCGGAACGATGAAGGTGGGTCTGCACCACATGAACGTCCATGTGATCCGCCATGTGACGCAGGCGTTTGCCAACGTCATCGGGGGAGAAGGCAACGATGCAAAGCGCGCCGGGATCGTCATCTGCTACGATTGCCGGAACAACAGCGCGCTGTTTGCGCAGGAGGCGGCCTGCGTCATGGCGGCGAATGGGATCCATGTCCGGCTGTTTGACGCGCTGCGCCCGACGCCGGAGCTGAGCTTTGCCGTCCGTTACTACGGCGCAACGGCAGGACTGAATGTCACGGCCAGCCACAACCCGAAAGAATATAATGGTTACAAGGTCTACTGGTCGGACGGCGCGCAGCTTCCGCCGGAGCACGCTGCGGCCATCGCCGCGCAGATGCAGCAAATCGACATATTCAACGGCTTCCGGACGATGGATTTTGACGAGGCGAAGGCTGCCGGAATGGTCGAACTCATTGGCGCGGAAACGGACGAGGCGTTCCTTACGCGCGTGATGGAACAGTCTATCGACCACACTGCGGTAACGCGCGTTGCGGAGAAACTGAAAATTGTCTACACGCCATTTCACGGTGCGGGCTACCGTCTGGTGCCGGAGGCGCTGCGACGGCTTGGCGTGACGCAGTTGATCCCCGTCCCGGAGCAGATGGTGATCGACGGAGATTTTCCAACGGTGGAGTCCCCCAACCCGGAGAATGTGGAGAGCTTTGCCCTCGCGGTGGCGCTGGCCAGACAGGTGGACAGCGACCTCATCATCGGAACAGACCCGGATTCTGACCGTGTGGGCGTGCTGGCGCGGCGCGGAACGGACTATGTTCCCATCACAGGGAATCAGATGGGTGTGCTGCTGCTGGACTATATCATCGGGGCGAAACGGCGCACCGGAACGCTTCCGCCCAATGCCGGAACGCTGAAAACCATCGTGACTACGGAGATGGCGCGTGAGGTCGCGGTGCGCAATGGTATTGAAATTGCGGATACCTTCACCGGCTTCAAATTCATCGCGGAAAAAATCGCAGACTGGGAGGCTGTCGGCAGTCCACAGTGCATTTTTGCCTATGAGGAGAGCTACGGCTGCATGATCGGCGACTATGTGCGGGACAAGGACGCAGTCGCGGCATCCATGATGATTGCGGAAATGGCCGCGTATTATTGCGAACAGGGTATGACCCTGCTGGATGCGCTGGAGCATCTCTACGAGGTTTACGGCTGCTATCAGGAGCGGACGCTGAACCTTGTCATGCCGGGTCTGGACGGATTGGAAAAGATGCGCCAGATCATGGCGCGGCTCCGGGAGGAACCGCCTGCGGAAATGGCGGGAACCGCCGTTGCGCTGCTGCGCGACTATCAGACCGGGACGCTCTCCGTGCAGGGGCTTGGTATCGTTGGACAAACGGAGATACAGGGCAGCAATGTTTTGTATTTTGAGCTGGCCGATGGCAGCAGTTTCATCATCCGCCCCTCCGGGACGGAACCCAAAATCAAGGTTTACCTGATGGTGAAAGGGGACGACCGCGTCGCCTGCACCGAAAAGCTGGATCGCCTGGCCGCTTATGCGGAAACGCTGAAAACCATATAAAATCAGTCTTTTATGCCCGGAGCGCGCCGTATATGGCGCGCTCCGGGCATAAAACGATGCCGCATAATCCGCTCCGGCCGAATGACGTGGTCTTGTCTGCAAAATCTTTTTTGCCGGGAGTGAAAATCAGGATATGAACTTCCAATTCAGAGATATTGATGAGATTTGCTTTCCTAACGTCATGATCGTAATTGACCGTTTTTACGTCACAAGGCAGACCCTCTATGCTCTAAAAGCAGAGAAGAAAGCTCTTACTGCTGCTTGATGCAAATTCGATTTCCTCATAGCTTCTGGTGGAAGTCAGGAAATCTTCTACTTCGTTCAATACCTCACGTTCCGTTTCTTCTGACTTTATCATTTTTCTGACCGCACATTCCCACACTATCAGGATACGAATCCCCTGCGCTGTAAGATGCTCTTTTACTGCCAAATCACGTTCAACATTCTTCTGAAATTTCTCCTGCCAGAAGTCAACCCTGCTTTTCGGTGTATAGGCATACTTACATCCTTCGTGCCGATGCCAAAAGCACCCGTGAACAAACAAAGCTGTATTATATTTTGCAAGCCAGGCATCCGGATGTCCATAAACAGCGTTTGTGTTCTTTCTGTAGCGGTATCCAAGCCGGAATAGTTTTTTTCGTATATATTCCTCCGGTTTCGTGTCCTTGCTTCGGATTTTTGACATATTCCTGCTTCGTTTTTCCGGAGATTTATAGCAACGATCAAAATTACCGGCAATACTGTTTATGGTGAATAAGCTCACATTTAAGGCAGCTGAAGAAGTTCTCCGCTACTGCGTTGTCGTAGGGATCGCCTCTGCGGGACATACTCTGCCGGATCCCATAGGATTCCAGCCGCTCCCGATATGCCCTGGACGCATACTGCACGCCCCGGTCGCTGTGGAAAATCAGACCCTTGGGCGGTTTCCGGCGGCGATACGCCATATCCAGAG
>JAJBUU010000027.1:47666-97243 GCA_020860205.1 Oscillospiraceae bacterium | reverse complement strand
ATCATACTGCATCCGCCGTTCCCTGTCAATCTGTTTAATTGCAATATTCCACGAAAATCGGAGACTGTCAAATTTTGCGTGCATTTTCAAAATTCCTATTTTCCTGCACATCGAAAAAGAAATTTTGACGGAGACGCGGGGAACTGCGACGATGAGGGGGGGTGAGCGGGAGCACATGGGCGGCAGACCAGAGCGCGGAAGCGTCGGGGGGCGAGCAGCCCACCGGGCAGCGTGTGGATGGAGATGCTTTTTTCACGCGCGGGCGGGAAAAAAGCGCCGGAATCCGGACGCTGCGGGGGAAGTCCGGAAGGGGGCAGCGTCCCCCTTTTGGCAAGATAGGCAGAAATCTTCTGCCATATCTTGTATGGCAGAATTTTGCGAACCGGAAAACCGGAACAGCCGACAAACGCGAACCTCACCGTTTCCTTGCGCGCAAAGGCGCGGGAGGAATAGTGCGGGTTCTGTTTGGTTTCATTTTCTTTTTTGAAATTCCATTGAAAAAAAAGAAAATCGAAACGGCAGGCTGTTCCGGTTTCCGGGACGAATAAATTCTGTGAACTGTAGTTCCGCATCGGCTTGCGATTTTTTGTGAGTGTAGAATCAGGGAACGGGAAACGCGCGGCTTGGGAAGGGTAGAGATACCACCGGACAGCTTGCGCGCGAAAAAAGCGGAACGTAGCTTGTGAAAAAACAGAGACGGCGCATTTTGCGCCGCCCCTGCGTGGTTTCTGTGTGCGTATTTTGTCGCTCAATCCAGCGAGCTGATGATTTTTCCGACGTACTGCGCGAGCTTCGTCAAATCGCTTGCGTCCACATTGCCGTCGCCGGTCACGTCCGCGTTTGCAAGATATGCTTCATCTTCTATCGTTTCCACCTTGCCGACGTGCCGCGCCAAAATCGTCAGGTCACCTGCGTTCACCTCGCCGTCGCCGTTCAGGTCGCCGGGGGTGGCGGCAGCAGTCGGTTCATCGTCCGCGCCGGTGGTGGTATAGTGGATGGTGGCGGAAGTAAGATATTCATTTTCATTCTCAACTTCTATTGCATTCCAATCGGTTTCACTGCCACCGTAATACACATCAGTTAATTGGTAACAGTATTGGAAAGCTCCTTCCCCGATTTGTGTAACACTAATCGGAATCGCAACACTGGACATAAAGCAATTCCAGAATGCTTTCTTGCCTATACTGAGCAAGCCCTCCGGGAGTACAACATCAGTCAAATCCCAACAGGAGGCAAACGCTGATTCCTCAATGATGGTAAGTCCACTTCCAAGTACAATGTCCGTCAAGTTTTCACATTGGGAAAAGGCGAGCCGGCCAATACAGTCCACGCTGTCCGGAAACACGACAGAAATCAGGGCTTTGCATCTGTAAAACGCCGAATCAGCAATTTCAGTTACGGGACAGCCTGCTATCGTATTCGGAATTACCAAATCCACATCTGCCGCATTACCGGTATAACCGACAATGGATACAGCACCATCAGTAATCGAACAGAGAAGCGCAAAATCGTCGGAATATGCGTTGATTGATGAATATGTGCAGATGGATTCTTCCGCAGAACAGGCGCTGGTATAATCTCCTGCACAGGAGAAGACCTGATAAGTATAGGTATAACCGGCAACGATTTCGGCGTCTGTCCACGAAACATCCTCCGTTGTTCCCAACAATGAATAGGTTCCATTCTCAGTTTTTCGGTAAACCCTGTAGTTCTCCGCTCCGGAAACAGCGTCCCAGTTCAGCGAAACGCCGGACTCCGAGTAGTCCAAAGTGACAGAAGGGGCAGCAAGATACCAGAACATGGTCTTGTTTTCAGCAAGACTTCTGGTGCCGCTGTTGCTCCAGGCCGACACCCAGATAACGCAGTTTTGTCCGCTATAACGGGGTGCAACTGTCGCGCTGGTCGTGGTTCCGTCAGCAACATTCCATCCCTGTATGCCGTCTGGCTGCGCCAAATAAACATAGTATCCATCCGCATTGTCCGTCGCATTCCAGTTCACGAGAATACCATCCGCCGCAAACTCTGCGGTAAACTTCGGCGTTTCCAATCCTGTGGAATAAATTCCGTCGGCACTGATCGTGCAGAAGCAGGGAGCAGAATCCGATGTGGAATAGGACCCGTCTGCATCCCCGGTTACATACCAAAGCACGGCACCGTTATACACAATGGGTTTGCAGTCGGAAAGCTGACCGGTCACCGTGTAGATTTCACTGACGGCGGTTCCCGCGTCGTCCAGATAGACATAGTGGAGCTTTGTTTGCTGTGAGCCGCTGATTGTGTTGTCCAGATATTCTGTGGTCGTCCACATGAGCAGGAAGGAATCGCTATCCAGTTTCACCAGCTGCGGCGTCGAGGCAGAAATCTCGCCGTCCGTGTCGTAGTCGGTTATCCAATTAACACTGATTTCGGAAGTTTCCCGATCCTTCACGATGAGGAAAATATTCCGGGCGGTGTGGCTATACCAGTTACTGTCCTGCGTGACAGAATTTCCTGCCACCAGATAGGAGGTGCTGGAATATTCCAGCCCACCGAGGGAAGCTCCGGTGGGGTTGTATCCGTAGCTTCCTTCAAAAGAAAAAATATTCATGCCATTTAAAGCCACGCCGCGCGGAGCTCCGTCACCCTGATCCAGAACAACTTTATGCCCGTCGTCATCGACGATTACAAACTGATTGAACGAATGGGAAACGTAAGTATAGTAGTCGGAAACTCCATAGTTTGCAGATATTGTCATGGAATCTTCTGTTACCGTTATCTCCATATTGGCCTGATGATGCAGTCCGTCCGTTGCTGCATACATGATATGGCAAGTATGAATATAGAGCTTTCCGTCGTATTCAGACATACGGCAACTGCCCATAGGAAAATTAAAGCCGTCCTCATCCACGTTTACAAATGGACTGTAAGTTTTCGCGCCGCACAGACTGGCTTCGGCCAGCCGTTCCCAATCCTTGCTGTATTTGACCACACGAATTACTTCAACATTGTCGTCCTCATCGGGATTGGGTTGCCCAAACACCAGATAATATGCATCTTTCCCCGCGTAAAACCCGCCAAAAATGGACAGTTCCACCGGAATACTGTATTTTTTTGTCAATTCATAATCGCTGTTATAATATTCTGCCACGATTTGCTCATTCGTATATTCCACCCGCAACAGGAAACCATCATCTGTTTCTGTCAGATAAGAGTTCACGACAGCACCATAGATACCGTAATTTTGGGATCCGGTATTGTTTGTCGCCTCCGCAATCAGTTCATCCGCTTCCGTAACTGTATTAAACCGATAGGCGATGTATTTTTGTGTATAGAAGCTGAGCATGGTTCCGGAATAAGCCTGCACATAGTAGTAATAGGTTTCGCCATTTTCTGTGGTTACATCCGTATAGTTTGTGGTTCCACTGCCGACTGTTGCAATCAACTCATAGCTTTCGTAAGCGGTTTTGCGGTAAATCCGGTAGCCATCTGCCGCAGATAATCCATACCATTCCAACGCAACACCTGATGCGGTGCTTTCCAGCTTCCAAAGTGTAACAATTGGCAAAACATCGCAAATATCGCCATTAGCATCATAAAAGGTGGCGTCGGTCAAAGCCGTGTTGTGTGAACCGATCTCTACCGCAAGCAGGGTAGCCACATATCCGTCATAATAAACATCACTTAACGCAGAGCATTCATAAAAAGCATACGCCCCCACGGATACAACGCTGTCAGGAATCGTAATGCTGCTCAATAAACCACATTCGGCAAATGCGTAGTCTCCCAAAGCGGTTACGCCATCCGGTATAGTGATGCTTGTTAAGCTGGAACAACCATAAAAGACGGAATCGTCGATATAAGTCATATTTGGGGGCAGCGTCACGCTGGATAATGCAGGACAGTTATAAAATGCACCGACACCGATTGTCATGACACTGTCCGGAATAACAATATTGCCGAGACTGGTACAGTTCATGAAAGCGAGCTCTCCGATGCTTGTTGCGCTCTGCGGAATTACGATGCTTCCCAAGCTTTTACAATTTTCAAATACACCATCGCTGATTTCTGTCACACCACTCGGAATTACAATGTCAGTCAGACTTGCACACTCGTAAAAAGCCAATTCTCCAATAGATGTCACACTGTCTGGCAACGTGACGGTGGCCAGATTTGAACAGTTGTAAAACGCATATAATCCGATGCCGGTGACGCCCGTCTCAACTACGACTTCCGTAATTTCCGTCCGGTAACTGTACCACGGGCTTTCTTCCATATTGACATCTGTCATATTCCCCGTACCACTGATAGTAAGTAATCTGTCTTCCAGTGTCCATGTCAAATCGTCCCCACAGGTACCGCTGATAACGTTGTTCGCTCCGCTGCTGTTGTAGTGAATGGTGGCAGAGGTAAGGCAGGTATTGTAGTTCCCAATTTCAATCGCGTTCCAGTCCTCCTCGCTGCCGCTGTAGTAAACATTGATTAAATCGCCGCATCCTCTGAATGCAGAGTTGCCGATACTGCTTACACTCGATGGCAGCACAGCGCTTAACAGATTGCTGCATCCCTCAAATGCGGCAGCTTCGATGTTTGTTACGCCGTCCGGTATCGTGATGCGCGTCAGCCCGGTGCATCCACAGAAAGAATGGCTGCCGATGCTGGTCGCGTCATTTGGAAAGATGATATTTGTCAGTCCGGTGCATTTGTAAAATGCATAATCTGCAATCGTGGTCATGTTATCTGGAAGCACAATGTCTGTCAGCCCGCTGCACCCATAGAACGCATAGCTGCCAATTGCTGTAATTCCGTTCGGAAGCGAGATGTCCGCCATGCTGCTGCACCCATAGAACGTGTAATCACCGATGTCAGTAACGCTGTCCGGAAACGCGATGTTCATCAAACTGCTGCATCCATAGAACGCATAGCTTCCGATTTTCGTTATGTTGTTTGGTACTGTGATGTCTGTTAAACTGCCACATCCATAAAATAGATAATTTTCAATGCTGGAAAGGCTATTTGGAAGCGATACACCGGTCAAGTTGCTGCATTCATAAAATGCATACATTCCAATGTCGGTCACGCTGTTCGGTATGCCGATACATGCCAGCATTTTGCATTCTGCGAAAGCATAGATACCAATGTCGGTTACGCCGTTCGGAATCGTGATACTGCTCAAGCTACTGCATCCATAGAATGCAGAATAGCCGATTTTGGTCACGCCAGATGGAATCTCAATACCCGCCAGATTGATGCATCCATAAAATATGGCTTCCTCAAGGCTTGTTAAATTCTTTGACAAAGTGACATCGGTCAGACTGCTACAGTTCATAAATGCGCGGGCGCCGATATTTGCTATACTATCAGGAAGCGTGATATATTGTAATCTGCTGCATTCGCAAAACGCGCGTTCTCCAATTTCTGTTATGCTGTCCGGAATCGAAATTTCTGTCAGACTGCTGCATCCGTAAAACGCATAGCGGCCAATGGAGGTAACGCTGTCCGGAATCAAGATTGAGGTCAAATTGCTGCATTCCTGAAACGCAAAATCGACGATGTTACTCACCCCATCTTCAATGACAACGGAAACGATGGAGTCCAGCAGGCCGTACCCGTACCATGGCGAATAGCCAATGTAATAAGCGTTGGACACCATCTCCCCCGTCCCGGAGATGGTCAGCACTCCGTCTTCCAGCACCCACGTCAAATTTTTTCCGCAGGTTCCGCTCTCTACATCAGCGTAGCTGACCGGCGCGGTGTAGGATTCTTCCCCTGTGATGGTCTCCACATCGTCCACTGCCTCGTCCACAGCGTCCACATCAATGCTGTTGATATAGCCGTCCGGTTCCGTAGTTCCTTCTGCATCTGTCGCCAGCGCTGTCCCCGGCAGAAGCGATGCACACAGGCAGCCGACCAGCAGCAGATTGAGCAGTCTTTTTCCAATTTGTGTGTTCATGGGTTGCTCTCCTTTTTATAAAAATCAACAGATATGTCAATATTTGCCGAATCTATTTCCTATAGTATAACATGATTATTTTTGCTGTCAAGCCGCTTTTGAACTTTTTCAAATACCTGCGGTACATCTGGCAAAGCACAAGAGAACCGGTCACTGACCGATCCTCTTTCCATGTTGTTTTGTCAGGATAGTCTGCTGAATTTGCCCATATCCGATATGGACAACTGAACAGCTGACTATAAGATAGCCCAACCGGGACATAATGCTACATCATTCTGCCTGTTTTGTTATTCTTTTTGGCATTTGGGCTAAATCCGGGCTAAAACACTTCTCCACGCCTTGTGGCAACCATGCCAAAACCCAACTGTATCAACGCTTTTAATAATCCTTATATTGGAAATTCAATAATTACAGGTGAATTTTTATCTGTTCCGGCTGACCGCAATGTGCGGGGGATGGGAAGTTTCGTCGCAGGGGCAGGTTTCGCTCCTGCGGGAGCGGGTCGGGTTTCGCCGCCTCCGCAGAGGTGAAACCGTGGCGGTCGAAACTCACTCACCCCGGCGCAAAAAGCCGCCGCAGGGCATCCCCCTGCGGCGGTCGTATTTGCGACAAAATTCATATTACAGGCGCGCCTATCTTCCCACGCGGACAAAAATGCGCCCCTTGCGGGACAGACCGGATGCACTGCGGACAACAGCCTTGCCTTTGCCGCGCAGGGAAAGCACGTCGCCCTCCTGTATGGGTGCATCCGGCTTCAGGCAGGGCAGATAGTTGCGCGCGACAAGTCCGGCTGCAATGGCTTCAGCCGCCGCCGCGCGGGAAACGCCGAACGCGCCCGCGCAGACCGCGTCCAGACGGAGGGATTTGACGCTGAACTCTGTCTCCTTCCATTCCCACTGCGGCGCGGGCACTTCGGAGAGTGCGACCTCCCGCGTCCTGACGCCATAGCGCCCCACCTTTTCCAGCGATTGCAGCAGATGCGCCTTCACGCTGGGCAGGCAGTAGATATAAGCTGTGCCGCCGTCGATGACGATGTCTCCGATCCATGCGCGCTCAATGCCAAGTCCCAGTACCGCGCCAAGATAGTCCCGGTGTCCCGGCTCGCCAAAGCGCGCAGTGACCTCCACTGCGCAAAGATGTTCGTTGGGGTCAAATGTCTCCGCGTCCATCCAATCCGGCAGGAAAAACGCGACGCGGCGCTCCGGCTCCGCACCACCGCCATGCAGCAGAAGCTGACAGTCTGCGCTGCGCGCATCCCAATGCTCCAGCAGCGCGCACTCCGCAGGGGTCAGAAAGCCCGTGTGCGTCACCTCCGCCGTGCGCACACAGCGCCGCGCCAGGTCCTCCGCCCGCCGTATCAAATCCTGTTCCATGTCAAAAACGCTCCGTTTCTGCCGCCGGTTTTGTTCCGACGGATGATGCAGGCAGGGTAACAGCAGATGCGACACGACCTGCGTTCCCGATGCGGGGGTTACAGCCTGATATGAATAAACAAAAGTGACCGCCTGAAAAAAGAAAGCGGGCAGCGGTTCCCGAAGAATCGCTGCCCATTGGAGAGAAAGAAAGGAAAAAATAATGAAGAAAAGCAAACTTGGAGCGGGGTGTCAGGCACAGACCCGCACGGCGGCGATTTGGAGCGTCTGTGGTTTGTCGCAAATGCCGCGACCAAGCAGGTTCTGCTTGTAGCAGGCGCCATATTTGGAAAAGGATGTGGCAAATACGCCGCATTCGCTGAGCAGATGTGCCAGCCATGTGGGAGCCGCGCCGGGGATTTTGATTTCCATCAGCGTCTGCTCCGGCGGCAGCAGCGGCGCGCCATAATCGCCTGCACGCAGGTCAAGCGCCGTGTCGCGCCAGCGCAGATTGCGGTCAAACGTGATACGCAGCTCCGGGTCGTCCCGACCGGCAAACGCGGTGCGGTCATAGGCGATGAACACCTTCGCAGTGGGGCGGTAACTCTGCATGAACCAGTCGATCTCGTGGCAAATCTGGTTCTCGTCCTCCGGCAGCACGCCGTCGCGGAGATAAGCCACCGCGTCCGCAGCGGCCATGACCGTGCGGCGCTTATAAACCACGCCGTCATATTTCTTTTTCAGCTCCACAAACACCCTGCTCTCGTCGGTCGGAACGCCGTAGCTGCGCATCCGCAGCTTTTCCTTATAAACCGGCTTTTCCAACGAGGCGCGGATGAGCTGGAAATTGTCTGTATCATAATAGATATTGCAAATGGAATAGGTACCGAACTCGTCCGGGTGGACGTAAGCCTGAATGCCGGCCGACACCTTTTCCAGTTGTTCGTCTGTCAGCAGATATTTTTTTTCGTATCGCTCAAAGCAGCATTGGATTCGGTCAGACATGGAACAGAACCTCCTTCGCATTTGGTGTGTCTATCATGCGCCCTGCACCTAAAGCGAAGTTAAAGGCGCCCGTGAACGATTTGTAAAGACGCCGCCGGGAAAATGAAGGTTTTGTAAAGAGCGTCGCGTCGCGTCGGGTTCTTTAGGTTGCCTTTAGCTTCCTGTTCCTATAATGCATCGCAAAGGCAACAAAACGCCCGCCCCGCCCGGATGAACGGGCGGTCAGAAACGCATAATCCAGGCGTATGACCACATGATGATGAAATACAGGAGGATTTTTTCTATGAAACAGGGATGCAAAAGGCACAGATGGAGCATGATCGCGCTTTCTGCGGCGCTCGCGCTTTCGCTGTTGAGCGGCTGTGGTTCCGGCACGGCGGAGCAAACGGAGCAGAGCGACGGGACGGCGGACGCGGCAGCAGCCGAAACTGCGGCGGCAAACCTCAGCGCGTCGGCGCGCGAGGCCGCGACGGTGGACCTCACGAATGCCGTGACGGTGCGGCTGAACGGGGATTCTGCCACGGCGGACGGCAGCGGCGTTTCCGTTGCGGATGCGGTGATCACGGTCAGCTCCGGCGGAACCTATCTGTTTACCGGCACGCTGAACGATGGGCGCATTCTGGTGGATGCGCAGGGCGAGGACGTGATCCTGGTGTTCAACGGCGCGGACATCACCTGCTCCTACGGCAGCCCGCTCTATATTTATAAGTCCGCCAGCACCACGCTGCACCTGATGGAAGGCACGTCGAACAGCCTGACGGACGGAGAGAGCTATACCTTTGCCGATGGCTATTCCTCCGAAGTGGACGAGGAGCCAAATGCCTGCCTTTACAGTAAATCCGACCTTGTTTTGCAGGGTGCAGGCGCGCTGACGGTCAACGCGAACTGCAATAACGGCATCACCAGCAAGGACACGCTGGAGATTTATGACCTGACGCTGACGGTGAACGCCGTGAACCACGGCATCAACGGCAAGGATTCCGCGCTGGTGGACAGCGCGTCTGTGACGGTCGTCTGCGGCGGGGATGCGCTTCGCTCCACCAACGACACGGACAGCAGTCTGGGCTGGCTCGCGGTCACGGCCTCCACGCTGGAGCTGACCGCCGGGGAGGACGGCATTCAGGCGGAAACCGACGCGACATTTTATAGCGGCAGCTATACCATTCGCAGCGGCGGCGGCAGCACCGTGCAGCCCAGCGACGAAACGAGCGCGAAGGGCATCAAGTCCGGCGGCTCGCTGACCATTTTGGACGGCAGCTATGACCTGGATTGCAGCGACGATGCGGTGCATTCCAACGGCGATGTGACGGTTTCCGGCGGCACGTTTGTCGTTTCCACCGGCGACGATGCGTTCCACGCGGACGGCGCGCTGACCATCTCGGACGGTACGTTCCAAATCCTGACCAGCTATGAGGGGCTGGAAGGGCTGACAGTCGAAATCAGCGGCGGCACGTTTGACATCTATGCCACGGACGACGGCGTGAACGCGGCAGGCGGCGCGGATGCAAGCGGATTCGGCGGCTTTGGCGGCGGCAACACCTTCGGCGGCGGCGAAGCGTCGTCTGACTACTATATCAACATCTCCGGCGGCTATCTCGTCGTGGAGGCGGGCGGCGACGGAATGGATTCCAATGGAACCATCGATATGTCCGGCGGAACCGTCATTGTCAGCAGCACCGGCATGGGAGACGGCGCGATCGACTGCGAAATGGGCTTCACCCTCACCGGCGGCACGCTGCTTGCGATGGACGCCGGCGCAATGTCCATGACGCCGAACAATCCGGCGCAGTATACGGTGTTCCTCGCCTTTGGCGAAACGCTGCCTGCCGGAACCTGCGTTGCGCTGACAGGCGAGAACCAGAGCTTTGTGTTCCAGCTTCCCACCAGCGCGGCTACGCTGCTGTTCTCCTCCGCCGAGCTGGAGGCCGATGCGACCTACACCGTCTCCTATGGCGGCGATTACAGCGGCAGTGCGACAGACGGTATCTGCTCCGGCGGCGACTACAGCGGCGGCACGGCGCTGACCGAGCTGACACTAACCGAAACCCTGACCAGCTATGGCAGCGCCGGTATGGGCATGGGCGGCGGCATGGGCATGAATATGGGCGGCGGACGTGGACAGAACGGCGGACGCGGCGACATGGCACAGCCCGACGGCGAAATGACGCCTCCGGACGGGGAGACGGGCGCAGCCGATGGCGAAATGAGCTTCCCGGATGGAGAGATGAGCGCGCCAGACGGAGAAATGACCGCTCCAGATGGCGGCGGCATGGGCGGCGGACGCGGTCAGGGCGGCGGACCCGGCGGTATGCCCGGCGCAGACGGGGAAATGGGCGAAATGCCCGGCGGCGAGACGGGCGCGGCCTGAACCTGTTATGGCGTCCCTGCGAGGGACAGGCAGTGATTTACAAATTGTTCAAAAACCGTTCAGTACCTGTTCAAAAACCTGTGCTATCATACAAACAGTTGAAGGGAGAAACTTCCGGAAACGGAACGCTCTCCCGGACGCTCCCCCAGTCACTGTAAAAGAAAAGACCGCGAGACGCAGGGGCTGATGCTGCGGCGGATGTCGCAGATGAAGCCTACGACCCCTTGCGTATAATGCCAACGCGAACAGTGAAGATATAAAATATAATATAGAATTATTTCCTTGGGTGCAGTCCAAAAGGCGGGCTGCACCCAAGCCAATTTTCAGGGCAGCAGTGCAAAAATCCGCGCAGTTTGTGCGTTGCCAATGCGCAAAGCAAAGCGTCGCGCCGCGGGACGTCCGCCCCACAGCGCGACGCTGTTTTTCTGCCGCAGCCGCATCAGTTCAAATAGAGCGTGCTCCCGGCTCCCGCACTGGCGGCGCTGTCGATCAGGGTATACCACGGCCCCAGATGCAGCGCGACGCTGGCTCCAACGGCCGCAGCCACGGTGACGGCGATGCACAGCCACAGCAGAGCGGGTCTGCGCGCGCCCTGCGCCGCAAAGCCGCCGCCCAGCGCACCGAAGCCCATCGCAGCGGCAAAGGCCCAGCCTGCGCCCAGCAGACCGCAGACGCCAAATCCTGCGGCCAGCAGCAGACAAATGACGGAGAGGCACAGCCCGGACCTGCCGCGCAGGAGATGAAACAGCGCGGCCATGACAACACCCACGCCGACCCCCAGCGCCAGATTATCGGAGGCCAGAATCACCACGGCGGTCATCGCCATGACGATGGTATCCTGTACCGGCAGCCGCGCGGCGTGCAGGATGGAGTCGCGGTCAAGCGTGTGGAAACAGACGACGAACATCACGGCACACAGCGCAGCCAGCGGGATCGCGGCCATGAAGGAGGAGAGCGTAAAGAGCAGCACCGCCATCAGCACACCGGCTGTCAGCTGGGAGAGCCGCCCACGCCCGCCCGCGTTCAGGTTGGTCACGGTCATGGCGATCATGCCGCAGCCGGGCATCGCGCCCAGCGCGCCGCAGAGCAGGTTTCCAAGTCCTTCCGCCCAGCACTCCTGGTTTTTGTTGCTCCCAGTGTGCGTTTCCTCGTCCACCATGCGCGCGGTCAGCATGGACTCGATCAGCCCCACAAAGGTCAGGGAAACCGCCGTTGGAAGGACGGCAAGGAAGCTCTCCGCAGTAAAGATATTGCCGATGTGACGGAACACATAGCCCACATATTGGAAACCCGCCGTAACCTCGCCCATGTCTCCAATCGCGGTCACACCGCTGTGGAAAATCAGCGCATAAGCGGTGATGAGAACGATGGCGGCAAAGGATTCCGGCACCTGACGCAGCGCGGGCAGCGCTTTTTTCACCAGCGGGAACAGCAGGATGATGCCGATGCCCGCGGCGATCAGCAGATACATCTCCGCGGAACGCCCGATGCACAGCTTTAGCTGCGAAACCAGAATCACGAGCGCAAAACCGTTTACAAAGCCATGCATCACGCTCTGCGGGATAAAGCGCACCAATGAGCCTACCCGGCACAGTCCCAGAATGACCTGAAACGCACCGGCCAACATCACGGCTGCAAACACATATTCCGGCGTGGTCAGACCATATTCCCGGATCAAACCGGCCAGCACCAGCGCGGTGGAACCGGCGCCTGCGGAAATCATGGCGGGTCTGCCGCCGAAAAAGGCCAGAAAGACCGTCAGGCAGATGCTGGTATAAAGTCCCATATAGGGGTGTACGCCGGCCACCAGCATAAAGCCGATTACCTCCGGCAGCAGGGCGAAGGTCGTGACCGCGCCGCCCCACAAATCCCCGACGATGTTGCATTTCCACTCCGCCAGCTCCCGCCGGAGGAAGCCCTGCTCCACCGCCGCTTCGTTTGTTTTCATAAATTCGTTGCCTTCCGTTTTCTGTTTATTTTCCGGCGGCGTCGCGCTTCTGTCCGCCGAGCATGACGTTCGCAAGGATGCCAAGGATCAGCGCACAGGCGACCTCTGTGACGGTGACATGACCGAAGGAAACGGTCAGCCCGCCCACGCCGGAGATGAGGATGACCGAAACGACAAAGAGATTTTTGTTGTCGTTCAAATCAATGTGCTGTATCATTTTCAGTCCGGACACGGCGATGAAGCCATAGAGCGCGATGCACACACCGCCCATAACGCAGCCGGGGATGGTAGCGAGGAACGTGGCAAAGGGGCCGAAAAACGCAATCACAATCGCAAGAATGGCGGTGTAGAGGATCGTGATGACGGAGGCGTTGCCGGAGATGGCGACGCAGCCGATGCTCTCGCCGTAAGTGGTGTTCGGACAGCCGCCGAAGAGTGCGCCCGCGATGGAACCCACGCCGTCGCCCAGCAGGGTGCGGTGCAAACCGGGGTCGCGCAGCAGGTCCACGCCGACGATGGTGCTGAGGTTCTTGTGGTCCGCAATATGCTCCGCAAAGACCACGAAGGCCACGGGGACATAGGCCACGGCGATGGTGGCGACATAAGCGCTGTCCAGCGCGGAGACACCCTTTGCGGCAAGGAGGAAGGTGAAGTCCGGCACCCACTGAATGGAAGCAAAAAGGCCAAAGTCGATCACCTTCAGCGCGTCGCTGTCTGCGGCCATGCCGATCAGAGTAAAGAGCACCGCAACCGCGTATCCGGCGAGGATGCCGATGATGAAGGGGATCATTCTCAGGAATTTTTTGCCGAACACGGAACAGAGCATCGTGACGGCCAGCGTGACAAGTCCGCAAATCATGCAGATATAGGTGGAGGTTCCCTCAAGACCGCCCCCGGTCAAATCACCGACGGCGTTGCCCGCAAGGGAGAGCCCGATAATCGCAACCGTCGGTCCGATGACAACGGCAGGCATGATGATGTCGATCCACTTTACGCCGCAGAAGCGGACGATAATGGCGATGACGACATAGACCAGACCGGCGAAAACCGCGCCGAGAATCAGTCCGGCATAGCCCGCCTCCATCGAAACCGCTCCGGCGAAAGCAGTCGCCATTGAGTCAAGAAAGGCGAAGGACGAGCCGAGAAACACGGGGCTGCGAAAGCGGGTGAGCAGCAGATAGACCAGCGTCCCGATCCCCGCGCCAAACAGCGCGGCGGTCTGGGACATCCCGTTTCCGATGATGGCCGGGACTGCGATGGTCGCGGCCATGATTGCCAGAAGCTGCTGGAGCGCAAAAAGAATGGTTTGCCCGAATTTCGGGCGGTCGTTGATGCCAAAGGTCAGTTCCATAAGATGCGTTCTCCTTTTCTCTGTTTTTTGCGGCGTTATGCGGCGCCGCCTTTTGTTTTCGGAAAAAAAGCCCTGTCCATGCGAGGACAAGGCGCTGCCGTTCCGAAGTGTAACACAGCGGCGCGCAAATTGTCAATCGCTTTTTCGTCCCGGATCAGGGCGAGGGCGTTTATTTATAAGGCGGCGTCGCATAAATCTGCAGGAGCGACCTGCTTTCGCTGTGCGGGGAATAATACCCACAGGGCACTTAGCAGGCAAAGGCACAGGGCAGGGTTTCGCTCCTGCGGGAGCGACCTGCTTTCGCTACACGGCGAAATTAGGCAAAGACGCGCTCGGAGAAGGGGGACTTACGGCGGCGCAGGGAACGCGCCGCCGTAAGTCCCTCTCCTGTACCACCTTTGCTTCCTAAGTGCCCTGCGGGTATTCCTTGCGCAAGGAAAAGAAGTCGTCGCCGCAGCAACGAAACGCACCCGCTCCTGCACATTGCGACCCGCCGGAACGAATAAAAATTCACTGGTATTTCCAGAAACGGGCGAAGTAAAGTAACCGCTCTTGCCCTGAACAATGCCGCCGCGCTGTTTGCCCCTGTGGGAGCGGGTTGGTTTCGTCGCCGCAAATCAGACGCCCCGTTTACAGCCGCACATGGACAAGTCAAAGTACCCGACCCTCGGGCAACAAATCCGCTTTGTGACAAAAGAAACGCGCCGCAGAAGAAACCTTCTGCGGCGCGTCCCCCTCCGGTTGGAGGCGGAAACAAAAAAGAAAGAAAGAGAGGAAGTAAGGTAGCAAATCTGCAGCGGGGCGCATCCCCACCGGATATAGGCGCTTCAGCGCGTCCCAAAGGGGCTGCTGGCGAAGAACTCATTATAGCGGTTATAGTAGTCCTCTGCGCTGCTGCCGCTGCTGTTCTCCGACGTTGTCGTCGTCGAGGCAACAGGCTCCTCGTCAAAGGTGATGGTCAGCGTCAGGTATTCGCCGCTGCGGTAGACCCGGATCTCCGTGGTATCGCCGGGGCGATAGGCGTTCTTGGCCGAGAGCAAATCAGAGGATGTGGAGATCTCCACATCGCCAAGTCCAACAATGATGTCGCCCACCTGAAGCCCCGCCTTCTCTGCGGCGCTGCCCTCCTCGACGCCCTGGAAATACACGCCGGGCACTGTGCCATAGTATTGGGCGTAGGTTTCATCCAGCGTGGATGCCTTGAGGATGCCCATATAGGGCTTGCTGATATAGCCGTCGCTGATGAGCGCGTTTGCAAGCTCAATGGCGTCGTTGATGGGGATAGCGAACGCAAGTCCCTCAGAAGAACTGTATTTGGCGGTGACAATGCCGATCACCTCGCCGCGGCTGTTATAAACCGGTCCGCCGGAGTTGCCGTTGTTGACGGCGGCGTCGATCTGGAACATATTGATCGTTTTGGTCGTTACGGTACCGGTGCTGGAGGTCTCGCTGAGGGTGATCGCACGATCCGTCGCGGAAACAATGCCGCTTGTCATCGTATATTCCAGCTCGCCCCGCGGGTTGCCGACTGCATAAACCGTTTCGCCAACCTGAAGGCTGTCGCTGTCGCCGATCGTGACAGCGCTCAGTCCTGCGGCATCAATTTTCAGCACGGCCACGTCGTTTTCATCCGCGTAGCCGACCACGCTGGCTGTGTAGCTCGTACCGTCATAGAGCAGGACGTTGACTTCATAGCCGCCGCTGACGGCATCCTCGATCACATGGTAATTAGTCAGGATATAACCGTCCTCGCTGATGATGAATCCGGAGCCGCTGACCGCACTGGAGCTGACCTGTCCAAAGAAGTTGGTATAGGTGATCTCTGTTCGGATACCGACGACCTGATTGACTGCAAGGTTGTAATAAATCTCGGAAGCGCTCAGCTCACCGCTGCCGGATGTCAGCGTGGATGTGGCTGCAACGCTCTGCGCGGATGTGGCAGCCGATGTCGGCTGCGGCGTGGAAACGACCTCGTCCGTCTGCGTACCGCCGAACAGGGTCGGGACTGCGCCGCCGACGATGCCGCCCAGAATGGCGCAGACCAGGCACGCGGCGACCGCTGCGGCTTTCCCGCCGCCTTTTCGCGTTTTTTTCTGTTTTGGCGGCTGCTGCTTCCCGTAAGCGTATGTCTTTGGCACCGCCGCCGCTTCTTCGCTGGACACATAGCCCGCAGGGGAGTAGGCGACGTGTTCCGGAAAGTCCAGCTCGTCTGGCACGGACTCCTGTGCAGGGGCGCTGACCGGTCCCGCTGCTGTGGGTTCCGTCGCGTCGGCGGATCCCGCCGACGGCTGCGCTGCGACAGTATTCTCGGCGCGCTCTACCGCCGCCTGTTCGGTCATCGTCTCCGGCGTATCGTTTGTGCCGTCCCCGGAAACACGGGCGGGTTCCGCACTGTTATTATTGTCATACTCGTTATAGTCATTCATCTTGAAAAGCCTCCGTTTCTCTCAGGACTTTTTTACAGCTTGGCGTATCGCCTTTCTGTGCTTCTTAGCATACACTTCAGATATGAAAAAAGCATGAACAAAGCGGAAACTGTTTTTGAATTCCCCTGTGCGATTTTTCAGCGCCGCAATTTTTCAGGATCTTCCGTCAGAAGGGCGGGCTTCCGCGTGAAAAAATGGCGCAGGCAACGCAACAGGATATGACAAAAACAGGAGCGCCCGGATGAGCGCCCCTGTTCTTTTGCATTTGGTTCCGGCTGTGTTACGTTCCGTCGAAGGCCGGGTTCACAACATAGAAATTCTTCTGATCCATCCGCTCCGTCGCAAGGCGCAGCGCCTCGCCAAAGCGCTGGAAGTGGACGACTTCCCGCTCACGCAGGAAACGGATGACGTTGTTCACGTCCGGGTCGTCGCTCAGGCGCAGGATGTTGTCATAGGTCTTGCGCGCTTTCTGCTCTGCCGCCATATCCTCCGTCAAATCCGCGATCACATCGCCGGAAACGCCGATGGTCATGGCGCTCCACGGCGTACCGGAAGCGGCCTGCGGATAAACGCCGGCGGTGTGATCGACAAAATAAGTTTCCATTCCGGCGTTCTTGATTTCCTCCACCGTCATGCTCCGGGTCAGCTGCTGCACGATGGACGCAACCATCTCCAAATGCCCCAGCTCCTCCGTGCCGATGTCTGTCAGCAGACCCTTCAGCTCCGGATAGGGCATTGCGTAGCGCTGGCTGAGGTAACGCAAGGACGCGCCCAGTTCGCCGTCCGGCCCGCCATACTGCGAAATGATAAATTTGGCAAGCGCTGGATTGGTGTTTTGAATCTTCACCGGATACTCCAGCCGTTTTGAGTAAATAAACATATTCCAGTCCCCCTTTCCCGCTCAGTCTTTCTCATACATCCACGGCCACGGATCGCTCAGCCATGTGAAGGTTTCGCTCTCCGCAAGGTCCTCCGGTACCAGCGGACCATACTGCTTCACATAACGGCGGCGCGCCTCTGCGAACAAATTCAGCATCTCTTTCAGCGTTTCAAACGCCTCTGTGTCGTCGGGATGCGTGTCCAGATAGAGGTGCAGCTCGCGCGTCGCAAATTGGAGCGCCATCAGCTCGCCCAGCGGCGTATCCGTCACGTCTGCGGTGTTGACGATATTCATAAGCGGCAAATCCAGACCGGGGAACAGCGTCCCGCGCTGCAGCGCCTCCGAAGTATCGTAAGCCGGGCTGCTGCTCTCCTGCATCGGGACATAGGCCATAGCCAGCGGCGCGGTAGACGGCAAAGCGCCTTTTCGATAGGAGCCGCTGCCGGTTCCATTGACTCCGCTGCATCCCGTGTCCCGCATCCCGCACATTCCGGCGCGGGACGCAAACATCTTTGCGCCGCCGCTGCTGTCGTTCATCGCGCCGCCGTGATTCGTGGCGCTGGAATTGCCGCGACCGTTCATCGCATTGCCGCCGGCAATCGTAATTTTGCATTTTTCTTCCAAGAAAAATTCCTCCATGCAAAGGTGTGATCAGAAGGCGGCGAAAACCGCCTCGATCCATCCTATGCATGGAGGACATTTTTGCGAAAAAAATTGTATTGTCAGGTTCGTATATCAGCGCTTCTTTTTGCGCCCCTTCAATCCGGCTGCGCCGTCAGAAGCCTCTGCAAACCGGCGGAGCAGTTCCTTTTGTTCCCTGCTCATGTTCTTCGGCGTTTCCACAACGACGGTGATATACTGGTCGCCGCGGCTGCTGCTGTTCAGGCGCTGGATGCCTTTTCCCTTCAGGCGGAATGTCGTGCCGGTCTGCGTTCCCTCCGGGATGGTGTATTTCACCTTGCCGTCCAGCGTGGGGACCTCTATCTCCGCACCAAGCGCGGCCTGGGAGAAGGTGATCGGCATTTCCAGCAGCACATCATAGCCCTCCCGCTCAAAGAGCGGATGCGCCTTGACGCTGACGGTGATCAGCAGATCGCCCGCCGGGCCGCCCAGATACCCCGCGTGTCCCTGTCCGCGCAGGGAGATGGTCTGTCCGTCGTCGATCCCGGCCGGGATATTGACGGAGATGGTGCGCTGGCGGCGCACCTTGCCCTTGCCGCTGCAATCCGGGCAGGGATTGTTGACAATTTGACCGGTTCCGCCGCATTTGCGGCACGGGCTGGTGGAAGCCATCATGCCGAAAGGCGTCCGCTGCTGGGTGCGCACGCTGCCGCTGCCGCCGCATTCCGAACAGGTTTCCGGGCTGCTGCCTTTGGCGCAGCCGTTGCCGCCGCAGGTCTCGCAGTCCTCGATGCGCGGCACGGTAATCTCACGCTTGCAGCCGAACGCAGCGTCCTCAAAGGCGATAGACAGCCGCACACGCAGGTTTTCGCCCTTCTGCGCCGCGCTGCGCCGTCCGCCGCTGCCGCCGCCAAAGCCGCCGAAGCCGCCGCCAAAGAAGCTGTTCAGTATGTCGCTGAGATCGCCAAAATCGCCAAATCCTCCGCCATCGCCGCCGTAGCCCGCGTTCGGGTCGAACGCCGCATGGCTGAACTGGTCATAGCGTGCCTTCTTGTCCGCATCGGACAGCACCTCATAGGCCTCTCCGATTTCCTTAAAGCGCTCCTCGCACGTCTTGTCGCCGGGGTGCAGATCCGGGTGATACTGCTTTGCCAGCTTGCGATATGCCTTTTTGATTTCATCATCAGAGGCGCCTTTTTGCAGGCCAAGCACCTCATAATAGTCACGTTTTTCTGCCATATCTACTTCTCCACACAGGACGCTGATTTTTCCACGCAGGACTCAGCTTCCGCCAAAAGATCAGCGCCGTTGCGGACCGGCGGTTTGGATTCCGCCGATCCGCAGCCATTCGCCATATTTCTCAGGAATTTTTCCTGTCGTCATCGTCCACGACGGTATAGTCCGCATCGTAATACTGCTCGCCGCCGGCGGAAGCGCCGGGGTTCCCGCCGGGCTGCTGGCCGGGTTCGCCCTGCGGCGCGGCCTGACTATAGAGCTTTTCGGAAACGCGGTAGAACACCTGCGTCAGCGCCTCTGTTTCTGCCTTGATGGCAGCGGTGTCGGAGCCGCTCAGCGCGGTTTTGAGCCTAGCAAGCGCGCCTTCCACCTCAGCTTTGTCGGATGCGTCGATCTTGTCCTTCATCTCCTCAAGCGTCTTTTCGGTCTGATAAACCATCTGGTCGCCCTGATTGCGGATATCGACGTCCTCCTTCTTCTTTGCGTCCTCAGCGGCATACTGCTCCGCCTCGCGCACGGCCTTGTCGATGTCCTCCTTGCTCATGTTGGTCGAGGACGTGATCGTGATGTGCTGCTCCTTGCCGGTGCCAAGGTCCTTTGCGGAAACATTCACGATGCCGTTTGCATCGATGTCGAACGTGACCTCAATCTGCGGCACGCCGCGGCGTGCCGGTGCGATGCCGTCCAGATGGAAACGTCCCAGCGACTTGTTATACTGCGCCATCTCGCGCTCGCCCTGCAACACATTGACCTCCACGCTGGTCTGGAAGTCCGCCGCCGTGGAGAACACCTGACTCTTTTTGGTCGGGATCGTGGTGTTGCGCTCGATCAGTTTGGTGCAAACGCCGCCCAGCGTTTCGATGCCGAGGGAAAGCGGGGTGACATCCAGCAGCAGGATGCCTTCCACATCCCCGCCGAGAACGCCGCCCTGAATGGCCGCGCCGATGGCGACGCACTCATCCGGGTTGATGCCCTTGAAGCCCTCTTTTCCGGTCAGGCTCTTTACCATATCCTGCACGGCGGGGATGCGGCTGGAGCCGCCCACCAGCAGCACCTTGCTCAAATCGGATGCGCTCAGGCCGGAATCGGAAAGCGCCTGCCTGACCGGACCTGCGGTCTTTTCCACCAGATGCGCAGTCAGCTCGTTGAATTTTGCGCGGGTCAGCGTCAGGTCAAGGTGCTTCGGGCCGTTCGCGTCTGCGGTGATATAGGGCAGATTGATGTTGCTGCTGGTCACGCCGCTCAGCTCGATTTTTGCCTTCTCCGCGGCTTCCTTCAGGCGCTGCATCGCCATCTTGTCGCTGCGCAGGTCAATGCCGTCGGACTTCTTAAACTCGTCCAGCATATAGTTCACGATGCATTCGTCAAAGTCGTCGCCGCCCAGACGGTTGTTTCCGGCAGTCGCCAGGACCTCGATCACGCCGTCGCCGATCTCCAGAATGGAAACGTCGAACGTGCCGCCGCCAAGGTCATAGACCATGATTTTCTGATCCTGCTCCTTGTCCACGCCGTAAGCCAGCGCCGCCGCGGTCGGTTCGTTGATGATGCGCTTTACGTCCAGACCGGCGATTTTTCCGGCGTCTTTTGTCGCCTGACGCTGGGAGTCCGTGAAGTAAGCCGGAACGGTGATGACCGCTTCGGTCACGGTCTGTCCCAGATAAGCCTCCGCGTCAGCTTTCAGCTTTTGCAGAACCATCGCGGAGATCTCCTGCGGCGTATAGTTCTTGCCGTCGATGCCCACCTTGTAGGCAGAGCCCATCTCGCGCTTGATGGACGAGATGGTGCGATCCGGATTGGTGACCGCCTGGCGCTTTGCCACCTGACCGACCATCCGTTCGCCGGACTTGGAAAACGAAACGACGGACGGTGTGGTGCGGTTGCCCTCCGCGTTTGCGATGACGACGGCCTCGCCGCCCTCCATGACAGCCACGCAGGAATTTGTGGTGCCAAGATCTATACCAATAATTTTGCCCATGATACTGTTTCCTCCTCTTGATGTTGTGAAAACAATTTGTTTTATATCATAATATTTTTGCAAGGCCGCAGCTTTCGCTGTGCGCCGCAACCTTTAGTTTGCGACCTTTACCATGCTGAAGCGAATGACCTTTTCACCCAGCTTAAAGCCCTTCTGGAATTCCTCCACGACCATATTTTCCCCGCTTTCCTCATCCTGCACGTGCATCACCGCATTGTGCAGCGTGGGGTCAAACGGCTGTCCAACGCTCTCGATCTCCTCCACGCCGAGCTTCCGGAACACGTCCAGAAGCTGGTTGAACGTCATTTCCACGCCCTTCTTGTAGGCCTCGTCCGCGGTTTCTGCGGAAAGCGCGCGCTGCAAATTGTCATAAACCGGCAGGAACCGGGTCACGGTGTCCACCCGCACATCGGCGTAAATATTCTCCCGCTCCCGCACACTGCGCTTTTTGTAGTTGTCAAATTCCGCCATCAGGCGGATGTAACGGTCTGTATCGCCCGTTTCCGGAGCAGCCGCGCCGGTCTCCTCCGTAGTCGGCGTATCCTGCGTTTCTGCTGTTTCCGTTTCGCCTGTCGGCGCTTTGGCCTCCTCGGATCCCGGAGCTTCGTTTTTCTGTTTCGCCATAGTTCAATCTTACCTCACTTATCGCTTGTTGTCGAATTGCCATCCTGAATCATCAGCTTGCCAAAGCCGGGGAGCGCGCTGTCCTTGCCGTTTGCAAGCGCGCGGCTCAGGCCGTCCGCAATGTAGCTGAGCTTGGCGGCCACTTTGGAATAGTCCATCCGCGTGGGGCCAACCACGCCGATGATGCCCTGCATTCCGTCTCCGGCGTCATACTTTGCCAAAATCACGCTGGAATCGCGCAGCTCCTCCGCAACATTCTCCGGCCCGATCAGCACCTTCAGCCCGTCGCCGAAGTCCGTACCCGGCAGGTTTTGCAGATGCTCCGCATTGGAAAGATAGTCCATCAGATTGTGCGCCTTGTCCGGGTCGCGGAATTCCGGAAGCTGCAACAGCTTGGATTCACCGGCCAGCACCGGATGCGCGCCGCGCCGCTCGGAGAGGATCTGGATCGCAAACCCGGCAACTGCGGCGACCAGCCCCATCGTATCGCCAACGGCCTTTTCCGCTGCGGCGATCAGACTCTGTGTAATCTCCGCCTCCGGAATGCTGCAAAAGTTGGCATTGAACACGGTGGAAAGCTTCTGCACCATGCTCTGCTCCACGGAAAACGGGAGATGCACCAGCTTGTTTTCCACCTTGTTGCTGCCCAGCAGCAGCACGATGATAAAGGTGTTCGCGTCCACATAGAGCAGGTCAAAGCGGCGGATGGTATCCGGCGGGCGGGCAGCCAGTGCAAGCGCGGGGTAATTCGTCATGTCTGCGGCGATTTTGCCCACGCCGTCCATCATCTGATCAAACTGCTGCGCCTTGATTTGCAGACTGCGGTTGATCTCCTCCGCCTCCTCTTTGCTCAGGCGCTGCCGCTCCATCAGCTCGTTGACGTAAAGGCGGTAACCCTGTGCGGTGGGGACGCGGCCGGCGCTGGTGTGCGGCTGCTCCAGATATCCGAGACTGGTCAGCTCTGCCAGCTCGTTGCGAATGGTGGCTGAGCTGACGTTCAGCCCGGCTTCCTCCGCGATGCGCTTGCTGCCGACCGGTTCCGCAGAGGCGATGTATGCTTCGATCACTGCGGTCAGTATTTTCTTTTTTCGTTCGCTCAGCTCCGCCATTTTTTTCGTCTGAACCCCTTTGCTGCGGCGGAGCGGCAGTCCAGCGGCTGGCACTCTCGCCTTTCGAGTGCCAATTTACTACAAGATGGCCGGTTTGTCAAGGGGGATTGCAATATTTTTTCGGTTTGGGTTCTCCCCGACGATCGGCCGACATGGCTGGCGGCTGTCCTCCGCCAAAAACGCGGCGGAAAAAAATCCGCCCGTCCGCCGGGAAACGGGGGCGGGCGGACGGAAAAAAGGAGAAAACAGCAAAGCCGGTATCAGTTGATCTCCAGCTTGCGGGAGTTGGGCTTTGTTTCCACCAGCTTGGGCATCGTCAGGGTCAGAACGCCATCTGTGAAGCTGGCGCTGAGCGCTTCGGTGTCGATGCCCGTCGTGTCAAAGGAACGGCTGAAGCTGCCGAAGGAACGCTCGCAACGAAGATAGTTGCCTTTCTGATCCTTCTGCTCGTAATCGCTGTGGCGGGTGGCGCTGATGGTCAGCCGGTTCTCCTCCACGTCGATGCTGATGTCCTCTTTCTTAAAGCCGGGCAAATCGGCCTCCAGCACAAAGGCGTTGCCGGTATCCCGGATGTCGGTCTTGAAGGCTCCGGTATCGCTGTCGCTGAAAAAGCGGCGCTCCAGTTCTTCCATCGCCTGGAAGGGGTTAAAGGTATCGATTCCGTTGAATCTGCGATAAGGTGTCAGTGACATGATGAAAAAACCTCCATTCAAAAATTTTTTATTGTGTTGTGCGCCTCCGCCGATTTCCCACCGGTCCACGTCGGTCGGCGGCGGTTTCCTTTCGTTCCTCTCGGAACAATTCTTATGATACCCCGAAACTGTGAACAAATATATACCAATTTATGAACGCACCATTAATTTTAGCACTCTCGAATCGAGAGTGCTAAAATTTTGGGACACGCCTGCGGCAAACAAAATCGGAGCGGGACTTTGGTGAAAGCGTCCCGCTCCGTGTTGTCAGAAATTCACTTTTTTATCCCGGTTCGACTCATGGGAAGTTTATCGTATTGGTTTTTCGTGATTTTTCGTGATTGTATTTTTCGCATTTTGCAATTTCCGCTGTTGTGTTTTGATTTGTGGGAGTTTTTGTACTCAAAATGCACTCACATATGTAGCATTGTATCGCCGTTTACAGCTGAACTTTATTACGTCACTCCGGAAGGATTATTCAGGCAGCAGCCCCGATTCCTTCAAAAGAATTTCCACGTCTGTTCCCTCTGTCTTTTTCATAACAAGCTTTAAAAGCTCACGTTCCGTAAATGACAGCTTAACCTCGGTAATCGGGGTTTTATCAAGCGCATAGTAACAGGCGCGCAACAGCTCTCTTACATCGTATTTACTGCCCCAGACCTCAGGCACTGCACGGTCTATATCAAGCAAGGTATAAACAGATTCCATACCGGTACGCATCGAATACTCTGTTGTGAAGATTGTATCTCTCGGTGTTTCGGCAAACTGACCGATAAATGCGAAGTTCACCGCACCCGCAGGCACAACCTTCGGACGATCGCTTTCCTTGCGCGGTTGGAAAAAGGCGTTGATATATGGCATATAGCAGGTAGTTGTATTACATGCTTTCTTCGCAAGTTCTTCAATTCTCTCAACAGGTACGCCGATATGATAAAGCCACTCCATGCATACCTCCTCGCCCGTGCAGCTGCGCATGGGTTTCTTTACAAAATTGCCCTCACGGTTAGTGTTCAGCGAGTATACCCATATAAGGACACTGTTCTTATCCTGCGCCTTAAATTGCGGCTGACGGTTGATTGTCCACGACAAATACCAATTATCTACGCTGTCCTTTACCGTTACAATACCGCCTGTGGTTACCTTGCCAAGACGCGGATCGCGCTTGCAGATATTCATAATGTGTTGAATTATCTCCTCGTCCGAGGTTTCAACGGTTGCGCTCATCCAGTTGGTGGCATCTACATCCGAACAGAATTTATCGGGATTTCCGTATTCACCGCGGACAGCCTGCGCCGCTATATTTTTCCACATATCCCAGCTCTCGCCGCATCCATTTTGGACATTTGATAAATCCGGTGCTGTATTTTGGTCACCGTAACAAGAGGTGTCAGTACAGCTGCCGTTTGTGATAAACACCAAATCGGTTTCTTCCAAGTCGATGGTTTGTTGCTTGCCGTCTTTTACGTATACGATTTGCTTTGCTGTACGCTTATCATCCTGCGCGTCGATAATTACATTCTTGACATCCATGCCGTACTCAAGCACAACGCCGTGCGCTTCGAGGTATTTCACCAAAGGCAAAATCATACTTTCAAACTGATTGTATTTCGTAAAGCGCAACGCGCTGAAATCGGGCAGCCCGTCGATATGATGAACGAATCTGCACAGATACCGCTTCATTTCCAACGCACTTGACCACCGCTGAAACGCAAACATTGTTTGCCAATAAAGCCAAAAGTTTGTACTCCAAAAGCTATCGGGCAGAACCTCGGATATTTTCTTATCCTCCAAATCCTTATCCGGTGTCATAAAAAACTTTCCAAGTGCTAAAGCAGATTCCTTGTCAAGGGCAAATTTCTTATCTGTGTGCGCATCCTCGCCGCAATTCACGGTTGCACGGCAAAGCGAATAGTTGGGGTCGTGCTTATTCAGCCAATAGTATTCGTCCAAAACCGATACATCCGGTGTCTCAATTGACGGGACATCGCGAAATATATCCCACATAATCTCAAAATGGTTATCCATCTCACGACCGCCGCGCATATAAAAGCCTTTTGTAACATCCTTGCGTCCGTCACAGCTGCCGCCGGCAAGATCAAGCTTTTCTAAAATATGTATATGCTCGCCCTTCATCTGACCGTCTCTGACAAGATAAAATGCCGCAGTCAATCCCGCAATTCCCGTGCCGATGATATACGCGGATTTTCTGTCCACATCCTTAGGCTTCTCCGGGTGTGCAAATGCTTCATAAGTACCTGATCCGTAATACATAATAGTTACCTCCGTAAAAATTTATTTTACGAGACTATTATATCAACGAATTTTACTTTTTTCCCATAAACAAGTTTATGCGCATGATAAGAAACCAAGCAAGGCTTGAAGATTGTAAAAAATTTCATCAAAATCAAGTATTTGATAAATTCCCAATGGCAAACCGTTCCAACGCTTCACGGAACGTTCCGCGTATCGCAAGGTCAAGCTTATCAATCAACACTTTCGGGTTTTCTTTCATATCGTCTTTAATCCAATCAAGCATTATTCCGACAAACACATATGAATATACTTTCGCGATAAATTCCTTATCCTCATCTCGGACGGTCAATCCCACCGCCTGCTCCTCAATGACCGACATCAATAATCCGTCAGTCAGCGCAGCAAGATATTTTTCAATATGCTCTCGGTCAATACAGCGGTAGACATTTGTTATAAAAGGCTTGTTCTCTTTTACAGCATCGAAAATATTCAAAAAGCCCTCCTGCCATGTACTGTAGGTTTTCTTATCCTCCAACGCCTTTTTCGCATCCTCCAAGCATACCCACTCAACCAGGTCATATATATCCTTGAAATGATAATAAAACGTCATGCGGTTAATGCCGCACTCATCTGTTATATTGCTTATTGTGATTTTATTCAATGGCTTTTTCAGTAATAGATTTTTTAACGCCTGTTCCAAAGCTTTCTTTGTTATTTGAGACATTTTTCTCCTTTCCGGTATGGGATTACTTGTCAATCACCTCACCATCCGGCATACAATTTCAATTTGAGTAAAATCTAAGAATTGATAGTTTTATCTCATCAAACAGATAACCGACGTGTTTCAAATATAATTATGCAACAAACCACGCATAAAATCAATGCTTTTCTACAGGTTATTGTAGGATATTTTATACTCTGCTAACCAGTACAAGTTTATACTTCACCCTGTACTGGCAGCTATGATTATTACATTCTCTCTATTTTATCCCGTTTTTGCGTCCTCGTCTTACCAATCAGTTTCAGCATTTCCTGTACCCTCTCAATAGAACGTGGCGACGGGTTCCGCAGCCGGTTCGGCGACGCCGATCTCCCGGATGCGGAGGACGGGCCCCGGCTGCGTATAGGCGGGGTGCTTCTCCACACGGATGGACGCGGTCAGCTCCACCCAGTCGCCGTCTGCAATGTCCGCGCGGGTACAACCCACGGCGACCAGTCCGGCAAAGGAGATGTCCGCCGCGCAGCAGTTCATCATCTGCCGTCCGACAATGATCGTCCCCTGCTCCAGCTCGTCGCTGGTGGCGACCTGCGCCTTGAAGCGGACGGTTTTTCCGTTGTAGCTTTTCAGCTCCTCGTTCAAATCGCGGTACCAAATGGCATAATCCCGGTCAGCGATGACGATTTCCGCAGCGGTTTTGTCAAACGGCAGGGGATCCTCTATCTCGTCATAACGAACGCGCCCGTTCGTATCCTCATAGGCGATGTCGCAGCCCCGGTTCGCGCCACGGACGATCTTGTGCCACGGCATCACATCCGCCTTGCGGTCAAAGCGGTTGAATACCGCAAGGTCGCAGCTTTGCAGCTTGTCATAGACAAGCTGGCGCATATTTGCATTAAAGCTCTGGAAGCTGCGCGCATCGGCAAAAAAGAACTCCTGACAGACGACCCAGTGCTTCGGCATGGCGCGGTAGAGCGTATCCAGCATCCACATTCCGTTATATTCGACCAGCACCCGCTCCGCGCCGGTTTCGCGCTCCCACGCGGCAAGCTGCTCCTGCGTCAGCGCGTCCTCGTCCTCCAAAACACGCTGCTGCACGTCCTTGCAGGCAAAGCGGGCGGGATTATACTCCTCCTCGCCCTCCTCGCAGACCAGCAGCAGGGTACGCTCGCCGGTATTGAAGCGTTTGTCCTCCAGCGTTTCCTGGATAAAGCGGGTCTTGCCCGCCTCCAGAAAGCCGGTGAACAGATAGACCGGGAGCTGCTCCTGCTCCGCGTCCTCTCGCAAATCGGCCTGCATGGTCAAACTCCAAAGAGCGCCTGAAGCGCGCTGTCCTTCAGGCCGCTGCCGATAACGCAGAGCCGTCCGGTGACGGCAGCCGCGCCGGTACGCACCTCCGCTTCGCCGGGAACATAGTCAAAGTGCAGCCAGGTCCCGTCGCCCGCGTCCAAAATCCCTTTGGCGCGCAGGACAGTTCCGTAAATGTCGCCATTTTCCAGCGCGGCGAGCTTTTCCCGCAGCTCCGCCTCGCTGAAGCGCCTCGCCGTTTCCACGCCCCAGCTTACAAAGATTTCGTCCGCATCGTGGTCGTGATGGTGGTGATGCCCGTGTTCGTGTTCATGCTCGTGCTCATGCGCGTGTTCATGTTCATGCTCGTGCTCATGTTCATGCGCGTGTTCGTGCTCATGCGCGTGTTCGTGCTCATGTTCATGCTCGTGCTCGTGCTCGTGCTCATGCTCATGCTTATGTTCATGCTCATGTTCATGCGCGTGATGATGGTGGCAGCATTCCGCATCGTCCGCATCGTGGTGCTGCGCAGCCAGCTCGGAGAGCGCGCGCTCCAGTGTATCCGTGCGCTCCATCGCTTCCAAAAGCTGGCTGCCGGAGAGCTGCTCCCACGGCGTTGTGATAATCACGGCGTCCGCATTGCGTTCCCGCAGCAGCGCCAGCGCAGCGTCCAGCTTTTCCGGGGAAAGGCCGCCGGTACGGCTTAAAACGATGGCTCCGGCATGGCGGATCTGATCGTCATAAAATTCGCCGAAGTTTTTCGCGTACAGCTTGCATTTTCCCGCGTCGGCCACGGTGATCGCGCTGTTGACCTCCATGCCCTCCACGGCGGAAACGGCGCGGATAATGTCGGAGAGCTTGCCAACGCCGCTCGGCTCGATCAAAATGCGGTCCGGCCGGAACTCGTCCGCCACCTGCCGCAGCGCGCGGGCGAAATCTCCCACCAGCGAGCAGCAGATGCAGCCGGAATTCAGCTCATTGATCTGCACTCCCGCGTCGGCCAGAAAGCCGCCGTCGATGCTGATGTCGCCAAACTCATTTTCGATCAGCACCAGCTTCTGCCCCTGATACGCTTCCGCAATCAGCTTTTTGATCAGCGTGGTCTTGCCCGCACCGAGAAAGCCGGAAAAAATATCTACCTTTGTCATAAAAAAGCTCCTTCATCTGCAATGGTAAAAGTTTCATTGTTCCTATTATAGCACCCGCGTCAAGTCCCCTTTTCCTTCAAAAGCAGGGCAGCGTCAGGCACAGCTGGGTTCGCTCCCGCAAGGACAAATCTCCGTCCCCTCGCCGCTGCGGAAACAGGGCTCCACAGGTACAGAAACTCATAAAAAAAGCAACCGCCCCCGCTGTAAAGGCAGCGGAGGCGGTTTCGGGCGCGCGGACAGGGAACAAAGATACCCCCGTCAGTCGCCGCACTTGGCGTCGTAAGTGGCGATCAATTTGTCAAAGTGGTGCTCAAATTTGTTGAGCTGCACGCCATACATCTCGCAAAGGACGTGGACACGCTCGTTATCCTGCAGGGATTTTTTCCACGGGCGAATGGCGATCTCGTGCTGCAGGCGGCGGACGCTGCGGTCAGTTTTCATCAGATAGTGCGCGATCTCATAGGCGCGTGAAAGCAGCTGGTCGTGCGGCACCAGCTCATTCACCATGCCCCACTCCAGCGCGGTCTGCGCGCTCAACACCGGCTCCATAAACATGAAATAATTCGCACGCTTCACGCCAACGCAGGTGCGCAGCGCAAAGTTCATCCCGTCGCCGCCGACGATATTTTTGGAAAAATGCGTATCGGAAAAGCGGTATTCCGGGTCGCAGAGCGTGATATCGCTCATCAGTGCGAACTCATAATGCTGTCCCTGTCCGTTGATGGCGGCGATGGTCGGTATCTCGATGTCGTTGATAAAGTTTTCCACAAAGTTCATCGTATCCGGGATGTTGGCGTTGAACTTCGCGTCCAGATCGCATCCCTGCTCCACCTCGTCAAAGGAGGTCGGGTCGCTCTCGTGTACCAGCCAATAGGGGTCGGTGCAGGTGAGGATGAGCACCTCGTTTTTCTTGTCGTGGCCGATGGCGGTCCAAAGCTCGCCGTAAGCGTGCTGGGTCTGGTAGCTCCACATGACAGGGCCGCCCTTCCATGTCAGGCGGCAGAGCAGGATGCCGTCCTCCGTGCGTTCCAGATGGGCGTAGTCCCTGAAGCGTTCGCTGTACTCCTCCAGCGTTTCCACATGAACATAAGGCTGAATGGACATTTTGCAAAAACCTCCTGAAATCATTTGTTCGATATTGCCATAATTGTAGCTTACCACGCAAACGGCGCCGGTGGCAAGGCCGTTTGCATTGGGTCAGAGGGGTCAGCCTTTGGATGTTCTGTCCAAATCTCAGCGCACAATCCGTCCGTTCTTCGTGGCATAGACCAGATAGGCGCGCCCCTCGATGCTGCGGCGGGCGGCGGGAACGCCTGTCGGCACACGGGGATCGTCCGGCGTGAGCGCAAGGAGCGTCCGCGTACCGTCAAAGCAGACCAGCGCACCGTCCGTTGTGGAGTACCAGAGCAGGTCTGCCGCGTCCTCCGTGGCGTCCGTGTCCTCTGTGTTCTCCGTATTCTCTGCGTCCTCTGCGCACGCCGTCACAGCCAAATCATCCTGTGCCTGTGCTGCCGCGTCCGTCTCCGCTTCTGCTTCCGCGTCCGGTTCGTTCCGTGCTTCCGTTTCCGCCTCAGTGCCTGAACCGTCCCGCGTTTCCGTTCCTGCCTCTGCGTCCGGCGGTGGAGCCGGTTCCTCTGGCGGCTGACCGGCGCGCTCCACGCGCTCGATCTCCGCCGGGAACTCCCGCAGCGCATTGCGGCTGAATGCCCGGTGCAGCCGCAGCGCGCCGTCCTCCGGCGAAAGAACGCCCAGATAGCCCTCGCGTCCCCCGCCATAAACGGACAGCCGCAGCAGATCGGGGCGCATCCGGCACTCCGCGTCAAACACCGTCCGTCCGCCCTGCTGGTCCACCGTCAGCTTCCCGCACGGCGCACCGTCGATGAAAATGGGATATGTAAGCATCGTTTCCCTCCCGTACCTCTGCAAAAAAATCGGATGCATACCAACATGATATGCACCCGGCAGAGAAGCTATGCACTTTTTGCAGCGGGACGCGGTCATCGGCTGCGGCGGTGGCTTACCCCACCGTATATTCTCCGGAAATCAGCAGCTTTGCGCCGCCCGACCCGGCTGTGAAGCCAT
This sequence comes from Oscillospiraceae bacterium, assembly GCA_020860205.1. GTDB lineage: Bacteria > Bacillota > Clostridia > Oscillospirales > Oscillospiraceae > RGIG7114. Next base: position 66,239 of record JAJBUU010000027.1, on the reverse strand, counting down.
TGCCCGCGATCGTCACCATATAAAGGTGGTTCACGTTCAGCACGCTGCCGTGCTGCAGCGCGGCGGCAGTCGTGGTATCCACAAGCGCGGTGTCCGCGCTGTCATAAGCATACGCCGCAGCACTGCCAAAGCGCAGCACAAGCTCCGTCCCAACGGCACAGGTGACGCGGTCGCCCGCGTCCAGCGTCACAACGGCAAATGTCCCCGCGCCGGTCGCCTCCTCCACAGCCGCCTCCAGCTGCGGCTGCACCACCTCGTCCAGATAGCTTTTGGTAATCAGCGGGTCGCTGCTGCTGCCGTAGCTCCCGGCGGCATAAGCGGAAACGCCCGCCAGCAGCAGCGCGGCGGCGACAAAAGCCTCGATACGGATGCGCCTTCTTTGCATATGTACCTCCCTGTACCGCGCGGCGGCGAAGCCGCCGGGTTCCTTCGTGCCATCCGCCGGTCACAGACCAAAGCTGACGGAAATCGCATTATCCACCTTCGACATGGTTGCATCGTCCAGCCGTCCCATCCGCTCCCGCAGGCGCGTCTTATCAATGGTGCGGATCTGTTCCAGCAAAATCACGCTGTCCCGCGAAAGTCCGCAGCTGGGACCTGTCAGCTCGATGTGCGTCGGCAGCCGCGCCTTGCCCATCTGGCTGGTGATCGCCGCCGCGATCACCGTCGGGGAATGGCGGTTGCCGGTGTTGTTCTGCACGATCAGCACCGGGCGCATTCCGCCCTGCTCGCTGCCCACCACCGGGCTCAGATCCGCAAAATAAATGTCCCCGCGCTTCACATCGCTGCGTTTGACCGTATTCATATCTGCTCACGCTCCAATCCGGAAAAAAATGACCGCCCCATCACAGTTTATGTAGGGCCGTGTTATCATTCTCCCCGGAGCGCGGGGATTTTATACGGGTTTCTTTTGGGGATCTCTCAGCGATAAACCCGCGGGACGCGCCGGGAAACGCTGCACAGCAGCTCACAAGTGATGGTTCCGGCGGCCTCCGCCATCGCGTCCAGTCCGGCGGTTTCGCCAAAAATCTCCACAGGTGACCCCAAACCGGCCTCCGGCAGATCGGTCAGGTCGATCATGCACATATCCATGCAGATGCGTCCGCGCTGCGGCGCCATGCCGCCGGGAACGGCGAACGCGCAGCGGTTGCTGATGCAGCGGTGCAGGCCGTCCGCATAACCGGCAGGGACGACGCCCATACGCGTTTCGCGGGATGTGGTAAATGTGCCGCCATAGCTGACGCGGGTCCCGGCGGCATACTGATGCACCGCGCAGACGCGGCTCATCAGCCGCATACAGGGGCGCAGACCCAGCCGCCCGCTGCTGTCGCCATAGCCATAGAGCAGAATGCCGGGACGCGCCATATCCAGCGCCGTCATCTCCACATAGTTTACCACAGCGCCGCTGTTTGCGCAATGGCGGATTTGGAAACGGACGCCCGCCTGCTCCAGCGCGGCGATGGTTCCGGTGAATCGGGCAAACTGCATCTCCGTGTAGGACTTTGCCGCCGCATCCCCCGGCAGATCGGACATGGCGAAATGCGTAAAAATCCCCTCCGGCTCCAGCTCCGGCAGGCGGCAGGCGGCGGCGATGTCGGCGGCGTCCTCCCACGAAAATCCAAGCCGGCTCATACCGGTGTCCATCTTGATATGGACGCGCAGCGTTCCGCCGCACGCGCGCGCAGCAGCCGCATAAGCCGCCGCATCCGCCGCACTGCCCAACGCCTGCGTGACGCGCCGGGCGATCAGCTCCGGAACACACTCCGGCGGCGTGTAGCCCAGAATCAGCACCGGTGCCTGAATCCCCGCGCTGCGCAGCGCCAGCGCCTCGTCCAGACAGGCGACGGCCAGATAGTCCGCGCCCTCCGTTTCCAGCCGCCGCGCCACAGGAATCGCCCCATGACCATAAGCATCCGCCTTTACCACGCCTAAAAATTTTGTCCCTGCGGGCAGCGCCGCGCGAATGGCGTGCATATTATGCGCAATATTGTCCAGCGAAATCTCCGCCCAGGTCCGTCTGGTTTCGGCTTCCGTTTCCATCTTTTTCTGCTCCATTTCTACAGTTCTATTTTCATGTAACGCCGCATCATGCGGCAGGCGCGGATCGCGCAAAAATGCTTCGGCAAAACAGGACGCAAAACCGCAGGCTCCGGAGCGCCGCAGGGCGGGGCATACTCCCCCTGCGGATCATACCCTGCGTATTTCGGGCTGTTGCAGCGAAGTTCTGACGGTCGGCGCGTCCGCGCTCAGCCGGATACAAACGACTGTATCTCGCAGGAAATCAGCGTTTCCCCGTCCGCGGCCAGGACGGCATAAACGGGAATCAGCGTTTCCGCTTCAAAGTACATCGTCAGCGCATAATCGTCCGAAACATAAATTTCTGCGGCGGTCAGCACGCCCTGCTCCCCCTGTTCGCTCCATGTGCGCTGGACATAGCCGGTGCGCAGCGCATCAAAGAACAGCGGCACGGCGGCCATCGGGTTCACGGCGCTCTGTGCCAGTCCCGCGCCGATCACCAGCTCTACGCCGTCATATTGCAGCAATGCATCGCCGCCCTGCAAAACGGCGCGGATCCCAGCCAGCATCTCCGGCTCCGTGACCTCCGCCATGACCGTCTCCTGTGTGGCGCAGCACGCGAGCGTGCAAAGGAACGCCTCGTCGCCCAGATTCGCGGTGATATGCGCGGTGAAGGAAATCTCCTCCGCCGCAGCCAGCTCCGCCTGTCGGCGTTCCAGCCGCTCCTCCGTCTCTGCACCGCCGCAGCCGGTCAGCAGCAGCGCCGTTATCATCAGTGCAGACAAAGCCGCACGTTTCATTTGCCCGTTTTCATGCCTCCTCCAGCAGTTTTGCCGTTGCCTCCGGCAGCGTTTCGATCAGGTCTGACGCGGTCATTGCGTATTCGCCAAATCGCGCGCAGCAGAGATCGCCCGCAAACGAATGGAGAAACAGTCCCGTCAGCACCGCGCGCCGGACGGGAAGCTGTCCCAGCATCGCAGCAAGCACGCCGGTCAGCACATCGCCGCTGCCGCCCTTCGCCATGCCGGGATTCCCACAGGTGTTGCGGTAAACCGTCCCATCCGGGAAAGCGGCAAGGGAGCGGTGTCCCTTCAAAATCAGGATGCAGCCATGCTCCTCCGCAAAGCGCTGCGCGGCGGCGGTGCGGGAGCCGCACAGGTCCCCGCCAAGCCGCAGGAATTCTCCGTCGTGCGGGGTCAGCACCGTCGGCGCCCTGCGGCGGTGCAGCAGCTCCATACGCCCGGAGAGCGCGTTCAGTCCGTCCGCGTCGATCACCAGCGGCTGCGCCCCGTCGCTTTGCAGCAGCGCTTCCATCAGCGCCACGCCGCCCGCGCCGCGTCCCATGCCCGGCCCCACGGCGCAAACGTCGCAGCTCCGCAGGCGCGCCAGCGCCGCGTCCGCCGCCGCCGGAGAGAACCGCCCGTCCGCGTCCGCCGGAAGCGGGAACGGCATCGCCTCGTCGTTTTTCACCGCCGTGATATTATATATAGGCGCGGGAACGCCGAGATATACCAGCCCCGCGCCGCCGCGCACAGCCGCACGCGCGCACAGGGTCGGCGCGCCGGTATAGCCCACGCAGCCGCCCAGAATGAGCAGCCTGCCATAATCGCCTTTGTGTGATTCGGCGCTGCGCCGCGGCAGACGCAGCGCATCCGCCCGCAGCGGGATCGCCTCCGGCATATGATGCACCTCTTTTCCAGAGAACGCTCTACGGGGTTATTATAGTCCGCTTTGCAAAAAAGTCAAACCCCCGCCGCGCCAAACTTTTTCACCGCCGGAAAAATTTCTTGACAAGCAGGAAACGGTATGATAAAATGCAGCCTTGTATGGGCGTATTGCGTCCAAAAATCAAAAAGGAAAGGAGGAACAACCATTGCCAACCTTTAATCAGCTTGTCCGTAAGGGCAGAGAAAAGACCACCTACAAGTCCAACTCCCCCGCGATGCAGAAGGGTCTGAACACCCTGAAGAACGCGGAGACCGACCTCCCCTCCCCGCAGAAGCGCGGCGTATGCACCGCAGTGCGTACCGCAACGCCGAAAAAACCGAACTCCGCGCTGCGTAAAATCGCCCGTGTGCGTCTGACCAACGGCTACGAGGTCACGGCCTACATCCCCGGCGAGGGACACAATCTGCAGGAGCACTCCGTCGTCATGATCCGCGGCGGCCGTGTCAAGGACCTTCCTGGTGTGCGTTACCACATCATCCGCGGCGCGCTGGACGCGCAGGGCGTGGACGGCCGTATGCAGGGTCGCTCCAAGTACGGAACCAAGCGTCCCAAAGCGAAAAAGTAATCCCCACAAAAGCAAAGCATTTGCCCTGTTGTTTTTATGTTTTCATATATATGTCAGTAAAACCTCAGGGCGCAGCGGGCGCGAAGCATTCGCGTTCGAGTACCGTTGACATCATTTCATAATGAAGGAGGGAAGCACAGTGCCAAGAAGAGGTAATGTTCCCAAAAGAGAGGTTTTGCCGGATCCTGTATACAACAGCGTCCTGGTGACCAAGCTGATCAACAGCATTATGCTCGATGGCAAAAAGGGCGTCGCACAAAAGGTCGTTTATGACGCCTTCCACATCATCGAGGAAAAGACAGGCAAGAACGGTCTGGATGCGTTCACCGAAGCGATGAACAACATCATGCCGGAGCTGGAGGTCAAGGCTCGCCGTGTCGGCGGCGCGACCTACCAGGTCCCGATTGAGGTCCGTCCTGCCCGTCGTCAGACACTCGGCCTGCGCTGGCTGACGGATTATTCCCGCAAGCGCAGCGAAAAGACCATGAAGGAGCGTCTGGCCAACGAAATCATGGATGCCTGCAACAACACCGGCGCCTCCGTCAAAAAACGCGAGGACGTGCACAAGATGGCCGAGTCCAACAAGGCCTTCGCGCACTTCCGCTGGTAATTTGAGGAGAGTTGAGGCATGGCAAGAAATTTTTCTCTGGAAAAGACAAGAAACATCGGCATCATGGCGCACATCGATGCCGGTAAAACCACCACGACGGAGCGCATTCTGTTCTATACCGGCGTAAACTACAAGATCGGCGAGACCCACGAGGGCACCGCCACGATGGACTGGATGGAGCAGGAGCAGGAGCGCGGCATCACCATCACCTCCGCCGCGACCACCTGTCACTGGCGCGACCACCGCATCAACATCATCGACACGCCGGGCCATGTGGACTTCACCGTAGAGGTGGAGCGCTCTCTGCGTGTGCTGGACGGTTCCGTGACCGTTCTGTGCGCGAAGGGCGGCGTGGAGCCGCAGTCTGAAACCGTCTGGCGTCAGGCCGACCACTACAACGTTCCCCGCATGATTTATATCAACAAGATGGACATCACCGGCGCGGACTTCTATCATGTTCTGGACATGATCCACGACCGTCTGAAGTGCAACGCCGTTCCCATCCAGCTCCCCATCGGCAAGGAAGCGGACTTCCGCGGGATCATCGATCTGGTGGAGATGAACGCCCGCATCTATTATGATGAGCTGGGCAAGGATATGCGGGACGAGGAGATTCCGGACGACCTGAAGGAGTTGGCGGACGAATACCGCGTCAAGCTGATGGAGGCCGTTTCGGACTTCGACGACAACATCATGGAGCTGTATCTGGACGAGCAGCCGGTTCCGGCAGACATGATTCGCGCCGCCATCCGCAAGGCCACCGTTGCCGGAAAGATGGTTCCCATCACCTGCGGCACGTCCTACAAGAACAAGGGCGTACAGAAGCTGCTGGACGCAATCGTGGACTATATGCCCTCCCCGCTGGACATTCCGCCCGTTGCGGGCACCGACCCGCACACCGACGAGGCCATCACCCGCCCGGCGGACGACGAAGCGCCGTTCAGCGCGCTGGCGTTCAAAATCATGACCGATCCGTATGTGGGGCGCCTGAGCTTCTTCCGCGTCTATTCCGGCACGCTGGAAACAGGCAAGACCGTGCTGAACTCCACAAAGGGACAGCGCGAGCGCATCAGCCGCATCCTGCTGATGCACGCCAACCACCGCGAGGATTTGGAAAAGGTCTACTCTGGCGACATCGCTGCCGCCGTCGGCCTGAAAAACACCACCACCGGCGATACGCTTTGCGATGAAAAGCAACCCATCGTGCTGGAATCCATGGAGTTCCCGGAGCCGGTCATCCGCGTGGCGATCGAGCCAAAGACGAAGGCCGGTCAGGAAAAGATGGGTATCGCGCTGCAAAAGCTGGCAGAGGAGGACCCCACCTTCAAGACCTACACGGACGAGGAAACGGGTCAGACCATCATCGCCGGTATGGGCGAGCTGCATCTGGAAATCATCGTAGACCGTCTGCTGCGTGAGTTCAAGGTGGAGGCCAATGTCGGCAAGCCGCAGGTTTCTTACAAGGAAACCATCACCAGGAGCGCAACGGTGGATACCCGCTACGCCCGTCAGACCGGCGGTAAGGGACAGTTCGCGCACGTCAAGCTGACCGTGGAACCGAACGAGCCAGGAAAAGGCTACGAGTTCATCAACCAGATCGTCGGCGGCGCGATCCCGAAGGAATTTATCCCCTGCGTCGATCAGGGTATTCAGGGCGCGATGGAGGCCGGCGTGCTGGCCGGTTATCCGGTCGTGGACGTAAAGGTCACGCTGATCGACGGCAGCTATCACGAGGTAGACTCCTCCGAGATGGCGTTCAAGATCTGCGGTTCCATGGCGTTCAAGGAGGCCTGCACGAAAGCCGGTCCGACGCTCTTGGAGCCGATCATGAAGGTCGTTGTGACCGGTCCGGACGACTATATGGGCGACATCATGGGCGACATCAACGCCCGTCGCGGTATGATTTCCGGCACGGACGTGCGTCCCGGCGCGGCGGAAATCACCGCCAACGTGCCGCTGAGCAATATGTTCGGCTACGCGACCGACCTGCGCAGCAAGACGCAGGGACGCGCCAATTACAGCATGGAGCCGAGCCATTATGTAGAGCTTCCCAAGAGCCTGCAGGAAGCCATCATCGGCGCCCGCAAGTAAAAAAACTCTGCGGGAAAAATACAAATTTTTGTTGCAAAGCGCGCAAAAATACTGTATATTGGTTTCCAGAAATCCGAAAGTATCACCGTTTCATTATATTTATTTTTTAAGGAGGATATCCCATCATGGCAAAGCAGATGTACGACAGATCCCTTCCGCACGTCAATATCGGCACCATCGGCCATATCGACCACGGCAAGACCACTTTGACCGCAGCAATCACCAAGTACCTTTCCTTCTTCGGCGAGGCCGAGTATACCGACTATAGCGCCATCGACAAGGCGCCGGAGGAGCGCGAGCGTGGTATCACCATCAACACCGCGCACGTTGAGTACAAGACCGCAAACCGCCACTATGCACACGTTGACTGCCCGGGTCACGCCGACTATATCAAGAACATGATCACCGGCGCTGCGCAGATGGACGGCGCGATTCTGGTCATCGCTGCTTCCGACGGCCCGATGGCGCAGACCCGCGAGCACCTGCTGCTGGCCCGCCAGGTGAACGTCCCCTCCGTGCTGGTGTTCCTGAACAAGTGCGACCAGGTGGATGACGAGGAGCTGCTGGAGCTGGTCGAGATGGAAGTGCGCGAGCTGCTGGACTTCTATGGCTTCCCCGGCGACGATACCCCGATCATCCGCGGCAGCGCGCTGAACGCGCTGGTTTCCGAGTCCACCGACCCGAACGCCGAGGAATATCAGTGCATCAAGGAGCTGATGGATGCAGTTGACACCTGGATCCCGACTCCGGAGCGCAAGTCCGACCAGCCGTTCCTGATGCCCATCGAGGACGTGTTCACTATCTCCGGCCGTGGCACCGTCGTTACCGGCCGTGTCGAGCGTGGTCAGGTCAAGATCGGTGACAAGGTCGAGATCGTTGGTCTGGAAGACGAGATCAAGGAAACCACCATCACCGGCACCGAGATGTTCCACAAGACGCTGGAGTATGCCGAGGCTGGCGATAACGTCGGCTGCCTGCTCCGCGGCATTGACAAGAAGTCCGTCGAGCGTGGTCAGGTTCTGGCAGCGCCGAAGTCCATCAAGCCGCTGAAGAAGTTCACCGGCCAAGTCTATGTTCTGTCCAAAGAGGAAGGCGGACGTCACACCCCATTCTTCAACAACTATCGCCCGCAGTTCTATTTCCGTACCACCGACGTGACCGGCGTTATCACGTTGCCGGAAGGCGTTGAGATGTGTATGCCTGGCGATAACGTCGATATGAAGGTCGAGCTGATCACCCCGATCGCTATCGAGAAGGGACTCCGCTTCGCAATCCGCGAGGGCGGTCGTACCGTCGGCTCCGGCGTTGTCATCGACGTGGAGGAGTAATCTCCCCTCCCGATCCCCGCAAACAATCGGCGGGAACCGCATAAACAGAAAAAAACGGCGCGGCTTCGGCTGCGCCGTTTTCTTATGGACTTCTCACCGCACAAATCCGTGTGCGCAGCGGGCGAACGAGCGTCGTTCAGCTATCGCGGACGCATTTATACGGGTGACGCCCTGTGTCCGTGCGGCAAAACACCGGCTTGCGTGGGATAGCGGAAAACATTTTTTGAAAAGAATCTGATGAACGGAAATTGCAGTATGAGATGCAGATGGCGCGCCACCGCCGCGTATGCGGCGCAAACAGGGCGCGCGGCATATGAGGTGAATGCATGAATCAGACGGTTTTGATCACCGGCGCTGCAAGCGGCATCGGACGCGCGTTTGCGGACCTGTTTGCTGCGCGCGGCTATGACATGGTGCTGGTCGGGCGCAACCTGACAGGGCTGGATGCAATGAAGGTGGAGTATGCAGCGAAATATGGTATCCATGTGCTGACGATCCGGAAGGATTTGTCCCGCGAGGATGCCGCACAGGAGCTTTATGACGCGGTGAGTGCCGCTGGGCTCTCGGTTGATGTACTGCTGAATAACGCGGGTGTCGGCGATTACGGGCGCTTTGTCGAAATCCCGTGGCAGCGGGCGCGCAGTCTCGCCGGTTTGGATATGCTGACATTGGCTCAGCTTTTGCAGCTTTACGGCGCGGATATGGCGCGGCGCGGCGGCGGACGCATTTTGAATCTTGCCTCCATCGCGGCGTTCGAGCCAGGCCCTTATATGGCCATGTATTTTGCGGCAAAGGCGTTTGTGTTTTCGCTTTCGCAGGCAGTTTCCAAAGAACTGGAGGGAACGGGCGTTACCGTCACCTGCCTTTGTCCCGGCCCCACCGCGACAAATTTTGAACGGGAGGCGCATATGAGCAGCGAGAACAAATGGTTCGCGCCCATGACCGCGGAGGAGGTCGCCCGCGCGGGCTTTGCGGCGCTGATGCGCGGCAAAGCCGTTTGCATCCCCAAAACCCGCTATCGTCTGCTCAAGCTGGCCGCAGGCTTTGCCCCGGAATCGCTCAAACGCAGTCTGGCGGCCTATATCAACACCGGAAACTGGAACGATCACCGCGCCCATCGGGGCAGGAAATCGCCGCCCTGACCGGGAAACGGCGCAGGCGCGTGTTTTGATGCGGCGCTGCCCTTATATACAGCGCTGCATCAAATCTGTTCTGTTTCTGCGCTGCGTCCGGAAATGACGCGGTAATAGTTCGCAGTCGTCACGCTCATATAGGGCATCGTGTAGAGCGAAACAAAGGGAATATAGCTCAAAAGTCCCCAGCCAATAAAGCTCACATCCAGCCAGAAAAGCTGTGCTTTGTAGCCGCGCGTCATCTCCTTGCTCTCGCGGATGCACTGCATCACGCCCTTGTCCGGGTCGTCCAGCATGATGTAGATGGCCATAGAGTAGCGATAACCGGCAACAATACCGGGGATGATGAACAGGCAGCTCCACAGGAAAACGAACACCGCGATCATAATTTGCAGCGCGATAATCCGAAAGACAAAGCCAAAGGCGTCAAACAGGTTGCCAAAGCCCGCCGCAAGGTTGCGGCTGACGTTCAGGCAGAACGAGGTGAAGCCCACGCCGACCAGGAAGGACATGATGTCAAGCGCAATGCTGAGCAGCTGCGCGCCGAAGCTCGGTTCCTGCATCATTGCGACAAGATAGCGCTCGCTGTCCGGTTCCATCTCCAGCAGCGTTGCAACAGTCATGCCGGGGAATTGCAGGCGGGTGGAAAGTACTGCCAGCACCAGCATGATAACGGCATAGCCCAGCGCTACCAGATAGACGCTGGGGCGGCGGCCACGCATGGCCTGTTTCGCATCGGCTTTCATCTGTGCGCGATCGATTCGCATGGGATTATCTCCTTTCCTGATTGCGGAATGCCTCCGCTGCGTCCAGCTGTTCTGCGGCGCTGCGCAGCGTGGTTTCGGTAACGGTGTCTCCGCCATAAAGCCGCGCCAGCTCGCGCACGCGGCCATCCCGATCCAGCCGGGTCACGGTTGTATAGGTGCCGCCGCCGCGTTCGGATTTTTGAATTGTAAACTGGGTATGCGCCATCGCCGCGATTTGCGGCAGGTGGGTGATGCAGATAAGCTGGCGGCAGCGGGCAAGCGCCGCCATTTTTTCGCCCACGCGCTGGGCGGTGATACCGGATACGCCGGTATCGATTTCATCAAAAATCAGCGTTTCCACCGCGTCCTGTTCCGCAAATACGCTCTTGAGCGCCAGCATCACGCGGCTCATTTCGCCGCCGGAGGCGATGTGGGACAGCCGCCCCGGCGGCGCGCCCGTATTGGCGCTGATGAGGAAGCGCACCTCATCGCCGCCGGAGGCGTCAAAGCGTGGCTTGGGCGTGATTTCCGTCACGAAGCGGACGGAAGGCATTCCCAAATCGCGCAGCTCCGTCTGCACCCGCGCAGAGAGCGTCTCCCCTGCGGCGGCGCGGGACGCGGTCAGCGCCGCGCCCGCTTCCCGCACGGCGGTTTCCGCCTTTTTCAAATCCCGTTGCAGCTGCTCCAGAAGGTCCCCTGCGGAGGACAGCTCCGCGAGTTCGCGCCGCCCCTGCTCCAGCAGCGCGGGCAGTCCGGCCTCGTCCGTGCCGTATTTGCGTTGCAGCCGCCGGAGCAGCGCAAGCCGTTCCTCCAGCGCATCGTATTCCTCCGCGGAAAAATCCAGCGACCTGCGCAAATCGCCGATGCGCTCGGCAGCGTCCTCCAACTGAAAGCGCGCCTGCGCCAGCTCCTCCGAGAGCGCAGCCAGCTCCCCGTCCGAAGCGGCCAGACCGCGCAGCGCCCGCTCCGCGTCGGCAACGCGCTGTATGGCGTTTTCATCCGCGTCGTATAGCGCGCTGTGCGCCGCTTCCAGCGCGTCGGTGAGCTTTTCCGCATTTTTCATCCGGTCACGCAGGGCGGTCTTTTCCGCCTCCTCGCCCGGCTGTATTTTCGCCTGTTCCAGTTCCTCCGTCTGTGCAGTCAGGTGGTCGATGCGGCGGGATTTTTCCATCTCGTCCATCGAAAGGCGCTCGATTTCCTTCAAAACCGCGCGGCACTGGCGGTAAGCGGCGTCATACGCGGCCTTTTCCGCGTGATTTGCAGCAAAGCGGTCAAGATAATCCTGATGGCGCGTTTCGTCCAGGAGCTGGCGCCCGTCGTTCTGTCCGTGCATATCCAGCAGGAGCGCACCCAGCGCGCGGAGCTGCTGCACCGTGGCGGGAACGCCGTTGACGCGGCAGGCGGAGCGTCCGTCCGCCGTAATGCGCCGCTGCAAAATCAGCTCGTCGGAAGCCTCTATCCCGTTTTCCGCCAGCCATTGCGTGGCGGTCTTTCCGTCAAAAACGGCGCTGACCAGTGCGTGATCCGCGCCGGAGCGCACAAGCTCGCGGTTGACCCGACCACCCAGCACCGCGCCGATTGCGTCGATGACGATGCTTTTTCCCGCGCCGGTCTCGCCGGTCAGGACATTCAGCCCCGCGTCAAACGCCACGTCCGCGCGCTCGATGACCGCGATATTCTCAATGTGAAGGTCTGTCAGCATGACGCCGCCTCTTTTCTCCCGTTACAGCAGCTTCTCGATTTCGTGATAAAAGTATTCCGCAGCGGCGTTATCCCGCATGGCGACAAACGCCGTGTCGTCCCCTGCGATGCTCCCGACCAGATTCGGGATTTCCATGCTGTCCAGCGCGGCGCAGGCTGCGTCTGCCAGACCGGGCAGGGTCTTGATGACAAGCAGGTTCTGTGCCAGATCATAGTCCACCACGCTCTCCCGAAAGATTTTTTTCAATCGCTGGTCGTGGTCAAAGAAACTATCCTTGCCGCTGACAACATAGCGATAGCTGCCGTCACCGACTGTTTCTTTCACCAGATGCAGCTCCCGGATGTCGCGGGAGAGCGTGGCCTGTGTGCTGACAACGCCCTCTTTTGAGAGCGCCTCGATGAGCTGATTTTGCGTTTCCACATTTTCCCGCGCGATAATCTCCAGAATTTTCTTCTGTCGTTCTGATTTCATTTTCGCTCCCTCAGCTTTTCAAACACAATGTCATAAAATCCCTTTTCGCTGACATGGGCGATCATTGTGCGGTATTCCGCCTTGCGTACGCGCAGGATGTCGCCGCCCTGTCCGTCAAAGCAGCCGCCGTCCACCGAAAAAACCGCCTTGCCGCGCAGGTCGCCCAGCTCCACCGTCACCACCCGTTCCGGCGAAAGGACAAAGCTGCGCGCCGCCAGCGCATGGGCGCAGACCGGTGTGACGATCAGGTTCTCCGCCTCCGGCTCCACCAGCGGGCCTCCGGCGGACATGGAATAAGCCGTGGAGCCCGTGGGCGAGGAAATCACCACGCCGTCGCCGGAAAATTCCAGTATTTTCCGGCCATCGCCGCGCACCGTCATATGGATCATCTGCACGATGCCCTGAAGCGATACGTCGTTGAGCGCATAGTTGGAAAACACGACCGTTCCCGCGCGCTCCACCTCTATATGCAGCATCATACGCAGGCTGGGGGTGAATCGTCCCGCCGCCGCGGCGGGCAGCACGCCAAGATCGCCGCGTTCCAGCTCCGCAAGGAAGCCCACCGTGCCAAGATTGACCCCCAGCACCGGTACGTCATAGCCGATCATGCGGCGGATGGTGTGCATGATCGTCCCGTCCCCGCCGAGCGACACCACCAGCGCCGCGCCGGGCAGCGCGTCATAAAGGTCCGTGCAGCGGATGTCCGACGGGATGCCCGCCGGCTGCTCGTCCAAAAATTCCGGACAGACGACGGTTTCAACGCCCGCGCGCTCCAAAATGTCCTTTGCTTCCAGCGTGACGCTGAGATTGCAGTCCTTGTATGGATTCGGACAGAGAATCACCTTTTTTTTCATTGCGCCGCCCTCTCCCAGTTCTGATGAGATTCCGCCACCAATGCGGCGGGGTCAAACGCCGGAGCGGTGTACGCTCCTTTTTTCAGCCATGCCAGATATTCAATATTCCCCTCCGGTCCCCGGATGGGAGAATAGTCCAGACCCAGCGGCGTGTAGCCTGCGGTCGGGAAAAACGCCAAAAGCTGTTCCAGAACGTCGAGATGGGTCTTTGCGTCGCGGACAACGCCCTTTTTTCCCACCTTTTCCCGCCCGGCTTCAAACTGCGGCTTGATGAGACAAAGCACGTCGCCGCCAGGCTTCAGGAACGGATGCACCGCAGGGAGAACGAGCCGGATGGAGATGAATGCCAGATCCATCACGGCCAGATCAAGCGTCTCCGGGACCTGTTCCGCCGTAAGATAGCGCACATTGGTGCGTTCCAGATTGATAACGCGCGCGTCGCAGCGGAGCTTCCATGCAAGCTGCCCATAGCCCACGTCCACGGCGTAAACGCGCGCCGCACCGTTTTGCAGCAGCACGTCCGTAAAGCCGCCGGTGGAAGCGCCGCAGTCGATACAGACCTTCTCGCGCGCGTCCAGCGGAAAGACGCGGAACGCCTTTTCCAGCTTCAGCCCGCCGCGGGAAACATAGGGCAGCGCCCCGCCGCGCACCTCCAGCGGCAGCGTCGGGTCAACGGAGAGTCCCGGCTTTTCCAGCCGCTGCCCGCCGGAATAGACGCAGCCCGCCATGATAATTGCCTTTGCCCGTTCGCGCGAGGGCGCGTCTCCGCGCTCCACAAGGAGCTGATCCAGTCTGACTTTCTTTGCAGTCATCGTCCAAATTCCTCATAAGCTGCGGCAAGACCCGCCGCGTCCAGATGCAGCCGGTTCCAAAGCTGGGCTACCGTGCCGTGCTGCACAACGCCGGAATCCAAATTGCGCAAAATTGCACCGCGCGCGGCCGGAACGCCGCGTTCCTCCAGCGCCGCAAGCAGCCGTGTGCCGATGCATCCGGCTTCCGCCGTTTCCTCCGCGACGATCAGCCGCCCTGTCCGGGCGACGGATGCCGTTACCATCTCAAAATCCGGCGCATCCAGCCGGTTGAGCTTGATGACCTCCGCGGAAACGCCGCGCGCGGCCAAAAGCTCCGCCGCGCCCAGCGCCTCATTGATGAGGATGCCATAGCTGACAAGCGTCACATCCGTCCCGTGACGGAGCAGCGCGGCGGACAGCGCAGCGGTATCCGTTTGGAATTTTCCCTCGCCGCCGCGGGGATAGCGCACGGCGGCGGGGCCTTCGGCGTCCAGTGCAAGGCGCAGCATGGTACGCAGCTCCGCAAAGTTGGAAGGCGACCAGACGGCCATGCCGGGCGTCTGGCAGAGATAGCCCACATCAAAGGAGCCCTGATGCGTCTCGCCGTCCGCGCCCACCAGTCCTGCGCGGTCCACGGCCAATACAACATGCTCCCCGCTGAGCGCGATGTCGTTCATCAGCATATCATAAGCGCGCTGCAAAAAGGTGGAATAAACGGCGAACACTGGCTTCAGTCCCTGCCGCGCCATACCGGCTGCCATCGCCGCCGCGTGCTGTTCGGCAATGCCAACGTCAAACAGGCGCGCGGGATAGCGCTGCGCGAAGTCATTCAGCCCCGTCCCGTCGCACATCGCGGCGGTGATGGCCACGATTTTGTCATCCTGCGCCGCATATTCACAGAGCGTGCGGCCAAAGCAGTCCGAAAAGGTTTTTGCCGTTTCGGTGCTTTGCGGCACGATCCCAACCGCAGGGTCAAACGGTGAAACGCCGTGGTAGGCCGTCGGGTTCTGCTCCGCAGGGGGATAGCCCTTGCCCTTTCTGGTGCAGACATGGACGATCGCCGGCTGGCGCAGATCGCGCGCATAGCGGATGATGCGGGTCAGGTTCAGCACATCATGCCCGTCCACCGGGCCAAGATAATAGAACCCCATATCCTCAAACATATTATCCGGCAGGACGATGTTTTTCAGCCGCTCCTTTGCGCGGTGGATCAGCCGATAGATGCGCTCGTTCCGGCCAAGCGTGCGGTGGTAAATGCGTTTGATCAGAATATAGCTGGGACGCAGACGGATTTTGCCCAGCAGATACGCCATGCCGCCGACATTTTCGCGGATGGACATTTCGTTGTCGTTGAGTATGATGACGATCGGCTCGCCGCTCTCGCCGCAGTCCGATAGTCCCTCGTAGGCCACGCCGCCGGTCAGCGCACCGTCGCCGATCACGGCGGCCACCTCATAGTCCGCGCCCAGCAGGCGGCGTGCGCGCGCCATGCCCAGCGCAAGCGAGATGGAGGTGGAGGCGTGTCCCGCAATGCAGGGGTCGTCCGCCGCCTCCCGCGGCTTTGGAAAGCCCGCAATTCCGTCAAGCTGCCGCAGCGTATGGAATTGTGCGCGCCGTCCGGTGATGAGCTTGTGCGCATAGCACTGATGCCCCACGTCAAACAGCACGCGGTCTGTGGATGTGTCATAAACACGGTGCAGCGCCACGGTCAGCTCCACCGCACCCAGACTGGAGGCCAGATGCCCGCCGGTTTGGGAAACGTCGCGGATGATTTCCTCCCGCAGCTCCGCACAAAGCTCCTGCAGAAGCTCCGGCGCAAGCGCCTTCACGTCTGCGGAACTGTTGATTTGGTCTAAGATGTTCAAATTGGATGAACCCTCTTTTTTCTCTTTTTCTCTCCGGGTCCGCCATTCAAAGCGGCACCGCCTGAAAAAACGGCTTCCCGCGTCCGGTCAATCCTCTGCGCCGTCAAATGGGAGTTCCTGCGGCGCGCCGTCCGTTCCTTTTTTCAGGCGGAGTACCTGCTGCTCCGCCTGATCCAGCATGGTGCTGCACCGACGGATGAGCGCCGTACCCTCCTCAAACATCGTCATGGATTCGTTCAGGCTCACATCGCCCTTTTCCAGCGCGGCCACGACCTCCTCCAGACGTTTCAGCGAGACCTCAAAGCTCGCTTCCTGCTGCTCTGCCATCCGTGATCCTCCTTTCTTTGTCCTTCACCGCACAGTGCAGAACACCGTCCGGCACGATCACGCGCAGCGGCGCGCCGGACGCAACATCGTCCACGCTGCGCACAACGCATCCCGCACCGTCCTCCGCGACGGCATAGCCGCGGGAGAGCACCTTCAGCGGGCTGAGCGCGTCCAGCGACGCGGCGGCGCGGACATGGCGCTGCTTTGCCGCAGCCAGACGCGCCTCCTGCGCGCGCAGAAGCCCTGCACGCTGCACATCCAGCTCCATGCGCTTCAGGTCGATATACCCCGTCGGGCTTTGCAGCACGCGGCGCGACCCCAGCTCCTCCAATCGGCGGCGGGATAGCTCCAGCCGTTTGCGCACGGCCTGTCCGCAGCGCGCTTCGGCGTTTGCCAGCGTCTCCCGCAGCTCGTTCTCGTCCGGCACGGCCAGCTCTGCGGCGTTGCTGGGCGTTGCGGCGCGCAGATCCGCCACATAGTCTGCAATGGTCACATCCGGTTCATGCCCGACCGCAGAGATGACCGGTATCTCGCTTTCATAAATCGCGCGCGCCACGCGCTCATCATTGAACGCCCACAGGTCCTCTATGCTGCCGCCGCCGCGTCCGGTGATGATCAGGTCGGCCACCCGCCAGCGGTTCGCGTAGCGCAGCGCGCCCGCGATTTCCGGCGGTGCCTCCGTTCCCTGCACCCGCACCGGCAAAACCAGCAGCGTCGCCATCGGCCAGCGCTTGCCGCAAACGCGGATGATGTCCCGCACCGCCGCGCCGGCTGCGCTGGTGACGACTGCGATGCGCGCCGGGAAACGCGGGATTGGTTTCTTGTGTTCCGGGGCAAACAGCCCCTCCGCTTCCAGTTTCTTTTTGAGCTGCTCATAGGCAAGCTGCAAATCACCCGTTCCCTGCGGGATCAGCTCCGTGCAGTAAAGCTGGTAAGCCCCGTCGCGCGGGTAGACGCTCACGCGGCCACAGGCTGTCACGCTCATGCCGCTCTCCGGCGTCCAGCGCAACCGGGACGCGCTGGAACGGAACATCACGCAGCGAATGGAGCTCTCCGCGTCCTTCAGCGTGAAATAATGGTGCCCGGATGGATATATTTTATAGTTGCTCAGCTCGCCCCTGACCGCAACGCTTTGCAGCAGGTCGTCGCCATCCAGCAGCGCGCGAATGTGTCCGTTCAGCGCGGACACGGTAAATACCGCCCGTTCCGTCATTCCGTTCTGCCCCGCATAAAGCCGCCGAGAACGCCGTTGATGAAGGCCACCGTTTCCTCGTCCTCGTATTTTTTGGCGATTTCCAGCGCCTCATTGATGGCGACAGCGTCCGGCACGTCCGGCAGATAAAGTATCTCACAGAGCGCGCAGCGCAAAATCGCAGCGGCGGCGCGGGAGAGGCGCTCCGGCTTCCAGCCTCTGGCGTTTGCCGCAATATGCGCGTCCAGTTCCGCATGGTGCGTCCACATCAGCTCCACAAGGGAACGGATATAGTCCATTTGCCGTTTGTTCGGGTATTCCGCAAACAGCGGATCCTCTCCCGCCAGCGTGGCATAATGCTCCCGGTCAAAAAACAGGTCCAGCCGTTCCTCCACAGTTTCCGCGGCATCGGGCGCGCCGGAAAAACCGATCAACATTGCCAGCTCTCTGGCAGCCGTTCTGGTCATTGCTTCCCACCTCCATCGGCTTAATCGTAAATGACAGTATAACATAAAAAACGCGAAAAGAAAATAGGGAATCCCCGCAAATCTGCGGCAATCGAATCTCCTTTTTGTGCTTTTTGCTGCAATATCCGGCGGTGAAAACGCCAAGAGGGAGGGACTTTTTGGTGTAAAAGTCCCTCCCTGCGCGGTTTTGTCCCGCTGATACCAGGAGCATCGCGTGCTCCTTTGCCGCTCAATGCTCCCCGCTTAGGCCAGCGCGCGGTAGAGGAAGGTCACGATTTGCCCGCGTGTGCAGGTATCAGACGGGGAGAACGTGGTCGCGCTCGTACCGGTGGTTACCCCCTGTTCCACCGCCCACGCGACTGCGTCGGCGTAGCCGTCGGCGGCGGAAACATCGGTAAAATCAGTCGCCGCTGTCACCGCCGGACTGTCCGCCAGCCGATAGAGGTATTCCACCACCGTGGCGCGGGTGCATGGGTCGGCGGGACGGAACGCACCGTCGCTCAGGTCGAGCCCCTGCTCGCTCGCCCACTGCGCCGCGTCCGCATAATATTCGTCCGCATCCACGTCGCTGAACGCGCCGGAGCCAGTCGGCGCAGGAGAACCCGCCGCGCGCCAGAGGAACGTGATGATCTGTCCACGGGTGCAGGCATCGGACGGGGAGAACGTGGTCGCGCTCGTGCCGGTGGT
>JAJBUU010000027.1:0-47566 GCA_020860205.1 Oscillospiraceae bacterium | reverse complement strand
CTGCTGCAAATTGCAAAGGCTCCTCCGCCGATGGAGGTGATGCCGTCGGCAACGACGGCGCTGGTGATCGTGTCCCGCAGCGGGTACCACGGAATTTCGTCGCGGGATGTATAGTCCTGCATCGCCCCCGTGCCGGAGATGGTCAGGACGCCGTCCTCCAGCGTCCATGTTGCGTTTTCCCCGCAGGTCCCGCCTGTTGCATCGTCCGCCAGCGCCAGCGGCGCAAGCGAAACGACAAAGCAGAGAACCAGCAGAACTGCCAAACGCTTTCTGATGCTTTTCATTGTTTCTTCTCCTTCAGAAATAATTTATGAAGCGGAATGTTTTGCAAACCACAACATAATATTCATTATAACGCCTATCCCCAGTACGTTGTCAATTCATGAAATTCAACAAAAATTGACGTTGAAGCTTTGCAAATGCACAGAAGTGAAAAAATACCGGCGCTTCCACAGAAAACGCAGTCAGGACGTCCCCTCCGCGTCGACGGGAACATCTACCGCAACGGCGGGACGCAGGAACCAGAGGACGCACCGACACACCGGCAGATGCAGGATGCGGCGGAGCGCGTTGGCATAAGCGCGGAGCTGGCTCTGATAGCGCCGGGCGCGCGCCGGAGCTTCCGCCGCCGTGACGCGGTCGGTCTTGTAATCAACGATGGTGACCGCGCCGTTTTCCACAAAGAAGCAGTCTACCACGCCTTGCAGCAGCAGCGTCTCGTCCGCCTCCGCACCGGGAAAATAGTCCGCAGCGGGAGAGAGCAGCGTAAAACGGAACTCCCGGCGCAGCTCGGACGCGCCGCGCATTGACCGTCCCAGCGGCGAAGCGAACAGGCGCTGCACCGTATGCAGATCGACTGCCGCAGCCGCGTCCGCGTCCAGTCGTCCGGCGGCGGAAAGACGGCGCAGCTCCGCTTCCAGCTGTGCGCGCGTTTCCGTCTGCGAAAAGTCCAGATATTGCAGGAAGCTGTGCGTCGCCGTGCCGCGCTCCGCTGCATTCAGCGGGCGCGGGCGACCCAGCTCCACCCGGCGGAACGGCGTTTCCGCCGCTTCCGGTTCCGGCGGAAACAGCCCGGCTGCGTCGCCATCCGGCTGTGCGGCGGACAGAACGCCCTTCAGCTCTGTGGCGGTCAGCTTGGAGGGAAGCGCCACCGCAGCGGCGTGCGGATAGACAAAGCGCAGCGTTTCGCACAGCTCTGCATATGCTGCCTCCTCCGCGCCCGCCGTCTCTGTCTCCGGCGGAGTCGGCTCCGCCTCCGGCGCGGCCACATTGTCGATGATCTCCACACGGATTGCGCCGCCGGGCGGCGCAGCCTGCGCGATCCAGCGGTCGGACGAGGGTGCGGCGCGCAATATGGCAGGCAGCGGCGGCGCGCCGTTTTGCACCTTTTCCAGCGTGGCGGCGGCGTTTTTCCACGTGCAGGTCATCACCAGCCGCTCCTTTGCCCGCGTCATCGCAACATAGAGCACGCGCATTTCCTCGCTGAGCATCTCCGTCGCCAGGCGGCGCTCAATGGCGCGGCGCGCCACCGTGGGGTATTCCACGCCGTGCGCGCTGTCCATGAATTTTGGCCCCAGTCCCAGCGCGCTGTGCATCAGCACGCACTCCCGCGCGTCGGAATGGTTGAACAGGTGCGAGAGGTCGCAGAGGAACACGAATGGAAATTCCAGCCCCTTTGACCGGTGGACGCTCAAAATCCGCACCGCGTTCCCGCCGCTGTCGCAGGGCGGCTCCGCGCCCTTTTCGGCCAGCGTCTGCAAATAGCGCACGAATCGGAATACCCCGTGACGCCCATCCGCCGTGAAGCCCTGCGCATAAGTAAAAAGCCGGGTCAGGTTCGCACGGCGCGCATCTCCGTCGCGCATGGCGGCGCAGACGGCAAACAGGTCGGTATCCGCGCAGACGCGCCAGAGCAGCCGATCCAGCGGCAGGTCGGGCGCCAGCGCGCGCCATGTATCCAGCAGCCGGAGGAACGCGGC
Organism: Oscillospiraceae bacterium; assembly: GCA_020860205.1. Classification (GTDB taxonomy): domain Bacteria; phylum Bacillota; class Clostridia; order Oscillospirales; family Oscillospiraceae; genus RGIG7114. Next base: position 45,587 of record JAJBUU010000027.1, on the reverse strand, counting down.
GCATCTTTCATCTCCGTCCGCAGCGGCGGCGCGCACCGCGTCATAATAGCTCCCATCCCGACACCCGGCGCGCACCGCGCTCAGCGCGTCCGCGTCAAAGCCGAATACCGGGGAGCGCAGCACGCTGATGAGCGGCACATCGGCGTGTGGATTGTCGATCAGCGAGAGCAGGTTGACCGCAACGGTAACTTCCAGGCTGGTGAAAAAGCCGCCGCTCTGGCGGCTCTGCACAGGGATACCGGCCTCCGCCAGCACCCGATGGAACACCGCGCCCCGCGCGCCGGGCGCGCGCAGCAGGATGACAAAATCATTCCAGTCGCAGCGGCGCGCACCCTCCGGCGTGGTCACGGGCGCACCGGCGCGCATCAGCTCCAAAATGCGCCGGGCCACATAGCGCGCCTCCAGCTCGGCCTTCTCCGGCGCTTCCTCCTCCCCGTCCGATGCACCGGCGTCCAAAATCGCAAGCTCCACGGGCGCATCCCCGTCCTCCGGGTAAAACGCCGCGCCATAGCGCAGCGCCGCATCCGCGCCGTAGTCCATCTCTCCCAGTGTTTCCGACATGATGGTGGAAAAGACCTGATTTGCGGCTTCCAGCACCGGGCGGCGGGAGCGGAAGTTTTCCTGAAGCAAGATCCGTTTTGGCGCACCCTCTGCCGCCGTTTCCGCCGGAGCATAGCGGCGGTATTTTTCCAGAAACAGCGCCGGGTCGGCCAGACGGAACCGATAGATGGACTGCTTCACGTCTCCGACGAGAAAGAGCTTCCGTTCCCCGTCCGAAAGGGCGCGGAAGATCATCTCCTGCACTGGGCTGGCGTCCTGATATTCGTCCACCATGATCTCCACAAAGCGCTGCCCCGTTTCCACCGCGATCCATGTCGGCGCGCCGCTGGCCTTATCCACCAGAAGCTGCGCGGCGTAATGCTCCAAATCGGAAAAATCCAAATATCCCCGACGGTTCTTTTCCGCCTGGAACGCCGCGCTGAACGCGCCCGTCAAATCCAGCAGCGCGCACATCGCGGGCGCTGCCGCCCGCAGGTCGCGCAGCAGGCGGGCGGAGTCGGCGGAAAACGCGCCCGCAGAGAAGCCCTCTATGGCCTTTTTGCACCCGGCGCGCACGGCGGTCACACGCGATTTCAGCGCCGCGTCGTCCCATCCCCGCAGTCCGCCAAGCCGTGTGAACGGAACGGCTTTGCAGGCGTCCCGTGCGGCGTCCCAGCCGCGTGAAACCGTGCGTACCAGCTCCCGCAGGGCATCCGCCGTTTCGGAAAAGGACGGGCCGTAAGCCTTTGCGATCGCGCCACCCGCCGCAGCGATCTCCTGCACCGCGCCATCCATCGCCGCCGCCCAGTCTGCGGCTTCGGATCGCAGCGCGGAGAGCAGCTCCTGTCCCCATATGGTCTGCCCCACGTCGGTCACGTCCTGCCGCTCCAGCTCCGCCTTCTGCGCCGCCGCCCAGTCCTCCGGATAGGGCTGGCTGCGCAGCTTTTCAAAGAGTGCCAGCACAGTTTTTTCGAGCCGCCGGTCATCCCGCCCCGCGCCGACGGTATCCGCCAGCAGGCGGAAATCCGGGTCGTGCTCGATCGTTTCATAGCGCCGGTCAAGCAGCCGGGAGAGAACGGCGCTCTTTATCGCGTCCGCCCGCTCCTCGTCGATCACCGTGAAAGCGGGTGAAAGTCCCAGATGGTGGCAGTTTTCCCGCAAAAGCGTGGAGCAGAAGCTGTGTATCGTCCCGATATGCGCGCGGCAGCAGAGCGTCTGCTGGCGGCGCAGGCGTTTGTCCTCCGGCTCCTCCGCCGCGCGGCGGCCCAGCGCGGCCATGATGCGCTCCCGCAGCTCGGCGGCTGCGGCGCGGGTATAGGTGATGACCAGAAAGCGGTCGATGTCCTCGCCCTCCTCCACGCGGCGAATCAGGCGTTCGGTCAGCACGCTGGTCTTTCCGCTGCCTGCGGCGGCGGAAACCAGCACCGCGCCGCCCCGACTTTCAATCGCCGCACGCTGTGCGGGGGTAAATGTGTTTTTCATGGCTGCGCCTCCTCTTCCGCCAGCTTTTCCCAAACCTCACCGGATCGCATACGGCGCAGATAGCGGATGCGATCCTCCGCCTCATCAAAGTGGCAGGCTGCGGCATAGTCGCAGAACCGGCAGGCGTTTTCCGTCTGGCTGCGGAACCACGGGTCGGCGGCGATGGAACCGCCGCGCAGCTCCCTTGCCAGTGCGCCGAGCTGCGTATAAATATGGCGTGAGAGCGCGCCCAGCTTTTCCGCTGAGGCCAGCGAATCCGAACACGGCGCGCCGTTTTTGAACGTCACGGGCAGATAACGCGGCGCATCGCCATGCTCCATCGCCCCGATCACCGCGGGGTCGTCCAGCACCAGACCGCTGCGTCGGCTCTGCCGCGCCTTTTCCGCGACGATTTCCGCCGGGTCAAGCTCCCCCTTTGCGCTCAGGAGCACGTCCCGCGCCGGGACATAAAGCACCCCCGCTGGGACGATTTCATGTCCATAGCGCGCCGCACCGCTCTGCCGGAGCGCGAACAGATAGAGCAGCATCTGCAAACCCATACCGTACCATACGTCCGAGAGAGAAAACGCCTTTTTCCCCGTCTTGTAATCGACCACGCGGAGATAGAGCTTGCCGTCATGCAGCCAGCCGTCCACGCGGTCAGCCACGCCGGTCAGCGTCAGCGCGGCCTCGCCCTCGCCCAGACGGATGGGCGGAAACGCCGCGCGGTCGCCAAAGTCCAGCTCAAAGTCCAGCGGCTGAAAGTCGCCGCGGCGCAGCTCGTCGGCCATATCCGCCACAACGGCGCGGACATTTTGAATCAGGCGCCGGAACAGATAGACAAAGCGCGGGGTCTTTTGGCGGAAATCCCAGAGCTTTTCATGGACATACTGCGCTACATATTTGTCGCAAAGCGTCTCCACCGCATCCGCATCCACGGCGGAAAAGCCGCCGTTTTCGCAGACCTCCCGCGCCACGCCTTCCAAAACATAATGCATAAACGTACCCATCTCCGGCGGCGCAAAGGACGCGGTCTGGCGCGGTCTGGCGCGCAGACCGAATTGCAGGAAATAGGCGAACGCGCAGCCGGAAAAAAGGTCGATGCGTGAAGCGCTCAGCCGAAGCTGCTCGCCGTAAAGCGCGCGCACCGCGCCGCGTGAGAGGCGGCCACGGGTCAAATGCGCCGCCCGTTCCAGCTTTTCCAGCGCCGGAGCGCCGCCTGTTTCCAGAAAATAGCGCCGCGCAGCGCCGCTCTCCGCCGTTGGATGCATTTGCAGCGCGCCTGCGGCCAGCTCAAACGCCGGAGCAGAAGCCGCCATGCGGCAGCGGGTGAGGTCCACCTGTTCGAGCGGCAACGAAAACAGCTCGGACAGGCGCGTGATGACAAAGGCAGGCAGCGCCACTGCGCCGTCCGCGCCCGCCGCGCACCAGCTCAGCGCCAGCGTTTCGGACGGCAGCGTCAGGCAGTTATAGAGCAGCGCGAACTCGTGGTCAAGCCGCGTGTCCGCCGTGTCCGCCAGCGGCAGGCCTGCGGCGTTGAGCGCCTCCCGCTCCTCATCCGTAAAAACGCCCGCCGCGCTCTCCACGCGCGGCAGTGCGCCACTGTCGCAGCCCAGCACGATCAGGTGCCGGATGTGCCGCCGCCGCATCCGGTCCATGTCCCCGGCGGAAACGCGGTCAAGCGAGAGCGGGATGCTGCCCACGTCATAAGCGGAGAGCACCAGCGAAAAGAGCGCGCCGAAGGTTTCCAAATCCATCTCCGCCGCACCCAGCACGGCGGCGCTCTGTTCCAGCGCTCCGGCTGTGATCTCCCAAAGCTGGGCATATTCGGCAGCCTCCTGCGCCAGGCCAAGCGCCTTCAGCTCCTGCGCGCGCGCTGTCAAAAGCTCCGGCAGGGCGAGCGCATCAAAGAAATCCGCCAGCGCCTGTGCCTGACCCGCCGCCGTTTTGGCTTCACTGCCGGCGGCGGAGAGCACATGAAGCGGCGCGACCGCACGGCGGCGCAGGGCGTTGATCTGCGCAAGCCGCGCCCGGCTCTCGTCCGTAAACTCCTTTGCGAACCCGTCCGGATGCAGCGACCAGTCCTCGTCCGACGACCATGCGCTGCCATGCAGCGACCAGAGAAAGGCATAGTCCTCCAGCGTGTCGCACTCCGCACGGCTCAGTCCCGCAAGCCCGGTTTTGAGATAATCCATCATGTCGTCATAGTCCCAGCCGCGCGTGACCACGGCATAAGCGCCGGAAATCAGGCTGGGCAGCGGCTTGGAGAGTACGTCGCTTTTCGCCGCGGAATAGAGCGGAACGGCGTACTGCGCGAATACGTTCTCCAGCGTGGCGCGGTAAACCGTGTAGTCCCGCGCGGCCACGGCGATGTCCCGCCAGCGGCAGCCGGTTTCACGCACCAGTGCGATGCAACGTGCGGCTGCTGCCGCGCACTCCTCCAGCACATTTCCCGCGCGGCGCAGACAAATGCGGTCCTGCGCGTCAAAGCGCGCGTCCCGGAAAGAGAACAGTTCCCGTTCCAGCGTCCGCATTGGCCCGCCGTCCGTATCCTCCGTCCGCTGCACGATCTCGCACGACACTCCGGCATCCGCTGCGGCACGGCGCAGCAGCGTGGCGGCGCGGCGGCTTGGTTCAAATGCGCCGCCGCGCTCCGTCAGGTCTGCGCACGTCAGGCAGACGGTCACGTCCGTCCCGCGCCGCAGGAGCGCTGCGATGACGTTCCGTTCCTGCGCGGTGAAGTCGGTGAATCCGTCGATATAAAAGTGCCCGCCGGTCAGACGGCTCTCCCCGATCCGTCCGGCAAGCCGTGTCAGGTCGTCCATCGGGTCGAGGCCGCTCTGCGCCGCGATGGCCTCATACGCCTCATAGACCAGCGCCAGATCCGTCAGCTTTTCGCGCAGGGAATCCGTCCGTTCCGCGCCAAGCCCGCTCTCCGCAGTTTTGCGCAGCGCCTCCGGCGGGATGCAGCCGGTCTTACATTCGTCGATTGCGCGCAGCAGCGCCTGCTGCAATGCGGTCTGCCGCCGCGCCGCGCCGAATGTGCGCAGCCGCGCTCCGGTCGCGTCCAGCGCCCGCGCAAGGCAGAGCGCGCGTCCGCCCTTGTCCAACGTCCGGTGGCTGCCATAGCCCAGCTCCGACTCCACGCGCGATGCCAGCCGCGTGAAGGACAGCACCTCTGCATACAGGCTCAGGCTGTCCCCGCAGACATGCAGCAGCTCCCGCTCTGCCTCGTGGCTGTATTGCTCCGGCACCAGCAGCACCGCGCCGCGCGTCCCGTGCGCGCAGCGGGCGCGGATTTCCTCCATCACGGCGGCGGTTTTTCCCGTTTTGGCGCGTCCCAAAACCAGTCGCAGCATCTTCGTTTTCCTCCTTTACACAGTTGCGTTTGTGCGGTGATAACTCTATATTATCCAGATTATAACAAATGCACGGCGCTTTCGCAAGCGCGCGGCGCAGAGGGGGTAATGGTTTCGCTCCTGCATATTGCAGCCAACCGGAACAGAAAAAATCACCTGCTTTTCCAAAAGCGTGCGAAGTAAAAATAAACGCTGTCGCCCTGCGGCGGCGCGATTTTTCCCTTGTGAAATGGGAAAAACTGTGATATACTAATATGGTATTATTTTATAATAGGAGCCGGTCATCATCGGCAAACGCCGGGATGGGAACACGGGTCCTGAGAAAAGAGAGGACGTTACTTATGACATTTGGATTGGAAAGCGTTGTTTTTATCCTCTACCTGCTCTTTATGCTGTGTATTGGCCTGCGCTGGTTCTTCAAGACAAAGGGCGGCGGCGAAAAGAGCTATTTTTTGGGTGACCGAAAAATGGGGCCGTGGGTCTCCGCGCTCTCTGCGGGCGCGTCGGATATGAGCGCATGGGTGCTGATGGGTCTGCCCGCCTCCATCTATGCTTACGGTCTGGGACAGACATGGATCGCCATCGGCCTTGCCATTGGCTACGCACTGAGCTGGATCATCGAAGCGCCCGCGCTGCGCCGCTTTTCCATTGCGGCCAACGATTCCATCACCATCCCCCAGTACCTGAGCAATCGCTTCATGAGCAGGAGCAAGGCGCTGCAAATCATCTGCGCGGTCATCTTCATCGTGGCTTACACGGTCTATGCCGCGTCCTCCATCAAGGCCTGCGGCACGCTGTTCCATACCGTCATCGGCATCGACGCGACCGTCGCCATGTATATCGCCGCGTTTATCATCATCTCCTATACCTTCTTGGGCGGCTTCTCCGCCGTATGCTGGACGGACTTCTTTCAGGGACTGCTGATGTTGGCCGCGCTGATGCTTGCGCCGATTTGCGCGCTGGCAATGGTCAGCGCAGGCAGCGGCACGGCGGAGGCCGTCGCGCTGCCGGACGGTTACTGGAACATATTCTCCAGCTGGCAGGACGTGATTTCCGGCCTTGGCTGGGGACTCGGCTATTTCGGAATGCCCCACATCATCATCCGCTTTATGTCCATCCGCTCGGAGAAGGATTTGAAAAAAAGCTCCAAAATCGGCATTATCTGGACGCTGCTGATCCTGTTCTTTGCCGTGGTTTCCGCCATCGTCGCACACTACCTTCTCGGCGACGTGGAGGATACCTCCACCGTGTTCATCCAGATTGTCCGCCGCATTTTCCCGGCGCTGATCTCCGGCATATTGCTCTCCGCGATTCTGGCGGCCTCCATGTCAACTGCGGACTCCCAGCTTCTTGCCGCCTCCTCCGCCTTTGCCAGCGATGTCTATAAGCCCGTGTTCCGCAAGGGCAATGCCGGGGACAGGGAGATGCTCTGGGCTGGCCGCATCGTTGTGCTGGTCATCGCCATCGCCGCCCTGCTTATCGCCGCAAACCCGAACAGCGGCACCATCATGGGACTGGTGGAAAACGCATGGGGCGTGTTCGGCGCGGCGTTTGGTCCTGCCATCCTGCTCAGCCTGTTCTGGCGGCGCTTTACCTTTGCCGGCGCGGTTTCCGGCATCGTCGTCGGCGCGCTGGTGGACATCCTGTGGCTGGCTTTCCTCAGCGGTACCGGCGTTTATGAGATCATCCCCGGTTTCCTCGCGGGGCTGATTGCCGCCGTCATCGCCACCTGTCTCAGCCCCGCGCCGGAGCAGTGCGTACTGGATCTGTTTGACCGCGCCAGCGCCCCGGAAACGGAAGCGGCGCAGCGCTGACGGAACAGAGACTCGCCCCTGTGGGTATCCTCCCGTGTTGGGGAAAGCAGACCGCCGCAGCGGCGGCGAGACTGACCCGTTCCCGCAGGCGCGAAGCCATTTGTATCTTCCGGAATTGCCGCTGCCACAGCCGATTGCGAATTTCTGCTTTACAAACGGGAAAAAATATGATATAGTACCGGCGTTGCCCTGATGGGGCGGCTTCCCGTGTACCCGGTTGCGGCGGCTCCTTTCTGCCCCGGAACTGCATTCACTGGGATTGAAAAACCAAGAAAGGAAACAAAAAGTATGATTACCAAGGAACAAAAGGCCAGCGTGATCGAGGCCAACAAGACCCACGAGGGCGACACCGGCTCTCCGGAGGTACAGATCGCCATCCTGACGGAGCGCATCCGTCAGCTCACGGAGCATCTCAAGGTTCACCCGAACGACAAGCACAGCCGTCTGGGTATGTACAAGATGGTCGGCAAGCGCCGCCGCCTGCTGGATTATCTCATCAAGGTAGACATCGAGCGTTACCGCGCGATTATTGCAAAGCTTGGCATCCGGAAATAAGCAAAGCTGATTTCCGCCGCCAGAGCGCCGAGGGGAATGAAGGATTTTGGATTTGGATTGCACCGCGGCGCAAGCGCATCGGGGGACAAATGAATAATCGTCCCCCGGTGCTTCTTTTTTCCCTGATCCCGCCGGAGTTTTCCTGCGCGCATACCGGTTTCATTTGCGCGGCGATGCCTTAGCATTGGAAAGCGCGCCTCGCCTTATGAGAGAGAGGGACGCGGCTTCAAGTGCTAAGGAACAACGAAGAGCTGCAAAAAAACGTCCGGACATCGGACGCTGTGAAATCAGCGCTTTCTCAAGGGACGCTCCGGCATACAGCCGTATCAAACCCGTGGTTTGACGATTATATATTCAAAAATTTTTATGTATAAGAGGAGCTAACCCCGCATGATCATTCAAAAGAAACAATTTGACGTAAAAAACTATGAGATCGACTTCTGTGGCCGTCCGCTGAAAATGCAGATCGGCAAAATGGCGGAGCTGACGAACGCCGCCGTGCTGGTGCAGTATGGTGAAACCACCGTGCTGGTGACCTGCACCGCTTCCGCCCGTCCGAAGGACGGCATCGACTACTTCCCGCTGAGCGTGGACTTTAACGAAAAGCTCTACGCCGTTGGCCGCATCCCCGGCGCTTATCTGCGCCGCGAGGGTCGTCCGAGCCTGAACGCGGTGCTGGCCTCCCGCCTGATCGACCGCCCGATGCGCCCGCTTTTCCCCTCTGACCTGCGCAATGACGTGATCCTCTCCTGCGACGTGCTGAACGTGGACCGCGACTGCTCTCCGGAAATCACCGCGATGATCGGCGCGTCCGCCGCCGTTTCCATCTCGGATGTTCCGTTCAACGGCCCAATCGCAGGTATCGTGCTGGGCTGGGATGGCGAAAAATACCTGTTCAACCCGACCAAAGCGGAGCGCGAGAACAACCGCATGACCACCACCGTCGCCGCAACGCACAGGAAAATCGTGATGATCGAGTCCGAGGCAAAGGAAGTCCCCGACGACGTGATGTATGAGGGCATTGTGCAGGCGCACGAAAAGCTCCAGCCGGTGCTTGATTTGATCGATCGCATGGTCTCCGAGGTGGGCAAGCCCAAGTTTGCGTATGCACACAGCGCGTTTGACGACGAGCTGTTTGACAAAATCTGCGCGGACTTCATGGACGAGGCGCGCAGCGCGATGGACACGGACGACAAGAATGTCCGCGAGGAGCGCTGGAACGTCATGATCGACCACTGGCACGAGAAGTATCTGGCAGAGCATCCCGATATGGATCAGTATCTGGATGAAATCACCTACCGACTCCAGAAAAAAATCGTCAAGGCATGGCTGTTGCAGGGCAAGCGCGTGGATGGTCGCGCGCTCAACGAAATCCGCCCGCTTGCCGCAGAAGTCGGCGTGATTCCCGGCGTGCACGGCTCCGCACTGTTCACCCGCGGACAGACGCAGGTGCTCTCCATCGCCACGCTCAATACGCTCTCCGCAGCGCAGAAGCTGGACACCATCTGGGAGGAGGAGAGCAAGCGCTTCATGCACCACTACAATATGCCGCCTTACTCCTGCGGCGAGGCGCGTGCGGCACGCAGCACAAGCCGCCGCGAATATGGCCACGGCGCGCTGGTGGAAAAGGCGCTGGATGCCGTAATGCCTTCGGAGGAGGAGTTCCCCTACGCCATCCGCGTGGTTTCGGAGGTGCTTTCTTCCAACGGCTCCACGTCCCAAGGCTCCGTCTGCGGCACCACGATGGCGCTGATGGACGCGGGCGTTCCGCTCAAGGCGCCCGTAGCCGGTATCTCCTGCGGACTGATTCAGGACGGCGATGATTTTACCACCTTCATCGACATTCAGGGCGTGGAGGACTTCCATGGCGAGATGGATTTCAAGGTGGCGGGCACAAAGGCCGGCATCACCGCCATTCAGATGGATTTGAAAAACGACGGTCTGAAGCATGAAATCGTGAAGGAAGCTTTCCGTATGACGAAGGAAGCGCGTGCCGACATTCTGGATGAAATCATCCTGAAGGCCATTCCGGAGCCGCGCAGTGAGCTGGCCAAGAGCGCGCCCAAGATGATCCAAATCAAAATCAATCCCGACAAGATCCGCGAGGTCATCGGCTCCGGCGGAAAGACCATCCAGAAAATCACCGCCGAAACCGGCACCAAAATCGACATCAACGACAACGGCAACATCTATATCGCTTCTGAGGATATCGAGTCCTGCCGCCGCGCGCGCCAGACGATCGAGAACATCGTCTTTGAGCCGGAAATCGGCAAGCTGTATTACGGCAAGGTCGTGCGCATCATCCCGATCGGTGCGTTCGTGGAGCTGGTTCCGGGCAAGGACGGCATGGTTCACATCAAGGACCTGGAATTCCGCCGCACCGAAAAGGTGGAGGACGTGCTGAACGTCGGCGATATGACGTGGGTCAAGGTCACGGAAATCGACGAACGGGGTCGCGTCAACCTCTCCCGCAAGGACGCGCTGCGCGAGCGGGAGCGTCTGGGTCTGATCGACTGATCGTTTTGCGCCGCCAATCAGGATAGATAACGCCGGAGCGCAGGCGGAGGTTTTCCGCATTGCGCTCCGGCGTTTGCCATATATTTCTGCAATCGTATCCCGACGTAAACGCTCCGGTTTCCGCGCGTCATTCAAACTGGTATTTCCGGCAGAAGTCCCAGAACAGCTTTGCCCCTCTGGAGAGCTGCGCGCCCCTGCGGCGGACGATGCCCGTCTTAAAAATCAGCGGCGGCGAGAGCGTAAAGTTTGTGATGGTATCCGGCAGGTTATTCGTAAGGAGCGGCGCCATCAGAAACACAACGCCGTTGTTGCGCTCCACCATAGACACCGTGACATCCATGATTTCCTTGTGGGAATAGATAAACAGCGCGGCAAGCTCCGGCTTTACCTCACTCTCCTTGAACCATTGCATCAGCTTGTCAAAAAAGATGGCGCGGCGGTTGATGAGCAGCAGCTCCTCGTCGCGCAGCATTTCCGCAGTCACGTCCCGCGCACCGGCCAGCGGATGGTCTTTGCGGACATAGCCCTCCAGCGTGCAGTCCACCAACGGGAAAAAATCCAGCTGCTTTGAATTAACGGCGAGCTGATCGCAAATCGCCAGCTCCAGTCTGCCATCCGCCACCTGCTCTGCGGCCTCCTTAGAGGAGAGCGACGGGATTTCAAACAGCGCGGTCTTGTAGCGGCTTGTAAAATCCGAAATCACCCGCCGGAACAGATGTTCTGCCAGCGTGGACGGCGCGCCGATTTGAATCAAAAGCTGCTCCCGCGTGGTCTGGCGCATATCCTCCTTCAGCCGGTCAAAGCGCTCCACCAAATCGGCGGACTTCTCCCGCAGACGCTCCCCGTCGGGCGTCAGCAGCATCTGGTTCTTGCTGCGGACGAACAGGCTCAGTTCCAGCTCCGCCTCCAACTGCTTGATGGAAACGGAAAGCGTTGGCCCGGAAACGTGCAGTTGTTCGGAAGCAACGCTGATTTTTCCATATTTGCAAATTGCGAGAAAATATCTCAACTGCGTGATCGTCATGCGCTCATCCCCCGTTCACGGCGCTGCGGACAGCGAATTTACCAAAATCAAACTCAATATACATGAATTATAGCACAGAATTGGACATAATGCAATCGGTTCGCGGCGGCAAAACAGGGCGGCAACATTTTATTTTTAAGGCAGTGCCGCATAAATCAGCAGGAGCGACCTGCTTTCCTTGCGCGGCGAATACCCGCAGGGCACTTTACCCGCAGGGCACTTTACCCACAGGGCACTTATACCCGCAGGGCACTTATACCCGCAGGGCACTTATACCCGCAGGGCACTCAGCAGGCAAAGACGCGCTTAGAGAAGGGAGACTTACGGCGGCGCAAGGAACGCGCCGCACGCACAAGTCGCGGGAGTATGTGTCCCGTCCGAATGGGTTTCCCTCCGGAACCACCCATCCTGAACGTCCAAAAGGGGTGCGCCCATTTTGGATAACCCCGCGCATATGGGAAATCGAAGCAAAAAATTCGGTGCTGTTTCTGCGGGACGGAGGAACAGCACCAATTTCGTTTTTTCTCGTCCCCACGCAGCACAATAAAAGCGTGCCGCCACCCTACGGCGTTGCCTTAAAAATAAATGCCGTTCCCTGGCCGCTTCGCCGGGAACAGCATTTCCGCAAGGCGCAGCCGGGTTTCGCTTCTGCGCCTCCGAAAACCGCACCCCTGCGAAACGGCGGCAGCGCGCCATCATAAAATAATCAGCTCCTTTGGCGCGTTTGTCAGGTTCCGGTTCCCGTCCGGGGTCAGGCAGAGCATATCCTCAATGCGAACGCCAAATTTTCCGGGCAGATAGATGCCTGGCTCGGCGGAAATCACGGCGCCGACGGGCATGGGTTCCAGATTTTTCGGGGTCGCGCCGGGTGTTTCATGGATTTCCAGCCCCAGCGAATGGCCGAAGGCATGGCCGAAGGCGTGACCGTAGCCTGCGTCAGCGATGACCTTTGCGGCAGCGTTATGAATCTCCGCGCCGGTCACGCCCGCGCGCGCGGCGGCGATCCCGGCGGCCTGCGCCTCGAATACGATGTCGTAAACACGGCGCATCTCATCTGTCGGCGTGCCGACTGCGACGGTGCGGGTCATGTCCGAGCAGTAGCCGTTGCGGAGACAGCCAAAGTCCATCAGCACAAAATCGCCCCGCTCTATCACGTCGTCGCCGGGAACCGCATGGGGAATGCTGGTTTTGTGACCGGTGACAGTGATGGGGTCAAAGGAATTGCCCTCTCCGCCATGGCGCAGCATCCGGTAGGTCAGCTCTGCGGCGACCTCGCGTTCCGTCATTCCGGGATGCAGCAGACCCAGCACCTCGTCCAGCGCGGTCTCTGCAATGCGCTGCGCTGCTGTGATGTTCTCCAGTTCCTCCGCGTCCTTCACCGCGCGGGCGTCCAGCAGCAGCGTTTCCGCGGGACGCAGCGGCTGCCCAAGCCGCCCCTCCCACGCCGTCCAGTCCGCGTGCGGCAGCGAGCGCTCCTCCGCGCCAACGGTCTTGCAGCCGGTCAGCAGTTCCAGCACGACGGAGGCAAGCGGATGCTCCGATGTGGCCAGCAGCACCTCCGCGTCCGTCACTTCCTCCTGCGCCGCTTCGATATAGCGCGAATCCGTCACCAGCGCCGCGCGGTGCGGCGTGATAACCAGCGCACCGTTCATGATAAAAAAGCGCACGGCGTAGCGGATGTTCACCGGACTGAGCAGCAGCAGCGCGTCCAGTCCCTGCGCGGTCAAAGCCGCCTGCAATGCTTCAATGCGATTTGTTCTCATCATTTTTTGCCCCCATGATATGTTGTTTTTTCAAAAGGTAAGCGCCGCGGAACGGCAGCTCCAGCCAATAGCGCAGGCGCAGCCAAATGCTGCTGAATGCGATAGGCGTCACCAGCGCCGCGCGCGCGCCGCAGCGTTTGGCGCAGAGCACATCGGTATAAATCTGGTCGCCAAGCAGCGCGGTTTCCGCCGGGGAAACGCCATAAGACGCCATGACCTCCCGCGCCCTGCGGGGCGAGGGCTTGCGCGCGCGTTTGCAGAACGGCAGACCCAGCGCCTGCCCGAACAGGGCGGGGCGTTCCCCTTTGTTGTTGGAGAGGAGGAACAGCGTCAGACCCGCGCGCTGCATCTCCGCGACCCACGCCAGCAATCGCGGCTCCGCCGTGTCCGTTGTATAGGGCGCAAGAGTATTGTCAATGTCCAGCAGCAGCAGACGCACGCCCTGCGCCTGAAGGCGCTGTGGGGTCAACGCATAAATATCCGGTTCCATGATGTCCGGGATCGGGATCCAGCTCTGGCTCATGGCTCGTTTTCTCCTTTTTGTACCGCAGCGCCCGCTTCCATCTGCCGGGGAAAGGTCACGGTAAAGCGGGTTCCGGTGGTTTCCCGGCGCGCCACGGTCACCGTGCCGCCGTTTTGCCTTACGGTGTCATGGACGATGGAAAGGCCAAGTCCGCTGCCGCCGAACTGCCGCGAGCGGGTCTTGTCCACGCGGTAAAAGCGCGTGAAAATATAGGGCAGGTCCGCCTCCGGAATGCCGATGCCGGTATCCTCCACCGTCAGCACGGCGCCGTCCGTCCCGCGGGAGAGGCGGAGAAACACATTGCCGCCGAAATTGTTGTATTTGATGGCGTTTTCCGCAAGATTGAATATGATTTGATAAATGTCGTCCTCCACGGTGCGGATGACAACGCCGCTCTCCAGCTCGGTGTAGATGGTCACGTCCTTCTGCTGCGCCAGCGGCTCCAGCAGATGCACGGTGCGTTCCGCAACTTTTTTCAAATCCACATCGGTTTTTTCCGCCGTCACCGCGCCTGCGTCCATCCGGGTCAGGCGCATCAGCTTTTCCGTCAGGCGCTGCAGGCGTTCCGCCTCCGACCCGATGTCGGTGACAAACTCGCGCATGGTGGCAACGTCCATATTTTCGCTCTGCACCACGCTGTCGCTGAGCAGACGGATGGAGGCCAGCGGCGTGCGCAGCTCATGCGAGGCGTTGGAAACAAAGCGGCGGCGCAGCTCGTCCGTGCTTTGCAGGCGCTGGGTCATGTCGTTGAACGCGGCGGACAGATCCGCCACCTCGTCGCCGCCCCGCACCGCGATGCGGTAGTCATAGTTGCCCTCGCGGACGATGCGCATCGCATCCACCAGCTCCCGGAGCCGCCGTGTCAGTCCGTGTGTCAGGCAGACGACGGCCAGCATCGTCAGCGCGCCGGCGACGAGGGAAATGCTGCGGATCTGCGACTGGATGGAGTTGATGAGCGCCGCCTGCTCCTCATCCTCGTCATAAAGATAAACCGCGCCGATCACGGCGTCATAGCTTACCACCGGCATCGCAGCACGGCTGAAAAACGTGTCCCCGTCATAGTAGCAGGAAAAGACCACCTCGCCGCCCAGCGCGCGCACCGCCTGCGAAAAATCGCAGACTGCACCAAGCATACTCTCGCGCTGATTTGTGTCATAGAGCGTCACACCGGCGCTGTCTGTCACGATCACGCGGTCAAACTCGTTCACATCCACCAGCTCCATGACCTGCTCCACGCCGTCCACGCCAAGCAGCTCCAGCGCGGCGAGCGAGGCGGAAAAGATGCTGGCCTGGTTGAGCAGCGCGCTCTGCTTGGCGTTGAATACGATCTGCCGGGAAACGGTGGTGGGAAAAATATTCAGCAGCCCCAGCGCCACAACGAGAAAAACGCAGAAGATGGAAATGAAGGTGAGCTGTACGCTGTGTCTGATGTGCAGAAGTCCTGAAAATTTTGCAAGCCGTTCCGTCATTTGCGCTCATCCTTTGAAATAGTAGCCCACGCCCCATTTGGTGATGATATGCTCCGGCTGTGCGGGATTGCGTTCCAGCTTTTCCCGCAGCCGCCGGATGTGAACGTCCACCGTGCGTTCCTCGCCCAGATAATCCGTTCCCCAGACGATGTTCAGCAGCGTTTCGCGGCTGAACACTCTGCCGTTGTTGCGCATCAGCAGACTGACAAGGTCAAATTCCTTCACCGTCAGGTCGATCTCCTGCCCGTCCCGATAGGCGACGCGGCGCTCCGCGTCCAGCGTAATGTCGCCGAGCGTCAGGCGGCCGTGCAGTCCTTTGGCTTCGTCCGCCGGGGCGCTGCGGCGCAGCAGCGCCTTGATCCTGGCTTTCACCTCCAAAATGTTGAAGGGCTTGGTGATATAGTCGTCCGCGCCGTAGTCAAATCCGATGAGCTTGTCCGTGTCCTCGCCCCGCGCGGTCAGCATGATGATCGGTACGGTGGACTTCTCGCGGATGCGCATACACGCCTCCAAACCGTCCATGACCGGCATCATCAGGTCGAGCAGGATCAGATCATACTGCCCGGTTTCCGCCTTTTCCACCGCAGACGCGCCGTCATAGCAAACGTCTACCTCGTAGCCGTCGTTTTCCAGATTGAATTTCAGCCCCTTGACCAGCAGCTTTTCATCGTCCACAACCAATAACTTCATCTGTCGTCCTCCTCCGCACGCACCGTGGCCGCTCCGACTGTGATACGCGCCTGAATGTTTGAAAATATTCCGTCCCCGATCCCGTAGACGTTTTTGATGTCCTCAATCTGCGCAAACGCGCCGTGCTCCTCCCTGTAGTCCACGATGCGCGCCGACAGTACCTCCCCAATGCCGGGCAGCGTCTGCAATTCCACTGCGGAGGCGGTGTTGATATTGATGCACGCCGTCTGTGCCTCCGTTTTTTCTGCCGCCATCGCTGCCGCGGCGACGGACGGCATGACCGAGACGTGCGCCGCGCGCTGCCGCCCGGCGAAGTGCCAGACCAGCGCCGCCGCGATCACGGCGGCGGTCAGCAGCAGCGCCAGAAGCTCTGCGCGCGTCAGCTTTGGCAGCGCGCGGCGCTTTGTTTGATTCCGTTTCATCCGCAACCTCCGCCCGCACGGGGGAAATTTTATCGTTGCTTTTCCCGGCAAAGTTTTTTATAATGGTAGAGGTTTGTACCCTCCCGCCGCTGATGGGGCTTGCAAGTTTGCCCTGCGTGGACTATAATATAGGGTATTTCCGTTCCTGTGCGTCTGACGGTCCTGTTCCGTTATGCAGCGCTCCCCTGAGAGGAAATCCGCCGTCCCGCGCAAAACGCCGCGCGCCCACGCGGTTCCTATTGTATCATAACTTTCTGGAGAATGACATGAAAATTTTGAAAAAATCGCCGGAACAATCCATTCCTGCGTCCCAGCACGCCGCCTTCGCCCCCGTGCGGACGCGGAAAGGCGGCGCTTCGCGCCTGCTTTCCCTTTTCCTGACCGCCTGCGCCGCTTTTCTGCTGTTGCCCACCGCCGCGCTTGCGGATAACGCACCGGAGCCGTCCTCCGAAACGGCGATCGTTCTGGACGCCGCCACCGGCGAGGTGTTCTATGAAAAGCAGGCGGACACTCGGATTTCCCCTGCGGACACCGCAAAGGTCATGACCGCGCTGCTGGCCGTGGAAGCGGTGGAGAGCGGAAGCCTTTCCCTGCAAACGGAGGTGACGGTTTCCGCAACGGCCAGCGCGGAGGCGGCAAACGGCACCCGGCTGCTCTCAGCCGGTGAAACACTGACGCTGGAAAACCTGCTCTATTGTACCCTGCTTTCCTCTGCGGACGATGCGGCAAACGCCGTCGCGGAGGCTGTCGGCGGTACGCTGGTCGATTTTGTCATGATGATGAACGCGCGTGCGGAGGAGCTTGGCTGCACGGGGACGCATTTCACAAACGCAACCGGGCTTTACGATACGGATAACTATTCCACAGCGCGGGACATGGCGCAGATTTCGCTGGAAGCGATGGATCATGCGCTCTTTATGACGCTCTGCGGCACGGCGGAAACGACGATCCCGGCAACAGGCACATCTGAGGCGCGCACCCTGCAAAACACAAACGCACTGCTGAACGAAAACTATATCTACGGCGGCGGCTACCTTTATACCGGCGCGACCGGCATCAAGACCGGCTATAATTCCAGCGCGGGGTATAGCCTGATTGCTTCCGCCACGGACGAGGAAACCGGCATCAGCGCGCTGTGCGCCATCTTCGGCGGGAGCAAGAGCGGCAATGTCTATACCTGCTTTGCGGATGCCGCGTCGCTGATGAACTGGGTATTTGCGAATTACAGCTATCAGGACGTTTTGGACCCGAACGTGAATATCGCATCCGTGGACGTGAGTCTTGGCAAGGACGTGGACTATGTAAACCTGCGCCCCGCCAGCGCCGTCACGCTGCTGCTGCCAAACGACTACGATACGGACACCTTTACACTGGACATTCAGGTTTACAGCATCTCTCAGGGACAGAGTGTCACCGCGCCGGTTTCCGCCGGTGAGGTTCTGGGAGAGGTCAGTGTGCTGCGGGACGGGCAGAATTACGGAACGGTCAAGCTGGTCGCCGCCGCTTCGGTCGATTTGAGCCGCGCGCAGTATATCCGCACCCACCTGACGGAAACACTGCATTCCACCACGTTTCTGCTGATTTTCGGGATCGTTGTATTGATTTTTGTGGCCTATATCGTGTGGGTCATCGTTTACCGGACAAAACGCCGCGCCTATGTACAGGCTGTCCGCCAGAAACAGGCCGCCGGTACCAGCCGCAAGCGGCGGCACGTCGCCCCCGCGCAGGAAACGCCGAAAATCGAATATTTCACCGGGGATTCCTCCCGCACGCCGGAGGAACCGCCCGCCGCCGCGGAGAAGCCCGAACAGCCGGAGCCTGACACGATCCTGTTTGACACGCTCACAGAGGAGAAAGAGCCCGCGCCGACAGCGGAAACGCCGGTCAAGTCGGCGGAAAAGACGGATTCGCCCTTCGGCGAGCTGCCCTTCCAGTCCACGCAGGCCGAACGGGATTACTTTGAGGAGTTTTTCCGGCAGAAGTGAGCGGCCGATTTGCGCGATGCAACCGGATAATCAGAGAAATAAAGTCCCGCCGCTTTCGGCTGAAAGCGGCGGGACATATTTTTGTTTGGATGGCCGGAACGGAGCCAGGCATCGTTCGGCAAATGCGACGCGCGCAGAAAATCTCTGACAGAACAGGGCGCAAAAGCGCCAGATCGCGCGCCGCAAAGCGCGGGCTACCCCCTTGCGGGTAAATACGTTGTGCATTCGGTTTTTTACAACGAAGTCACGGCAAAAAAGTTTCCGCAGGACACCGCCTGTTCCGATTGCATGGTACTGCCTTAACTCTGGTTGCTGGTGTAGTTCGGCGCTTCTTTCGTGATGTAAATATCGTGCGGGTGGCTCTCGCGCAGGGCGGCTGCGGTGATGCGGACAAATTTCGCGCTGCGCCGCAGGGTCGGGATGTCCGGCGCGCCGCAATATCCCATACCGGAGCGGATGCCGCCCAGCATCTGGAAAATCGTATCGGAAACCGTTCCCTTGTAAGGAACACGGCCTTCCACGCCCTCCGGCACCAGCTTCTTGCTGCCCTCCTGGAAATAGCGGTCCTTGCTGCCGTTCGCCATTGCGCCAAGAGAACCCATGCCGCGATAGACTTTGAATTGGCGGCCCTGGAACATTTCGCTGTCGCCGGGGCTTTCCTCGCAGCCCGCAAGCAGGGAGCCAAGCATGATGACGCTGCCGCCTGCGGCCAGCGCCTTTACCACGTCGCCGGAATACTTCACGCCGCCGTCCGCAATGATGGGAACGCCGTACTTGTCCGCTGCCTCCGCGCTCTCCAGCACGGCGGTCATCTGCGGCACGCCGATACCGGCCACGATGCGGGTGGTGCAGATGCTGCCCGGGCCGATGCCGACCTTGACGCAGTCCGCGCCCGCCTGAATGAGCGCCTCCGTTCCCGCGGCGGTGGCTACGTTGCCTGCGATGAGCTGCACATCCGGGAAAGCGTTTTTGACCACGCCGACCTGCCGCATGATGTTTTCACTGTGGCCGTGGGCGGAGTCCAGAACAAATGCGTCCACGCCCGCGTCGGCCAGCGCCTTTGCGCGGTCCAGCACGTCCCGCGTCACGCCCAGCGCAGCGGCGCAGAGCAGTCGGCCATTTTTGTCCTTTGCGGCATTCGGATAGGTCAGCGCCTTCTCGATGTCCTTGATGGTGATCAGACCCTTCAGGCGGCCCTCGCTGTCCACAATGGGCAGCTTTTCAATTTTGTTCGCATGGAGGATCGTCTTGGCCTCCTCCAGCGTCGTCCCCTCTGAGCCGGTGATCAGCCCGTCTTTGGTCATCACATTCCCGATCTGCTGCGAAAAGTCCGTTTCAAACTTCATGTCGCGGTTCGTGATGATGCCGACGAGCTTGCCCTGACTGTCCACGATGGGGACGCCGGAAATGCGGAACTTTGCCATCAGCGCGTCGGCTTCCTCCAGCGTGTGGTCAGCGGTCAGGGAAAACGGATTCGTGATCACGCCGTTTTCCGAACGCTTTACCTTGTCCACCTCGTCAGCCTGCGCCTCAATGGACATATTCTTGTGGATAACGCCGATGCCGCCCTCCCGCGCGATGGCGATGGCCATGCGCGCTTCGGTCACGGTGTCCATGGCGGCGGACATGATGGGAATATTCAGCTTCAGCGATTTGGTCAGATGCGTTTCCAGACAGACTTCGGAGGGAAGGACGTGGCTCTCCGCAGGAACCAAAAGCACGTCGTCATAGGTCAATCCCTCGCCTACAAAACGGTCTAAATAGGATTTGGACATAAGAAACACCCCGCTCTTTCTTTATTTTGCGTTTGCATTATTATAACCACACCGGCAACGTAAGTCAAACGCTTTTTTCGGACGGACTGTCCGCCCATTGCGGACAGCACAAAAATGATTGCGCGCGCGCCATCCGTGTGATAAAATACAGGGACAACAGAAAAAACTGCTTTGGAGGAACATATACTATGAAATGCCCGTTTTGCGGTTATACCGACAGCAAGGTCATCGATTCCCGTCCTGCGGAGGACAACACGACGATTCGCCGCCGCCGCGAATGTCTGGACTGCCAGAAGCGCTTTACCACGCATGAGATCATCGAACGGATGCCGCTGGCCGTCATCAAGCGGGACGGCGCGCGCCAGTCCTTTGACCGGACGAAGATCATCAATGGTTTGCTGCGCGCCTGCGAAAAGCGCCCGGTCACGATGGCGCAGATCGAGCGTGTCGCGGACGAGGTGGAGCAGGAGCTGCGCGGCCGGCTGGAAACGGAAGTGCAGTCGGAGCGCATCGGCGAGATGGTGATGGAACGGCTGAAGGCTCTGGACGAAATCGCATATGTCCGCTTCGCTTCGGTCTACCGTTCCTTCAAGGACATCGAAACCTTCATGGACGAGCTGGCAAAAATGCTCGGCGAAAAGAAATGACCGCCTGCGCCGCGCTGTGAAAAAAGCCGCGCGGCCTGCCCGGTTCACTCCGCGATGAGCGCACGCAAAATCTCCCCGATGTACATTTCGTGAAAATCCTTCTCCGGGTAGTTTTGCGCGGGGATCTCGCCGCTCTCAAAGCCGGAGGGCAGCAGCGGCGCATGGTAGAGCTTTTGGCAGACCAGCACCAGCCGCGCCTGCGCAAAACAGGTTACGTCGCCGTCGAACACGGGCGTCAGCCCGGCGGCGGCGATTTTGTCCCCGTCGCGCCCGGAATGTGTTCCCAGATACCCCAGCGCCTTTCGGTGCTCCGCGCCAAGTACGCTGAGCGTAAAGCGGGATTCCCGATCCAGAAATTCCTTTGTATAGCGCTGCGGACGGACATAAATCGTGGCGACAGGGCGCGGTCTGTCGCTGCCCGTCCGGTTCCAGAGCGC
The DNA here is from genome assembly GCA_020860205.1 of Oscillospiraceae bacterium. Taxonomy (GTDB): domain Bacteria; phylum Bacillota; class Clostridia; order Oscillospirales; family Oscillospiraceae; genus RGIG7114. Next base: position 24,606 of record JAJBUU010000027.1, on the reverse strand, counting down.
GCCGAGCTGCCCCCACGAGGCGGTCATGGTATTGAAGCCGCGCGCCTGATTTCCGGCGGTGATGAGCAGCCAGTCTTCTCCGATGAGCGTCATGGGGTTCAGGTTCAGTGTCCGGATGTCGATCTCTTTCATATCCTGTCTCCGTTATTCCGTAAAATGTCGATGGTTGTTGATGTGGTCGATGCAGAAGCAGTGGTAGCCCTGACAGCGGGAACAATAGCGGAACTCCAAATCTGGATATTCCGTGTCCGTGCGGCCACAGACCTCGCAGCGGCGGGTGTAGGGCTTTGTCTTTTGCTCGTGCCGGATGCGGCGCACCTCCGAGCGGAAGTTGACGGTGTTTTTCCGCTGGGTGCGCGTTGGGACGCGGCCACGGAAAGACGCACACAGGTCGCCGCCGCAGAAAATCAGGTAGTTCAGGACCGCCACCACCGGAAGCAGATCATAAGGGAACGGGATGCGCGCCACATCATAGACGAACAGCGCCAGATCCAGCAGTCCCAGCCACTTCATCTTGACCGGGATGAAAAAGAGAAACAGCACCTGCATATCCGGCCAGAGCGTGGCGAAAACAAAAAACATGGAGAGATAGATGTAATACGCGCTCACATAGTTGCCGATGAGCAGGCTGACAAGCTGCTGATTTCCGCCGCCCAGCGCAAAATAGAGGATGAACCCATAGACCACGGCCAGCGCCATGCCGGTGAAAAAATAGATGTTGAACCGCCCGCTGCCCCACTGCCGCTCGATGTTGCTGCCAATGAAATAATAAAAATAAAAGGAAATCAGGGCAAACAGACCGTTATTATATGGGATCAGCGCAAAGGTGACGAGCCGCCAGACCTGCCCGTGCAGAATGTGATAGGGCGAGAACCGCAGCATACTCAGCAGCGTGCCGCTGCTGTCCATCATACTGAACAGCCAGACGATCACATTGCCAATGACAATATAGAGCATCAGGTCTGGGATACCAAAGCGCGGATGCCGATAGCAGAACCGATCCACGCCGTCCATAAATTTTTTCATTGCAGCAGCCCTCCATGCTCCCGTGAGACGTTTTCCCTATCATACCTTTTTTTGCCGCCGTTGTCCATAGATTTCCGGCGAATTTTTTCCGGCAAACGGAAAAATGCGCCGCCGCACAGCTGCGTCTGCGGCTGGCGCAGGATGTTTCGCCAGCCGCGCCCGCCGGTTTATGCGGCGATGTCCTCCCCCCAAAAAAACAAAACAGAGCGCGGCGCAAAGAGCGCCGCGCCCGTTCCAAATCAGGCCGTTGAGTCAGGGCTTTCTCAGAGCTGACCGGAGTATTTCTGACGCACCTGATCCAGCTTCTGCTGGGGCGCCTGTTCGGTGGAGTACCAGCCTTTGGAGGACATTTGCTGATAGATGCTGTCCTGCATACAGAGCGTATCGTTCAACGCTGCGGAAAATGCCTGATGCACATTTGCAGTCGGGGACTCTATCGTGCCGTGCATATACAGGTCGCACGTCCCCTTCGTGGCAAGCAGGATGTCTTCCATGATCTGTTTGTCGTCCATTTTTGCGCCTCCTTCAGACCAGAGAATAGAATTGGCGGAAAATCTGCTGGTTCTTGTTCACAAGCTGCTGCGCCTGCTGTTTCAGCGCCGCATCCTGAAGCTGCCCCACCGCGCTTTGGGATTGCTGCATGAGGAACTGCGCATGACTCAGCGCGTCCTCCACATAAAGGATTTCCTTGGGAGTCATATTTCATCACCTCAAACCCAGTATGCGCGAAACGGACGTGCATTATGCGCCGCAGAGAAATTTTTTCAGATGTTATCTACAGGCTGTCCGCGCCGTTCCTGACGCCGGTCATAAAGCCGTCTAACGCGGTGGAATGTACGTCGCCGCCGATCACATGGCCGTTCAACACATACAGCACGGCCAGCACCTCGCCATCCGTCCCTGCGTTGCTGACGCGGTAGGTATACATTGTGACCTCCATGCCGCAATAACGGCTCAGGTCAAAACCCTGCCGCTGCTGCAAGGCGTTATATTCCTCAAATACATCGGAAAACGTGCGCGGAATCACGACCTGCTCCTCGCTCAGCGCGGGTGTTTCCACCTCCCAGCCGTACTGCGAGAGATAGGCGGCGCGCGCCTTTTCGGTCCTGACAGTGGAAACCGGTTCCCTTCCGGCGTCTCCGGCGGCGCGGCTGTGGGCGCTCACCAGCAGAATAACGCCGATGACGACCAGCGCCGCCAGGACCACGCCCATGACCGCCTTTTTTCGGTCGAATTTTAACGTGATAAACATAATTCGCTCACCCCTTTGCAACCACATTATTCAAATTTGACGCAATTTATGATTATGATACCATGAAAGTGACCCCAAAAACCTGAGGAGGGAGAAATCGGATGGCGATACAGCGGTTGGATCGGCTGCTCTCTGACGCGCATGGTGTGTCGCGCAGGGAGGCCAAAGCGCTTTTGCGCGCCGGACGTGTCACGGTGAACGGCGTGCCGGAGCGTGACCCGGAACGAAAGATAGACACATCCTGCGACACTGTGGCGGCGGACGGGACGGCGCTGGACCTGCGTCCGTTCCGCTACTATATGCTGCATAAGCCTGCGGGCATACTCAGCGCGACGGAGGACCGCACGCAGAAAACCGTGCTGGAGCTGCTGCCGCCGGAGGCACGCCGCCCCGGATTGGCTCCGGTCGGGCGGCTGGACAAGGATACCACCGGGCTGCTGCTCCTGACGGACGACGGCACGCTGGCGCACACGCTGATTTCTCCAAAGCGCCATGTGCCAAAGGTCTATCGCGCTTTGCTGGACGCGCCCGCAGATGCAGGCATGGCCGCCGCGTTTGCGGCGGGGCTGATCCTGGGCGATGGGACGCGCTGCCTTCCCGCCGTCCTGGAGCCGATTTGCGGCGGCGCGCGCATCACCGTTTATGAGGGGAAATACCATCAGGTGAAACGGATGTGCGCCGCCTGCGGGCGGACCGTCACGGCGCTGCACCGGGAGCGCTTTGGCGCGCTGACACTGGACGCGGCGCTTGCGCCGGGACAATGGCGGGAGCTGGATGCGGCGGAGCTGGACGCGCTGCGACAGGGCTGCACAGGCAAAACGGACTGTGCGCCATTGTGAAATTGCCGGAAAATTTCGGCCAAATCCCGCCGGTACTTTTGCCAAAAAAGCGCCGGATGTTTTGGCGAAATTGCGATGCAGCACAAAATCCGGCCAGAGAATTTTTCCGGATTTCACGAGAAGAAAAGAAAAATTTCAAAAAATTTTCGGATTTCTATTGAAAATTGCACAGTTTTCATGTATAGTGCTTGTACCACAAACTATGGGCGTTTTTCATAATTCGTTTTTGAAGCGCCGGAATATGATGCAAAAATGATGAGGGAGGATATTAAAATGTCCAGCAGAATCTTTCAAGGCGTACTGATTCAAATGAAGGATGCGACGGATCGTACCATCGGCGTTACGGACAATCAGGGCAGCGTGGTGGCGTGCAGCGAGCTGAACATGATCGGTTCCTATCTGGATGAGATTCAGAGAATCGTCGGGGACGCTTCGGATCAGGTTTTCACCACGCCGGAATACACGTTCAAGCTCCTGGGCGGGCCGGACAGCCAGTTCGATTACGCGGTGTTCGTCGGCGGTCATGACGCGCTGGCGCGCACCATCTGCGTCGTTGCGGCGGTGGCGATGAGCGAGGCCAAGCTGTGCTACGAGGAAAAGCACGACAAGGCAACGTTCATCAAAAACATCATCTCGGATAACATCCTGCCGGGCGACGTTTATGTGCGCGCAAAGGAGCTGCACTTCCCGGCGGACGTGCCGCGCATGGTGTTCCTCATCCGGCAGGTCGGAAAGACCGATATGGCTGCGATCGAGGTGCTGCAAACCATGTTCCCGGATCGGCAGAAGGACTTTGTCCTGAGCATCACGGAGACCGACCTTGTCCTCATCAAGGAGATGAGCGCGGACTTTGCCCCGGAGGAGCCGACGCAGGTTGCGCAGAACGTGGAGCAGACGATGCAGCGCGAGCTTGGCATCGAAACCGTCATCGGCATCGGCACCACGGCGGAGCATCTGCGCGAGCTGGCGGACCGCTACAAGGAGGCGCAGGTCGCCATCGAGGTCGGCAAGATGTTTGAGGACAACAAGACCGTCATCAGCTATGAGAATCTTGGTCTTGGCCGCCTGATCTATCAGCTCCCGACTACGCTTTGCGAGATGTTTTTAAGCGAGGTTTTCAAGAAAAACCCGCTGGAAACGCTCGATCAGGATACGCTGTTTACCATCAACAAGTTTTTTGAGAACAATCTGAATGTTTCCGAAACGAGCCGCAAGCTCTTTGTCCACCGGAACACGCTGGTTTACCGTTTGGAAAAAATCAAGCGGCTGACCGGTCTGAATTTGCGCGAGTTTGACCATGCAATCGTGTTCAAGGTGGCGCTGATGGTGAAAAAGTATCTCAATTCGCAGGCAAAGACGCAGTTCTGATTTCCCCAGGCCGTCCCGCGCATCCTGCGGGGAAATGGCGCGTCCGCGCCGGTTTCCGAATCCCAAAGAAAGAAGCGGAATTTATGGTTAGCTTAAACGATGTATCCATGACCTACAGGGGCGGCGCGCACGCCGCCAACCACCTGTCGCTGGAAATACAGGACGGTGAATTCGTCTTTCTGGTCGGCCCCTCCGGCAGCGGAAAGACCACCATCATCAAGCTCCTGACCGGCGAGGTGCAGGCTGAGGAAGGGGCGCTTTCGGTCAACGGCTATGATATGCGCACCATCCGTCGGCGTCAGCTTCCGGAGCTGCGGCGTACATTGGGCGTGATTTTTCAGGACTTCCGCCTGATTGAGGACCGCAATGTGTATGAAAACGTTGCGTTTGCGATGCACGTCATCGGCGCACGGCGGCGGGAAATACGGGAGCGCGTTCCCTATGTGCTCAAGCTGGTGGGTCTGGAGGATCGGGAAAAGCGTTTGCCGCGGGAGCTGTCCGGCGGCGAGCAGCAGCGTGTCGCGGTGGCGCGGGCGCTGGTGAATTCCCCACGGCTGATTATCGCGGACGAGCCGACCGGCAACCTTGACCCCGCAAAGAGCCTGGAGCTGATGCTCCTGCTGCAAAAAATCAACGAGCTGGGGACAACGCTGCTGATTGTTACACACGAAAAAGAACTGGTGAACGCCTTCTCCAAGCGCGTGATCATGCTGGAGAACGGCAGCGTCGTCAGCGACGGAACGGGCAGGTATTACGGCAATGAAACTGAATAAATTCGCGTATCTTTTCAAGGAAGGCGTCAAGAGCATCTTTACCCACGGGTTCATGTCCTTCGCCTGCATCGTCGTTATCGCCGCCTGCCTGCTGATTATGGGCAACTTTGCGCTGCTCGCGCTGAATGTGGACTATAACATCGAGCTTCTGGAGCAGGAAAATGAGATCCTTGCCTTTGTGGACGAGGAACTGTCTGAGGAGGAAGCGCGGGAGATCCAGCCCTACATCAAGGCGCTGGACAACATCAGCGAGGTGGAATTTGTCACGCGCGAGGAGGCGATGGAGCGCTTTCTCGCGGAGCAGGATGAAGAGGATCAGGAGATGTTCTCCGATCTGAGCGCGTCGGTATTCCGCCACCGCTATATGGTCTATTTGGAGGATCAGTCGCTGATGAGCGAAACCACCGCAGCCATTGCGGAGGTGGACGGGATCGCGGATGTCAGTGCGTCGCTGGAGTTGAGTCAGGGCTTCATCGTGGTGCGCAACATTGTCTCCATTGTTTCCGTTATACTGATTATCATCCTGTTTATCGTATCCATTCTCATCATGCAGAACACCATTAAGCTGGCCACATTCAGCCGCAGGGATGAAATCGGCATTATGAAAATGGTCGGCGCAAGCAACGGCTTTATCCGCTGCCCTTTTGTCGTAGAGGGGCTGCTGCTGGGACTGCTGGGAGCTTTGATCGCATTTTTTCTCCAGTGGGGCATCTACTCCCTTGCGACAGACGGACTGGCGGGCAGCACGCTTTCCGCCATGATTTCCGTTATTTCCTTCCATCGGCTGATGCTTCCGGTGCTGCTTGTCTTTCTTGCCATCAGTCTGCTGGTCGGTACGTTTGGCAGCAATATCGCCATCCGCAATTATCTGAAGGTATAAGTAAGTCAACAACGCCAGACCATAATCCGGCCGCAATCGGACAAAACCGTTCTCCGGACGGTGCGCAAAGGAGTGTTATTCAAAAGCTATGTCAAGAAAAGCCACAAAAGTGATCTGTATCATTCTCGCGGCGCTGCTGCTGCTCGGCATTGTTTCCGCCGCTGTCAGCATCGGCGCGCAGGCCGCCGTTACCCAGTCGCAAATCGACGCGCTGGAGAGTGAACGGGACGCGATACGCAGCCAGCAGGACGATCTGCAGGATCAAATCGACGATCTGGAGGCAGAGCGCGCCTCCGTGCTGGAGCAGAAGGAAACGCTGGATGAGCAGAATGTCCTGAATTTGCAGCAGATCGCGCTGATTGAGGAACAAATCGCGCTGTATGACGAGATGATCGAGGAAAAAGCGCAGGAGGTCGAAGATGCGAAGGCTGCGGAGGAAGCGCAGTTTGAACACTACTGTGACCGCGTCCGCACGATGGAGGAAACGAATAGCTGGAGCTATCTTTCCGTGCTGCTCAAGGCCACCAGCCTTTCGGATTTCCTGAGCCGCTATAACGACATTGCGGACATTGTGCGCAGCGACCAGAACGTCAAGGCGGAATATATCGCCGCGCGTGAAGCGGCGGAGCAGACGCAGGCGGAATACGAAGCCATCCAGGCGGAGCAGCTCGTCAAGCGCGAGGAACTGCTCGCCGAGGAGGAGGAGCTGGAAGCAGAGATTGAAAAGTCCAACGCGCTGGTGCTTCAGTTAGAGGACGACATCGACGCATACGAGGCCGCCTATGGCGAAAAAGAGTCGGAGTGGAGCGACATTCAGGCGCGCATTGATGAGATGGTCGCGGAGCTGCAAGCCCAAAAGGAGGCGGAGGCCGCGGCAAAGGCCGCGTTTGAAGCTGCGCAGCGGGCGGCACAGGCGCAGACCACCACCAGTTCCGGAAGCACGACCACTACAACAACCACCAGCTCCGGCTATTACAGCTGGCCGGTCCCGTCCTGTACTTATATCACCTCGCTGTTCGGCTACCGGCTCCATCCCATTCTTGGCACCACCAAGTATCACGCGGGCGTGGACATCGGTGCGAGCTATGGCGCGAATATCTGCGCTGCCGCCGGCGGCACCGTGCAGGTTTCCGAATACAGCAGCTCTTATGGCTACTACTGCGTCATTTATCATTCCAACGGCACAACGACGCTCTATGCCCACATGAATTCCATGCCGGTCGTCTCCGTTGGGGAGACCGTTACGCAGGGGCAGCTCATCGGTTATGTCGGCTCCACCGGCCTTTCCACCGGCGCGCACTGCCACTTTGAGGTGCGCGTCAACGGCAGCAACGTGGACCCGCTGGATTATTTCTCCGGCATGAGCTTCAGCTATGCTTCGGATATTTATTGATCTGCGTTCAGGGCAGCGCCGCGCTGCGGTGCGGGAACCCCAAACGGCGCCGGACAGATTGTCCGGCGCCGTTTGCATATGCCGTTTGCGTATTTTGCGTATATAGATATAGGGAACGCGATTTGCAGACCGCATCTGCGCTCCCAGAATTTGGCGCTTGCCATGACGCGGCAGGACGCGTTAAAATGGGTGCAGGTGATGACAGAAATGCGGTTTCAAAAATTGCGGCGCAGCATCGAAAAGATGCCGCGCCCGGCTTACATATTCCTGCGCGCCCTGCTTGCGCTTGCGGCACTGATGCTGCTGATTTCCGCGCTGCTTTTCGCGCTGGGCGGGGACAGGCTTTCCACATACCATCTGGCCGTGCAGCTTCTGGAAACGCCCGCCGGTGTGCTGTTGCTTGGCGTGATCGGGCTTGCCCTGCTCCTGGATCACAGCGGGTAACGGATCTGCGTTCCTCGCAGTGCTGCCGGGAACGGTTTGGGAAAACGGCGCTGACGGGGCGGGGACCTTTTCAGGCAACACCGGTTAACCCGTCAGGAGGGTTCGGCGGGCGACAGCCGTCACCCGCCGCAGACGCACTTGTCCGGCGTTGCTTTTATCGGCTGTCTGTATCCGTATCCGGCGCATCCGCCGATTGTCCTTCCGCCAGCAGCGCCTCCAGTTCCGGGCGCGTTGTCACGATGTTCAGCACCTGCAAAAGCTGGCGGGACGAGAGATTTGGCGGCAGCGAAAGGCGGGATTGCAGGGCACGGCGGCGCGCGGCGCTCTCCGGCTTGCCGGAAAGACCAAGCTGGTAGAGGTCGGCGGCGGTCAGCGTACCGCAGCGCGGCGATGCGCCGCCGTCTAAAAATGTCGCACCCGCGTTGCGCAGCGCGTTCAGCAGCGTTTCCGGACGCATTCCCTCCACGCCGAGCGTTCCCTCCTTCGAGGGAGCGCTTTTTCGCTTTTCCCGGCCGGGCAGCGCCGGGATGTAGGCGTTTTTGATGTATTGTGGTTCCACGATGCCGTTCAGGAAACCGCGGATCACGCCGCCTGCGCCGTCCGCGTCCGTCAGGATGATCAGTCCCCGGCGGCGCGCCAGATCGCGCAGCGTGGCTTGCAACGCGCGGTTTTTGAAAATGCCGAACCCATCCGTGCAGAGGATGGTCGCGTCCACGACCTGCGAGAGTGTATTTTTGTCGTAGCGTCCCTCCACCACGATGACCTCTTTGACCTGCTTCATGCGCCCGCCTCCGCCGCAATGCGGGCAAACAGCTCCGTGACCAGCACGAAAGGATCGCCCCCGCTGCTTTTCATCCGGTAATCATAGTCCGCGCAAAGCGTCACGATGCGCCCAAGCTGCTCAAGCGAATAGGGCTTTGCCGCAGAGAGCAGACGGTCATAGATAAAGTCATAGCGCACGCCGCAAAGCTCCATGATCTCCGCGCGGTCAAGGCGCTCGTCCGCACCCACCTTAACGGCGTAAAGCCGCCGGAACTGCTGGGCGATGAGCGCGGTCAGCAGGATCGGGTGGTTCTCTTTTGTGCCAAGCAGTTCGGAGAGTACCTCCGCCGCTGCATCGAATCGGCGCGCGCCCAGACTCTCCGTCATCGCCCAGACATCGGCCTCCGGTTTGCGGCTGGCTGTGGCGTCTATCTCCGCGCGTGTGACCGTATCTCCGGCAGCAAAGGCGGCGGCTTTCTCGATTTCCGGAATCAAATCCAGCATCTGTGTGCCGCAGAGGAAAATCAAATGCTCCGCGTCCTGCCGCCCAATGGACTTGCCCAGCGCCCGAAAGCGGCTGGCGATCCAACCACAGAGCGCCGCGCTGTCCGGTTCGGTAAACTCAACCGCCTGCCCTTCCTTTTTCAGCAGTTTGGTAACGGAAAGCCGGCCATCCGGCGGATTGGCCGCGTCCGCAACGAAGGCCACGGTGCAGTAGTCCGGAACATCTGTCACAAGCGCCTTCAGGCGCTTCAAATCCGCTTCGCCGCATCGGTTCAGGTTCCAGTCCCGCACCTCCACAAAGCTGCGCTCCGTGAAAAACGGCGCGGCGTTCACCGCCTCCTCCAGCGCGGGCAAATCCAGCGCCGGGCCGTTCAGCCGCCGGAGGCTGAATTCATTTCCCTCCGGCACGCAGGCCGCGCGCAGCTCGTCCAAAAAGCGTTCGCGCAGATATTCCTCCGGTCCGTAGAGCAGATAGAGCCGCGCCGGACCGTCCGCGTGCAGACGGCGAACCAGCGCATTATAGTCCAGTTTCGCTTTTGTTTTCTTCGCCATAGTCCTCAATCTCCACCGTCAATGACACGGTTCCATCCTCATCCGTGCGGCACACCTCGATTCCGTGTGCCGCCAGCCGTTCCAGCACCTCCGCCGACGGGTGACCGTAGCTGTTGTGTGCGCCGACGGAAACAAACGCGGTTTCCACCGTGATCGCATCCAGCAGCGCGTCCCCGGTGGCGTATTTGCTGCCGTGATGTCCCACGATCAGCAGCTCCATATCGCCCAGCGCGTAAGCGTCGGTCAAAAGCGCCTCCACGTCGCTGTCCGCATCCCCGGTCACAAGAAACTCGAACGAACCGCTCTCACCATAAACCAGCAGGCTCTCCTGATTCTCGTCCCCCGTGCCCAGCGGCGCAAATACCGTCATCGTCAGCGTCCCTGCGGAAAAGTCCGTGTTTTCCGCAATATAATAAATGTCCGTACCGCAGCGCGTACAGGCCGCCAGAATGTCGTCGGAATAGCCGTTGTCTGCAAATTCGGCGGCGATGGCCAGCCGCGCAACGTCCACCCGGTTCATCAGCTCCGTCACGCCGTTGACATGGTCGCTGTGGAAATGGGTCAGCACCAGCAGGTCCACGCGGTCGCGCCCGTTTTGCAGCAGGTAGTCTGCCGCCGTATCCCCGGCGTTGGTCGCGCTGTCGCTGCTGCCGCAGTCGATCATCACCGTAACGTCCTCGGTCATTGCGACAATGCTCTGCCCCTGTCCCACGTCCAGCGCAGTGACGCGGAGCTGTCCGGCCAGATCCGTGCGGACGGTGCAGGTAAGCGCTGCAAACGTGGCCGCGCAGATGCACAGAGGGATGACGGGGCGGTAGCGCCCGCGGCGCAGCAGAAAGCTCCCGCCCAGCACCGCATAAACCAGCAGCAGCCACCACCCGCCAAGATTTCCCGTTGTGTAAATCTGCGCATGGGGCCACGCCGCGATGTGTCCTGCGACAAAAATGGCGTAGCGCGGCAGCCAGCCCACCAGCCAGCCGGTGACCGTGCCCAGCGGCTGCCAGAGCAGTCCCAGCAGGCAAACAAAATAGCCGCAGCAGAACGACGCGGACACCGACCAAAGACAGAGCAGATTTGTCAGCACGGAATAGAGCGGCACATAGCCGAATTGCAGCGCCGAAATGGGCGTTGTGAAGGCCAACGCCCCCACCGAGGTGGAAAATGATGCAAAAACTGCGCGCAAAATCCGCCCCAATATCCCCACCGGAAGCCGATTTTTGCCCCGACTGTCCAGACAGAGCCAGTTATAGATGCGTGGGGTAAACAGCAGCAGTCCCGCAACGGCGCAAAAGGAGAGCTGCAAGCTCAGGCTGGCAACGGCGATGGGGTTTATCAGCAACAGCACCAGCAGCGCGGCGGACAGGCTGGTAGTCGGGTCGTTTTCCCGCCGCACCAGCGGTGCGAGCAGCAGCAGGAACTGCATCAGCGCCGCGCGGACAACAGACGGCGTGAACCCGACCATCGCCGCAAACAGCAACAGAAGCAGGGAACCGAGAACAGCGCCGCCGCGCCGCCGTCCCAATCCCAGATGCAGCAGGCTGATCAGAAACGCGACGTGCATCCCGGAGATGGCAACGACATGACTCAGCCCCGCAGCGCGCATGGCGTGAGAGAGCGTCTCATCGGCGTAATACTCTGTTCTGTCGCCGGTCAGCAGCGCCTTCATCAATGGCGCGGTGTCCGCCGGGAAGCAGACCAGCGCCTGCTCCCGTATGGCGCGCGCCACCGTTTTGGGAAAGAATATCCAATGCAGTGCAGCGCGCCCCTCCGTCGAAACCGCTGCGGTCAGGTAGCCGCGCAGATGAATACCGCTGCTCAGGTAATAGTCGCTCTCCTCGCCGTAGAGCGTGGCAGCGCTCGTCAGCTTCAGGGGAAGCGTCACGATGTCGCCGGGACGCAGCGCGTCCAGACCGTAATCGCCGTAATCATAAATCAGTATCCGGACGTGCGGTACCGTATCGTCCACGCTGCGGACGGTCACATGCGCATAAGCGTCGGAGGACGCGGCATAATCCGTCACCACCGCGCGAACGCTCCGCGTTTCTCCCACAAAACGCTCCGCCGGCTGCACGGCCAGTCCGGTATATGCCCAGTACCAGAGCAGACCCGCCGCCGCAGAGAAAAGCAGCAGCAGTGCCCGCGTCCGAACTTCGCCGCGCAGCAGCACCAGAGCGCACCCAGCTGCGCCCGCCCCGCCTGCGACAAACGGGAGCCATGCAAGCGGCAGCAGATAATGGGCAAGCAGCAGCGCGGCGGCGTAGCCGCAGGCGACGTGAACCAGCTTACGCATCGCCGCCGACGCGCCAGCCAAGCGCGGAAAAATAGGCGCGCACCGCCGCGCTGTTTGCGGAAACGGAGCCTTGGGCAAAGCCGCCCTTTCCGCCGCCGCGTCCGTCCAGCGCGGCGTTCAGCGCACGGGTGAACGCGCCGCGCTCCGTCTCCGGGACGCAAACGGCGTATTTGCAGCCGTCCGCCTCCGTGGAAAAAACTGCGCTGCGTCCGCCGCAGGTATGAGAAAGCGTGGTGCAGCAGCGGCGCAGTGCGTCCGGCGTGCAGGCGCCTGAGAGCAGCAACAGCGTATCTCCCGCGCCGCTGTGCGGCGCGGAGAGCGCGGAGAAAAGCCGGTTCTCCAGCCCCACGGCACGGTAAGTCTCCGCATCGCGCGCGGCAAGCACCCGTTCCACCGCCGCAGCCGTTTCCAAAACAGGCGCGGAGAGCTGCGCGGAAATATGTGCGCACTGTTCCGCCACAGCGCGCGCGTGGTCAAAGGCGCGCCGCCCCGCCAGCAGCTCCATGCGCGTCCCGCCCCGAAAAGGCTTTGGGTTTTGCAGCGTAATCAGGCCGATTTCCCCCGCCGCGCGCACATGGGTCCCGCAGCAGGCGCAGATGTCCGCACCGGGACACGCCACAATGCGCACCGCGCCGGAAAGCGCCTTTTTGCTGCGGTAGGGCAGCGCAGCCAGCTCCTCCGGCGTTGGGCAGGAGATGCGGAAGGGGCGGTTTTCCCAGATGACCGTGTTGGCCTCCGCCTCCGCCGCGCGCAGCACATCCGGCGGGACGGGGCGGCTGAAGTCGATCACCGTCACCTCCGCGCCAAGATGAAAGCCCACGTTGTCGCATGAGAGCATCCGGCAGAGGATGCCGCTGACGATATGCTCGCCGGAGTGCTGCTGCATCAGGTCAAAGCGGCGCGGCCAGTCGATCTGGCCTTCCACCGTCGCGCCGACGGGGAGGGGCGCGGCGCAGAGATGAACGAGCGTCTCCCCGCGGAAGCAGGTATCCAGCACCGCCGCGCCGCCCAATGTGCCGGTGTCTCCCGGCTGACCGCCGCCCTCCGGATAGAATGCCGTGCGATCCAGCACCACCTCCCAGCCGCGCGCCGTTTCCGTGCAGGCACACACCGCTGCGGAAAACACACGGCGGTATGCGTCTGCGTCATAAAGCCGCTCCGTCATGACTGGTAGTTGCGCAGGAAACGCTTTGTGCGCTCCTGCTGCGGATTGTCGATGACCTGATGTGGGTCGCCCTGTTCCACGATCACGCCGCCATCCATAAAGATGAGCTGGTCGGATACGTCGCGCGCAAAGGCCATCTCGTGCGTGACGATGATCATGGTGGTCTTTTCCTCCGCAAGAGAGCGGATGACCTTCAGCACCTCGCCGGTCAGCTCCGGGTCAAGGGCGCTGGTCGGCTCGTCAAAGCAGAGCACATCCGGCTGCAAAGCCAGCGCGCGGGCAATGGCGACGCGCTGCTGCTGTCCGCCGGAGAGCTGGTGCGGGTAATGTCCGGCGCGGTCAGCCAGTCCCATCCGCGCAAGCAGCTCCTGTCCCTGCCGTTCGATTTCCGCATAAATCTCCCGCCGGTTTTCGCGGAAGCCGGGGCGTTCCTTAGCCAGCAGCCGCCCGGCCAGCGTCACATTTTCCAGCGCGGTATACTGTGGAAAGAGATTGAACGACTGGAACACCAGCCCAAAGTGCAGCCGCTTCTGGCGCACCTGCGCCTCTGACTGCGTGGCGGGGTCAGATGCGTCAAACAGCGTCTCCCCACGGACGGAAAAGCTGCCGCCGTCCGGACGCTCCAGCAGATTCAGGCAGCGCAAAAGCGTGGTCTTGCCGCTGCCGGACGCGCCGATGATGCTCAGCGCCTGTCCCTGTTCCAGCGAAAAACTGATGTCGGTAAGCACCTGCGTTGCGCCAAAGTGCTTTTCAATATGTCTGACCTCCAGAATCGACATGGCGCGCCCTCCTTATCGAAAATAGCTCAGACGGCGCTCGACATAGCCGAACAGCAACGTCAGGATGCCAATGAATACCAGATAATATACTCCGGTGAAAAACAGCGGCCAAAGCAGACCGGAGTAGCCGTGGGAACCCTTCAGGAACGCATAACCCGCCCAAATCAGCTCCTGCATGGAGATGATGCGCGCCAGCGAGGTATCCTTCACCAGCGTGATGATTTCATTGGACATGGGCGGTACGATGCGCTTGATCATTTGCAGCAGCGTGACGCGGAAGAATATCTGCCATTTTGTCATGCCGAGCACCAGACCGGCCTCCTGCTGGCCGACGGGAACGCTCTGGATGCCGCCGCGATAAATCTCGCAAAAATAGCAGGAATAGTTGATGATGAATGCAATGGCGGAGGCGAGGAAACGCCCGCTCTCGCCGCCGGGCCATGGGCTGTGGTCCATGAGCTGTCCGGGTATGTAATAGAGGATAATGAGCTGAAGCATCAGCGGCGTGCCGCGTATGACCCAAACGACCAGCTTGGTCAGGTAGCTCAGCGGCTTGAAGCGGCTCATGGAGCCAAATGAGAGCAGCAGTCCCAGCGGCAGCGCGCCGACCAGCGTGACGGCAAACAGCTTCATGGTTTGGATAAAGCCGGTGTTCAGCGCGCCGATTACGGTTAAAAACATGAAAATTTCCCCTTTATCTCTGACGGCGCCGCATGATCGGGATCACAGCGGTCTGCGGAAAAAATTTTGCCGCAGCTGTGTTGCAAGCGCGCACAAACACAAAGAACCTCTGCGGTTTCGCGCCCTGTTCCGGGCAGAATTGTTTCTGCGTGATCCGTCCCTGCCGAATGATGCGGTGCTGTCCTCTGTTTTTTCAGGCGTATCGTTCCGAAAACGCCGATTCCGAAAAAAAAGCGGCCTGCCGCGAGAGCGGCAGGCCACGTTGCCTGCAATGGGTCAGGCGGTGACAGCTTTGTTTACTGTTCGATCAGCGCGGCCTGGATGCCGTAGGTTTCGGCGCACTCGATCATGCTGCCATCGGCATAAGCCTCTGCAAAGAACACGTTGAGCACGGCGGCCATGTCGCTGCCCTTGCGGAACCCAACACCGTATTCCTCGCTGTTCAGGCTGACGGTGTAGGTCAGGTCGGAATAGCTGGTGCCTTCACCGACCATCGCGGCGGCCATCAGCGCGTCGATGGCGGCGGCGTCTGCCGTACCGGAGGCGACCTCCAGCAGCGCGGTCGCCTGATCCGCGACCTCAACATAGTTCGCACCCAGATCCGCAACGACCTGCTGTCCGGCGGAGCCGGATTCCACCGCGAAAGTCAGCTCCTGCACGCTCTCCGCGGTCTGATAGTCGTCCGCCTTGTCCGCGGGGACGATGACGACCTGCGCGTTGTTGCAGTACGCCACGGAGCATTCCATCGCGCTCGTCACTTCGTCCGTCAGGGTCATGCCGTTCCACACCACGTCGATGGTCTTGCCCTCCAGCTCAAAGACCTTGTTGTCCCAGTCGATGATCTGGAACTCGGCCTCCACGCCGAGATAATCCGCGAAAGCGCGCGCCATGTCTGCGTCAAAGCCGATCCATGTACCGTCAGCATCCTGATAGTCCATCGGCTCAAACTCGGTGATGCCAACGACCAGCGTCCCTTTGTCCATCACATACTCCAGGTCGCCGCCGGCTTCAATGTCCGTGGCGGTCGCGGCGGTGTTGCCGTCGGCGGAGCTGGTTCCGGATGTGGTCGTGGTGGTACTGCTGCCGCAGGCGGCCAGCATCAGCGCCAGCGCCAGCGCCAGCAGCAGGCAGGTGTACTTTTTCATGTTGTTTCATCCTCCAAATTTCATTTTGTACGGGCGGTCTTTCATATTCTGAACCGCGTTCAGGATATGATTAACCATGCGCTGCATTCAACAGCACACGGCGGTTATTATACCACGCGGATTTCGGAAAGTAAAGGAAAATCGCCGCTTTTTTCGTGGATGTACCGCAAAATTCATGTGTTCGGTATCGCCGCGCAGCTGCGGCGCCGCCCGGAACCAGAAGAACCGCCGCAGCATACGCTGCGGCGGCTCTTTGGAGAAATGCCTGCAATAGACGTCATTTTTCGCGTGCGCGGAAAAACAGCGCGCAAAGGTAACCAAAGACAAGCGCCGCGCAGATTCCGGCGGCGGAGGCGGAGAATCCGCCGGTGAAAACGCCGAGCCAGCCGGATTCTGCGACGGCTTCGCGCACGCCTTTTGCCAGCGCGCTGCCAAATCCCGTCAGCGGCACAGCCGCGCCCGCGCCGGCCCAGTCCAGCAGCGGCTGATAAACACCAAGTGCGCCCAGCGCCACGCCCGCAACGACATAGGTCGTCAGGATGCGCGCGGGCGTCAGCGCGGTTTTATCGATCAAAATCTGACCGATCAGGCAAAGCCCGCCGCCCACGAGAAAGCATCTTATATAAGGTAGAATCATGTCCATATCGTTCCGTCCGTCAGGTTCCCTGCGGCATTTCCACCGCAACTGCATGGCAGATGGCGGGGATGCTCTCACCCTGCTGCGCGGTGACGACCGACATCAGCGCGCCGGTCGGCGCAAACAGTACCCGCCGCCAGACGCCTTCCCGCAGGCAACGCAGGATATGCCCCGCAAACACGCTGGCCGAGCATCCCGCGCCGCTGCCGCCTGCGTGAACATCCTGGCTGGCCGCGTCAAAAATCAGCATTCCGCAGTCCGTGAACACCGTGGGCGGGTGCAGCCCCTCATCCCGAAACAAATCGGCTAAAATCGAATGGCCAAAGCTGCCGAGATCGCCGGTAATGAGCGCATCATAATAGCCGGGTGCACGTCCCGTGTCGGCAAAATGCGCCAGAAGCGTATCCAGCGCCGCCGGAGCCATCGCCGCGCCCATATTGCTGAGGTCTTTCACCCCGGCGTCCACAATGCGCCCGGTGGTGATATGCGTGATGCGCGGCCCGCCCGTGGACTGCAAAATCACCGCGCCCGCGCCCGTGACCGTCCATTGCGCCGTCGGCGTGCGCTGTCCGCCGTATTCCAGCGGTCCGCGAAACTGCCGTTCCGCCGAACAGAAGTGGGAGCCGGTCATGGCGCAGACCGGACCGCCGCAGAATGCCGTGAGCACCGCGCCGAGCGAGAGCGCCTCGCCCATCGTGGCACAGGCGTTATAAAGACCCAGATAGGGAGCGGGAACGTCCCGCAACGCATAGACCGAGCTGGTGCATTGGTTCAGCAGGTCGCCGCCAAGCAGGTATTGCAGCGCCGCGCCGGTCAGCCCCGCCTTGCCGCAAACCAGATCAAAGCACTGGCGAAGCATCACGGTTTCCGCCGCCTCCCAGCTCTTTTGTCCAAAATACAGATCGTCGCTGACCGCGTCAAAGCGCTCCTTCAGCGGCCCTTCCCCTTCCTTGCTGCCGACCACCGCCGCGCCTGCTGCGACGCAGACCGGCGCGTCCAGGCGCAGCGTCTGCTTTCCAATGTGCTGTATCAACTGCGGCGCGCCTCCTTTTTTTCGTGTTTGCCGTTATGATTCCCGAAATCACGGAATATATTCAGACAATGGAACGTCGCCCGGCGTTTCCAACCACGTTCTCAGGAAGCGCTGATTCATTTGTGTATTGCAAGATTTTTGCAGCGCAGGTTCTGACAAAAACAGACGTCAGCCGCAGCAACGCATTGGTACGGCGCTGCCTGATGACATACGCGAAGGGAGCTGCGGCAATGGCCGGATTCCGAAAATTGGCAAAAGACACGGCGGTTTTGACCGCATCCTCCGTGTTGATGCGCTGCATTGGGCTGGCCTATCAGGTCTGGCTGGCGGGACGCATCGGCGCGGCGGGCATTGGACTGTGGCAGCTCGTCACATCTGTCAGTATGCTGTCCGCAACGCTGGCGATCTCCGGCATCCGCTTTACCACCACGCGGCTGGTGAGCGAGGAGCTTGGCGGCGGCAACGGCGCAGGCGCGTCCCGCGCCGTCACGCACTGTTTGGGGTATGCCGCGCTGATGGGCTGCGCCGCGTTTCTGGTGCTGTATCTCTGCGCTGAGCCGATCGGGTTTCTTTGGATCGGCGATGCGCGCACAGTGAAAAGTCTGCGGATACTGGCTTTCGGTCTGCCAGCCATCGCGCTCTCCAGCGTACTGAACGGCTACTTTATCGCGTCCGGGCACGCGTGGCGTTCCGCCGCGGTGCAGGTGCTGGAGCAGCTCACCGGCATCGGCTGCGTCATGGCGCTGCTCTCCCGCGTGCCGGGGGATGATTTGGAGCTGTGCTGCGCTGCGATCTCCGGCGGGCGCACAGTCGCGGATATTGTTTCTCTGCTGCTCATCGCGGCGCTTTATCTGCTGGAACGGCGGCAGCGGCGGCGCGGCGCGCCCGCGCGTCTGACGGGACGGATGCTGCGCATCGCCATCCCGCTGGCGCTCTCCGCCTATGCCCGCACCAGCCTGACAACGCTGGAAAATCTGCTGGTGCCGCGCAAGCTGCGCGAGGCGGGCTTCTCTGCGGAACGCGCGCTGGGCGGTTACGGCACGATCACCGGCATGGTATTTCCCATCATCGGCTTCCCGTCCTGTCTGCTCTCCGCGCTGGCGGAGCTGACAGTGCCGGAGCTGACTGCGGCGCAGGTGCGCGGCGATACCGCGCGCATCGACAGCACGGTATCCAGGCTGCTGCGCTGGACGCTGGCCTTTTCGCTGCTGTGCGCGGCGTTCCTCTTTGTCAACGCGGAGGCGCTGGGCGCGCTGATTTACCACAGCAGCGGCGTTGGACCGTATATCCGGGTATTTGCGCTGCTGGTACCGATGATGTATATGGACATCGTGACGGACGGCTGCCTGAAAGGGCTGGGGCAGATGATGTGGAGCATGGGTTACAACATCACGGAGGCCGCGCTGGGTACGCTGCTGGTCATCACGCTGCTGCCGCGCTGGGCGCTGGACGGCTATATTTTCATGCTGTTTTTCTGCGAAATTTTCAATTTTGTACTCAGCATCACGCGGCTGCGCCGCGTCGCGCAGTTTCGCCTGCTGCCTCTGCGCCGCCGCAGACGCGGTCAAAGTCCTGCCGGAAACGGTTCCTGACAAGGGAACCGTTTTTCCTTTTATTTATTTATTTTTATCTAAGACATCTAAGACTGTGATCGCGGAGTTTGATTCGCAGCAGGGGCTTGCTCCTGCGGAGATGATCTAAATTACGTCCAAAACGGCGTGGTATATGGTTTTTTGATTCTTGTTCGTTCTGCCATTCGTTGATTGAAAGAATGTCAGAATACCACTTGACAAGTTATACTATGTGTGATATAGTATAACGCGAAAGGAGGGATACGAATGGATGCGCAATTAAAACGCGGACTTCTTGAGGTATGCGTGCTTACCGCAATCAAGAAAGAGGATTCCTATGGATATAAAATCATAAAAGATATTTCGCCCTATGTGGAAATATCGGAGTCCACGCTTTACCCAATATTAAAGCGGCTTGAAGCATCGGGCTGTATTACGGAATATACCGTGGAGCATAACAGCCGATTGCGCAAGTATTACAAGATAACGGAAAGCGGCATGAACAAAATTCATGAATTTCTGGAAGAATGGAAAAACGTGATGAAAGCATACGGATTTATAAAGGAGGGATATGATGAATAAGTCCGGTTTTTTGAGCGGTCTTGAGAACAGGCTGAAAGGGCTTCCGCAGGAGGAAATAAAAAAGACTACAGATTACTATTCGGAAATGATTGACGACGCGGTTGAAAATGGTGAGACAGAGCAGGATGTTACGGCAAGGCTTGGCTCCGTAGATGAGGTTGCAGACAAGATAATCAACGAAATGCCGCTTGGCAAAATCGTAAAGGCAAACGTAAGGGAACGAAACATCAGTGCTGCGGCAACCGCGCTGCTGATTGTCGGTTCGCCGGTCTGGTTTCCGCTTTCGCTGTCGGTCATCGTGGTTGCATTAGCCGTATATGCGGCGGTCTGGTCAGCCATCATAGCGTGTTTTGCGGCAGACGCAGCGCTGGCCATATCCGGGGTGGCGATGCTCGTCGCATCCCCGTTTGCGGTAACGGCGGCGCCGTGGAAGGCGATGCTTCTGTTTGGGCTTGCGCTTGTGTGTATCGGCGCTGCGGTTATTGTGTTCTATTTGTCTATATGGGTCGCAAAACTGTTTATCAGACTGACGGGATATTCAATCAGAAAACTAAAAAGAACGCTTATCGGAGGAGGAAATCATGAAAGCGAGTAAGGTCATTTTGATTATAGCGGGCGCGTTGGTCGTGTGCGGTGGCGCGGTTGTGGGCATTGCGGCGGTAAACGGAGGACTTTTGCCGGAGCAGACGCAAATGCAGTCGCAGACCATAACGGAGGATATATCGAAAATCAATGTGTCTGCATCATGGGACGATATTCGGGTCGTGTCGGCGGATACGGATCAGATCACGGTAAAATATTCCACGGCAAAGATGAGACAATATAATATTACTGCCGATGGCGAAATCCTGTCTATGGAATATATACCGACAGAAAGCCTCGATATAGAGTGGTATGATTACATAGGATTCAACGACAGGGGTGACGTACTCATAGAGGTCCCCCAAAACCGGCAATATGATATTTCGCTTCACACAACAAGCGGAGATATTGAAATTTATGACGCGAAGGGCGCGGTTTATGCAGATACAACAAGCGGCGATATAGAAATCGCAGACTGCGTATTCACGGCGGCGGAATGCAGCAGTCAGCACGGAGACATAGCGCTTTCGGATGTTGTGGCGGACAGCATAACGCTTGCGGTTGATAAGGGCGACATCAAGCTCAGGAATACGGACGGCAACCTGACCGCCGCGTGCGATTACGGAGATATAGACATTGAAAATATTTCCGGCGACAGTCTCACGCTTTCAAACGATTACGGAGATATTGAGGGCACGATACGCGGCGCGGCAGAGGATTACACCATCCTGTCCCAAACGCGCAAGGGCAGCAACAATCTTGGAGACCGTTCCGGCGGCGATAAGACGCTAACGGTGGAGACGAACAGCGGCGATGTGAAAATCAGTTTTTTAAGTTAAGGAAGCACTGATTCAACGGCCCTGGATGGCCCGGCAGCGCCTTTTGTGCAGATTTTCGCTGAAAAATCCGGAAATACATAACGTGCTGCCCACGAGGGGGTATGTTCGTTCCTGCGGCGCTCCTGAACCTGCATTTTTGCATCCTGTTGACAAATGCTTACGTGGAAAACGCATTGACATCTGGCGCTTTTCACAAAAAATGCTACAAAAATTTGCACATTTCGCGGATTGTATTTTTTTCCATTCCTGTGTATTCTATTGAAACGTGCGGGAAATCCGCCCGCAAAATATTCAAGGAACAGGAAGGAAACGACTATGAAAGTAAAATCACGCATTCTGGCGCTGTGCCTCAGCTTGCTGCTGCTGGCGGGGCTGCTGCCCGGCGCGGCGCTGGCGGCGGGGAATGTCGCGTTTGACGACGTGCCTGTGACAAGCTGGTACTACAACGACGTAAAGTACGTCAGCGAGCAGGGACTGATGACCGGCACTGCGGCGGATGCGTTCAGTCCGGAGCTTGCCGTGACGCGCGGGATGCTCGTGACCATCCTCTACCGCATGGAGGGCGAGCCGGAAACGGGCTCCGCTGCCTTTGTGGATGTGGAGGACGGCGTTTATTATGCCGCCGCCGTGGCATGGGCTGCGGAAAACGGCATCGTCACCGGTTATAGCGACACCGCGTTTGGCCCTGCGGACAATGTGACGCGCGAACAGTTCGCCACCATCCTCTATCGCTACGCGATTTACAAGGGAATGGACGAGGTGACGCTGGAGGAGAATCTGGGCGGCTTCACCGATGCGGCGGATATTTCCGACTGGGCGATTTCTGCGCTGAACTGGGCGGTCGGACAGGAGCTGATCGGCGGCATGGGCGACGGTACGGTCGCGCCGTCCGGCACAGCCACCCGCGCGCAGGCTGCGGCGATCCTCTGCCGTTATCTGGGCGGTGATACCGACGCCGGACTGCAGGTTGGCGCCGGTGCGGGTGAAATCGTATTCACCGAAGCGGTGTTTGCCTCCAATATCGAGGGCTTCAGCGGCGAAATTCATGATAATCCGTATGCCCGCGTTCTGCTCATTGAGGACGGGGACGCGGTCGCCATTGTTTCTCTGGAGCTTGTCAATGTTTCCAGCGATATGGTGACGGTAATTCAGGAGCTGGTCAGCGAGAAAACCGGCATCGCGGCAGAGAATGTCTGGGTCCACTGCACCCACGCCATCACAACGCCGCACGCGCCCAGTGACGAAACGGAGCTGGCCGCCTATACCGATGCGATCCTGCTTGCGATGAATGAGGCCGTGGAGGAAGCGGCTGCATCCTTCCAGAGCGCGACGATGTCCGTCGGGACCGGAACCTGTGATGTGAACGCGAACCGCGACATTGAAATCAACGGCGCATGGTATTATGGACTTGGCAGCGAGCTGGAATCCAATAAAGAGATGACCATTGTGCGCTTTGACGGCACGGACGGCGCGCCCATCGGAATGTACATCAGCTATGGCATCAAGCCAACCGCGATTGACAACGCAGGGAAAAGCGAGAATCTGCGGCAGATTTCCTCCGATGTGCCGGGTCTGGCCTGCGTGCTGATGGAGGAGGAATATGACTGCCCGGTCATGTTCTGTATGCCTGCGGCGGGCGACCAGATCCCGAAGGAAACCGCCATGTACTATGTGGATGACGGCGCTGGCGGCGCGACGGAGGTTTCGCTCACCGTAGAGGAGGGCATTGAAATCGTGCAGCGTCTTGGCACGGAGATGGGTGAGACCGCGATCAAGATTGCGGGAGATACCACTGCGGTGACGGATACCGCCGTATCCGCAGTACAGACCGCCTATACTTATGCAAACAAGGCGGAGGACGGCATGGTGGAGATCAGCGTTTCCGCCATCACCATTGGAGATACGCTGGCGCTGGTCGGCTTCAAGCCGGAAATGAACGCGGTCACCGAGCTGCAGCTTCAGGCGGCTTCCCCGTATGAAACCACGCTGCTGGTCAGCTTCCTGAACGGCGACCAGAAATATATGCCGGACGAGCTGGCCTACGAACGCGAAACATGGGAGTATACGCGCTCCGGCTTTGCAAAGGGCTGCGCGGAGGAATTTGTAGAGGTCGCAACCGCGCTGCTGGAGGCCGTCAAAGACGGCACATGGACAGGCGGCGAGAGCGGCGGCTCCAGCGGCGGCGCTTATCTGGGCGGCACGGTGGAACTGGGCGGCTACACATGGACGATCCTGACACAGAGCGGGGAAAATTACCTTGTTTTGTGCGACAGCGTTGTGGAAACGCGCGCGTATCAGGCGGATGGCAGCGCTGTCACATGGGAAACAAGCGACATTCGCGCCTATTTGAACGGCGAATTTTATGAAACGACCTTCAGCGAGGCGGAGCAGGCGCTGATTGTGGAAACGGAGATTCAGAACGCTTCCAACCTGCATTATGGCATCAACGGCGGCAACAGCACAACGGACAGCGTGTTCCTGCTGAGTCTGGACGAGGCGGAAAACTACCTGAGCGGCACCGACCTGATCATTGCGACGGACGATGCGGGGACTGCGGTCTGGTGGTATCTGCGTTCCCCCGGCGAAGCGACGGATGTTGCGGCGGGCGTGTCGTCCGCCGGTGTGATCGACTATCACGGCACCGCAACCGGCGTTGCGGGTGAGGACGCCATCCGTCCGGCCATGTGGGTCTCCGCAGCGGCGCTGGGCTGAGGCTGCGGCGCCGGGCTGAGGCTTCACACAAAAATACAGCAAAAAAGGGAAGCCCCGGCTAAGGCAGGAGTATCATAAAACGGTTATGTTCAAAAATTGATGAAAACCTTGTGTTTTCAAGGGGCGGCGTGACTTCGGTCACGCCATTTCCTCTTTCATCAGTTCACTCAACGGGATAAACCCAATATGTGAATATGCTGCACTCGCTTGCCGCTGGATTTATCTGGTGCATCTACATAGATTGCAGACACCAGCTCCCGCAAAGCATATCCGTCCAAATCTTCGATGCCCACATACTTGTGCACTTTCTGAATGAACTTCTCAATATTTTCGTTCTGTCGTTCCTGTACTTCAATTTGCTGCTGTAAGGTGATAACCTCGGTTTCGAGCTGCTTCTGCTCCGCTTCGTAGCTCTGACTGAGCATGTCAAAGCGTTCATCACTCAATTTACCACAGGCGTTGTCCTCATAAATGCGGATAAACAGCCGCTTGAGTTCAGCAACTCGCTTCTCGTTCTGCTTATAGCAACAATCAAAAAACATGGCACACTTGACAATGGTGGTATAACAGAGACAGGCGATGAGGAAAATGCTGCACAACGAAGCACGAGAACTCCTGGTAGCTGGTTATGAAAAGACCCATGACGCCCAACTCATAGCGGACGCATACTCGGTGTGCAAACGAAAAGTATACCGTTTGGAGCAGCAAAAACGAGAAACCGGGAGCGTAGAGCTGCGCACCATGAGCCCTTCCCGTTTTCACGGACACAAAAATGCTCAAAAATCCTGAATGAATCG
>JAJBUU010000062.1 GCA_020860205.1 Oscillospiraceae bacterium | reverse complement strand
CATTGTTGGATTTCTTATACCAGTAGTGTTCAAAGACTTCCTGTGTAGCTCCATCACCCAGCTCATATGCAACGCCGGTCGTGCCGTCGGTTGTGATGTATCTGATCTTCCAGATATAGTCTCCCTCGTCATAGTCATCATAATCGACTGCATAGACATAGACATAGTTGGAGGTTACGGTAGAAGAACTGCCCTCATCACCATAGACCGCGTAGCCGAACTGATCCAAATACACCGTAATGTCTTCGTCCGTATCGCCAAAGACGCTTGTGATGGCATCAGAGGATACGGTATAGGTGTTTGTCGAGCTGTTTTTCACGATAGTCGCAGTGGTCATATCTGCGCCAAGCACCTCATCAAGGTCTGCGTTATAAACGCCGCTGCCAACGGTGTATCTGGTGCCGTCCACGGTGATGGAACCAAACTTGCCGGTGCTGTAAGTGCTGAAATAGCCCTCTACGCTTGTGGTCGGATAGATGTACATGACCTTCTCGCTATCGGAATCCTCGGTCACAACATAGGACACGATGTCGTTCTTGGAAACGCTGCCGCCAACGACAAAAGCATCGCTGCCGTCCGGATCGTCGCTGTCATACTCAAACGTATTGCTATTTCCGTCAACCTTGTACTTGGTGATGGTTCCAGAAGTGGAGCAGGTGGTCAGTTCACCGACAGAGTACTCGATGATTACAATGGTATCGATTACATCGTCATTGCCGACCGTTCCGTCTGCATCGAAGTAGTCATAGAACTCGATGACCTTGCCGTTCGCGGAGAGATTTTCCAACTGCTCGCAGAGGTTGATGCCATCGCCCAGCACAGCCATGTCGGTGTACCCTGCACCATTGACATAATAGGTGAGCTCTATCGTATTGCTCGTGTCATAGCTGGCGCTGGTGCTGTTGTTGATGGACTTCTTCTCATCATCAACCATGAATTTATAACCGCTCATCAGAGAGGCGAAAGAGGAAGCGCTGGTGCGGGCGCTGACGGTCACTTCGGGGTCTTCCGCAATGGTGATGTCAACATCGATGTCCTCAATCTGCGTGTACTCCTTCGCTGGACGGCCAAAGTCGTCGCGGGCTTCATAGTCGACTACTGCCTCCCAGACATACTGGAGGAATGTGGCATAAGTGTCGCTGCTCGTCTTCGATGTGACTTCGGTAAAATCGTTGCTTTTGCCGCTTGTCACCGCATAATAGTGATACTCGCCGGTATCGGACTGCGTGACCGTCGTGCCATCGGAGGTGATGACTGTCATGCCGCCATTGGTGGTTTTCCACTTGACATACTCGGTCTTGGTAGCCATGTTGTAGGCCAGCATGCAGGCCAGGTCACGGCTCACGTTGTTGCCATAGCTCACACCGGAGATGTCGTCGGTCACATCCTGGTCTTTGGCCAGCGTCGCAACGCCGATTTCCCAAGTGGTGCCGACCATGCCCTCTTCCTCTGCGTTGTAGCCGGCGGCGCAGAGCAGCATCTTCATCCACGCATAGCCGGTCAGGGTGTCGTCCGGGCCAAAGGTGCCGTCGCCGTAACCGGCCACGATACCTTCCGATGCGCAGTAGGCGATGTAGTTGACCGCCCAGTGGTCGCTGGAAACATCCGTAAAGTCAGATGTTCCGGTCAGGTCGTCGTTCTTCAGCAGGCGGGCGATGATGGCGCAGGCTTCTGCGCGGGTCAGCGTGCCGTCCGGTCCGAACGTGCCGTCCTCGTAGCCTGTGATCACGCCGAGCGTGGTCAGCAGGTCTACTGCCTGCGTATACTCGATCTCGCTGTAGTCGTCGAAATCGGTGTCCGCGCTGGCGCCAAAGACGCACAGGCTGAACATCATCACGACTGCGAGCACGAGGCACAGGCTCTTCTTGAGAGTTCTCATGTGAAACTCCTCCTTAAAATAGTCCCCGAATATTCGGGGCAGAATATGTACAAACGCCGGATGGCACGGAATTCCGAGGCCTGTCATCCGACGGTCATACCACAGCAAAAACCGCGTGCCCGCGTCCTGCTTACGGAAGCAGTCCAAAACGCGCAAACGCCCGTATCCCAAGGGATACAGGGCGTTCGGCACTGCAATTTGTGTCTTGTTTGTGTCTTACGCCGGAGGTCGCGCCCGCGAAAAACGCGGCGGCGCAACGCCTTGCGGCGTAATTTTGTGTCTTATTTGTGTCTTATTGCGGAAGCTCTCCCGCTCCCGGCAGACGGTGGTTTGCCCGCTTGAAACTCGCGTGTCCTTCGCAGTCCGGCACAGTCACCGCGGATGCAGTCAAACCCGACTGCGCCCGCCCGCATTCTGCAAAATCCATGCTGACATATGCGAAAAAGTTCTGGGTAAAACCGCAGCCCCATCGAGCCGCGCGGCGTTGGAAACGAAATAGTTTTCAATTTTTCTGAAAAAATCGAATGAAGGTTGCGAAAAGTTGCGTAGAGTTGCGAAAAGTTGCTTGACTTTTGACAATATTTCTCGTATCATTCAAATAGAAAGTTCCGGCAATACCTCTGCAACACAATTCCAATATTACAAATGAAAAAAGGAGCGTACAGCATGAAAAAAAGAATCCTATCCGTTCTCCTGTCGCTTTCGCTGTTCTGCGCGGCCTCCGTTCCCGCGCTGGCAGATGATGCGGCAGAAAAAGAAATGGCGGCGGCGGAACAGCTTGCAAAGCTCTATCAGAACGTGTCGGATGAATATTTCGGCGGTGCATACATCAACGACGACGGCGACGTTGTGGTTTGTGTAACGGACGCTTATGACATGGACAGCGGGCTGATTCAGGCATATACTGAAAACGACGAAATCCAGATCCGGACGGTAAGATACACCTACACAGAGCTGGAACAGGCGGAGGATCACGTTGCGGCGGCGTTCACAGCGCTGCAAGATGCTTCCGAGCGCTCCGAACAGGCCGAAGCGCTTGTGTCGGCGTTCCGCAGCGCTGGGGTGGATGTTGAAGCCAACGCGCTGATCGTTTCCCTCGTTGATTTGGATGCAGACAAAATCGCGCTGTTTCGGACGCTGATTTTGGATGCAGAATGTCTGTCCTTTTCCGACGCCGACCCTTCGCTGCATTCAATCACAACGCCGTCGTCCGATAGTTCCCCTTCGGACTGGGCGGCGGATGAGGTTTCCGCGGCGGCGGATTTGGAGCTGCTGACCGCCGAATTGTGGGGCGACTGGCAGGCGCCGGTCATGCGCGGCGTGCTGGCCAGGGAGATACTGTTGCTGGTTTCGCACACGGAGGAGACGAACGGCAGCGCCGCGCAACTCACCGCCGATGTGGCGGCGATGGCGGCGCTGCGCAGCATCGAATATCCGGGCAACGTATTCACGGATACGGAGGATGTCTTTCTCAACTGGGCGAGCGCGTTCGGAATCATCTCCGGCTATGACGATGGGACATTCCGCCCCGATGAAGCCGTGACCCGGCAGGAGGCCGCCGTGATTTTTATGAACGCTTATACCATCGTTTGCGGTGCGACTGCGGATATGGAGCGGGCGGCATACGATGTGCAGATGGATGATTTGGATGAGATCGCGGACTGGGCGGCGGATTCCATGCTGGCGCTTTACGCGCTGGATGTGATGCATGGTACCGGCACAGGTATGGACCCGCAGGGGTTGATTACCATGGAGCAGACCGCAGTGATGACATATCGCCTGTATCAGGCGATGGGCGGCGGCCTGTGATTTTGCAGCCGGAACATACCGGAAAAGACGAAACGGCTTCTGCATCAGCGTTTTGATGCAGAAGCCGTTTTTTTTGTGTCAATGGTTCAGCAGCCATGTGCCGAAATTCAGATAAGCGGCAAAGAGCAGCCACGCGGCGTAAGGGAGCTGCAATTTTCCCGCGCCGGGGGCGGCGCGCTCAAAGCGCGCGAGCATCAGCGCCACAAGCAGCAGCAGGAACAGCAGCCAGAAAAACGCCAGCAGATACGCGCCGAAGCTGAAATAAAACACCGTCCAGAGAAAATTGACCAGAAGCTGCACCGCGTAGAGAAAAAGCGCGTCGCCCGCGCCCGGCGCGCCGCTGCGGTAGACACGCGCCGCAGAAATCCCCATCAGGATAAACAGGATCGTCCAGACAATGGGGAACAGCCATGGCGGCGGCGAGAGCGGCGGCTGGCGGAGCGTTTCAGACGTAAAACGTCCCGCGTTGACCACAGCGGACAGCCCGCCCACGGCCAGCGCTGCCGCGATGGAAACCGCATAGACCCAAAATTTTCTTTGCTTTGCCTCCATTTGCATCACCCAGACAAGCATATGCAGTCATGGGGCGATGTATGCCCTCCGGCGGGGGCGTTTTTTGCCGCGCGCCTGTATTATTTCCGCTCGATGTAGCCCTGCGCACAGAGCAGCTCCGCCAACTCCACGCCGCCGCCGGCTGCGCCGCGCAGCGTATTGTGGCTCAGACCGACGAATTTGTAATCATACTGCGCATCCTCGCGCAGACGGCCAAGCGAGATGGCCATGCCGCCCTCCAGATTGCGCTCCAGCGCCGCCTGCGGGCGATCCGGCTCCTCGAAATAGTTCAGGAACTGCTTCGGCGCGGTGGGAAGCGCCAGCTCCTGCGGAACACCGCGGTATTCCTTCCACGCCGCAAGAATTTCCTCCTTGGACGGCTTTTTGTCAAAGCGGACAAAGACGCAGGCCAAATGCCCGTTGCTGACCGGTACGCGGATGCACTGTGCGGTGACAGACGGAGACTCCGCCTTGCGAATCACGCCGCCATCCACGCGCCCCCAAACCTTCAGCGGCTCCTGTTCGCTCTTTTCTTCCTCACCGCCGATGTAAGGGATCACGTTATCCACCATCTCCGGCCAGCTGGCAAAGGTCTTGCCCGCGCCGGAAATCGCCTGATAGGTGCAGACCAGAACGTCCTTCAGACCATAGCTCCGCAGCGGACTGAGCGCCGGAACATAGCTCTGGATGGAGCAGTTGGATTTTACGGCGATGAACCCGCGGCGGGTGCCAAGCCGTTTCTTTTGCGCCTCGATGACCGCGCAGTGCTCCGGGTTGATCTCCGGAATGACCATTGGCACATCCGGCGTCCAGCGGTTTGCGCTGTTGTTGGAGATAACGGGACATTCCGCTTTCGCGTATGCCTCCTCCATCGCAAGGATCTCGTCCTTCTTCATGTCCACGGCGCAGAACACAAAGTCCACCTCTGCGGCGATCTCTGCGCAGTCCGCGACCGCGTCCTTCACGATAAAGCTTTTGTACTTCT
Source organism: Oscillospiraceae bacterium (assembly GCA_020860205.1). GTDB lineage: Bacteria > Bacillota > Clostridia > Oscillospirales > Oscillospiraceae > RGIG7114. Next base: position 3,461 of record JAJBUU010000062.1, on the reverse strand, counting down.
CCGGCAGCGGGTTCTCAATCCGCCACTTTGCGCCAACGGCCTCCTCATATGTTTTGCCCGCGCTGTGGGCGCTGGCGGCGATGACCTTCAGCTCGAACCACGGATGATTCTCCATCAGGGAGATGAAGCGCTGCCCCACCATTCCCGTACCGCCGATTACGCCGACTTTATACTTTTCCATTGATCTTCCTTTCCGGCTTTTCCCAAAAAACCTGTTACATAATATGCCATGCCGCGCCCCGCAGCAGAGCGCCCCGGAACCCATGTGCAAAAGCGGACGGGCTTTTACATTTTTGTGCCAAATCCGACAAAACTGTTGCGCTGGCGGCTGATTTCCGATATAATGATATTCAGACTGTGGGATCGGTGCGGTGCTTTTGACTGAACCGCGCCCATCTGCCAAAGTCGGCGGCAGATCGCCGCCTGCCTGTTATTATAACACCGGAAATTTCAAGCGTCAAGCGTCAACAGGGTATGCCAATGAAAAAACAAAGGTTTCGTATTTTGATCGTCGCCGTTTTGCTCCTGTTTGCCGTCACGGGTGCGGATGCGGCACGGACATACTATGTCAACGGAAGCGCGGAAACGCTCTCCGGCGTGCTCAGCGAGGCTTACGCCATCGGCGCGGACGGAACGGCGCAGCTGGGAAGCGACGAGGTCTATGCGCTGACGGCGAACGGAACCGTGGCGCTCTCGTCCGCCGGGACGGCGGGCGCATCCTCCGGCGGGGGTGGCCTGCTCTATGAGGACGGGCGCGTTTCCATCCCGACAGACACGCTCCGGGTCGGGCTGCGCTACTATTACAGCGAGGAGCGCGACTCCTCCATGACGGCGGCCAACCTGGAAAACGCCGTCGGCTGCGGCTACGCCTTCGGGTATCTGGAGGACGGCACGTTTGTTCAGTTTGACGATGAGGACGCGCAGACGGACGAAACGCAGATCACCATGCGTCCCTTTGGCGATACCGGCATCGGCGTTTATATCACCGGGACCGACACACTGCTGTATTCCGTGGAACGCACGGGGGCGGATGACTATTTTGCGGTGCATCCGCTCTGCGACGGAGAGGAGAGCGTCACATGGTTTTCCGGTCGCCGCTATTATGGGGATTTTGCTTACGCCGACCTGGGCAACGGCCAGATCACCGTCGTCAACGTCGTGGAAACGGAACGCTATGTCGCGGGCGTCTGCGCCGGGGAAATGGGCGGCGCGTTCCCGACTGAAGCGCTGAAGGCGCAGGCAATCGCCGCGCGGACTTACGCGATGTTCACAGTGCGCGCGGAAAGCTATGCCGCCGTCTGCGGCTTTGACCTGACGAACGACGACTATTGTCAGGTCTATCTGGGTTATACCGATGCGGAGAGCATCCTCTCCGCCGTGGCCGCCACGGAAAATCTGTACCTCACCTGTGACGGCGCACTGATCGACGCGCTGTTTTTTGCGGCGGACGGCGGCTCCACGCTGAACAGCGAGGATGTGTTCCGCGACGCGCTCCCTTATCTCCGCGGCGTGGAGGACCCATATGAGTCCAGCGCATGGACGCAGGGCGCTTACGGTCACCGCGTCGGAATGAGCCAGTGGGGCGCTTATGCAATGGCAAAGTATTATGATATGGACTACCGCGACATTCTCGGTTTCTACTATACCGGCGTGGGACTGAGCTATGGCGAATAAGGAGAAGCGCTGATTCCATGGGCCGGGATGGCGGGACGAGCAGAGTTTGCAGCGAAGGACCGCACAGAAGATGCCGCCCGGACACCGGGAGTTATGAAATCGGTGGTTCCTGAAGGCGGAACAGGAGAAAAAGACAGGATATGAAACGCAGTGATTTTGACTTTGAGCTTCCGAAGGAGCTGATTGCACAGACCCCGCTGGAACGGCGGGACGCATCCCGCCTTTTGGTGCTGGAACGGGACAGCGGCGCGATGCAGCACCGGCATTTTTATGAACTGCCGGAGTTTCTGCGTCCGGGGGATTGCCTGGTGCTGAATGACTCCCGCGTGCTGCCCGCGCGCCTGATCGGGCGCCGCGAACCGGGCGGCGGCGTTTGCGAGCTGCTGCTTCTGACCGACAGGGGCGGCGACGTCTGGGAATGTCTGGTGCGCCCCGGAAAAAAGCTGCGCCCCGGCGCGCGCGTCACATTCGGCGACGGGGCGCTGCGCGCCGAGATAGAGGCGGAGGTGGCCGGCGGGAACCGACTGGTGCGCTTTTTTTATGAGGGCATTTTTCTGGAGGTGCTGGAGCAGCTGGGCGAAATGCCGCTGCCGCCGTATATTCGGGAAAAGCTCTCCGACCGGGAGCGCTATCAGACGGTCTATTGCCGCGACCCCGGCTCCGCCGCCGCGCCGACTGCGGGGCTGCATTTTACACAGGAGCTGCTCGGACGCATTCAGGATATGGGTGTGCAGCTCTGTTATGTGACGCTCCACGTCGGGCTTGGGACGTTCCGCCCGGTGAAGGAGGATGACATTTTAGACCACGAGATGCACTCCGAGTTCTGCATTGTGCCGGAGGAAACGGCGCGATGCGTCACGGAAACCAGACGCGCCGGAGGGCGCATCATCGCTGTTGGCACCACGTCCTGCCGCACGTTGGAGAGCTTTGCGGCGGAGGACGGCACGCTGCGTCCCGGCAGCGGCTGGACGAATATTTTCATCTATCCCGGCTATCGGTTCAAGTGCATCGACGCGCTCATCACCAACTTTCACCTGCCGGAGAGTACGCTGATCATGCTTGTTTCCGCTCTCGCCGGGAGGGAAAACATCCTGAGCGCGTACCGCACCGCCGTCGCGGAACGCTACCGCTTTTTCTCCTTTGGCGATGCTATGATGATCGTATAAGCGGCAACAAACGCGGGCAGACGGCGGAGCACAGGAAAAGAGAACCGGCGGGGAACCGGTTCTCTTTCTTTTTTAGAGTTTGGGCAAAGTTGTGTCAATCGTCGATCTCAAAGGAGAGGATGCTGCCGCTTGCGGCGTCGATTTCGTATTCATATTCCAGCCAGCCAACGGTAAACTCAACCTCATAGACATAAACGCCGTCATCCCGGTCGAGCTTCACTTTGGTTTTGCTGGCGTCCGAAGCGGACACGCCCGCGTGGGACAGCGCTGCGGAGAGCGCCGCGTCCTCGCCGATCAGCGTGGACTGCGTGGTATTGCCGCTGCTGGCGCCTGTGCCGCCGCGTGTTTCTACATCCCTGCTCCGAATCGTGCCGTCATACAGGCCGATCTTGTACTCATAGACCGTGCTGCCAACCGCAAACTCGACCTCGTAGCACTCCATGCGTCCATCGTCATACTCAAGCCAGCTGTTCAGATAGGTGACGTCGGTTCTGCTTGCACCCGCGTCGGCCAGAGCGATGTCCTCTGCCGCGGTTTCCCCGATCAGCGTTCCGGAGGCTGTGCCGGTAGTTGTGCCGGTAGTTGTGCCTGTAGTCGTGCCTGTAGTCGTGCCTGTGGTCG
>JAJBUU010000044.1 GCA_020860205.1 Oscillospiraceae bacterium | reverse complement strand
TAGCACTTGTCCTTGGAGAGGGACACTAAAAACTACTACTCTATAATACAAGGAGCAGCACCGTATAAACCGGCAAAAGGGTCTGGCGGGAAATTTTACGTCAGAATAAGGCGCAGGAAAGCCTTATGCTTTTGCGCAAAACCGCCGTCAGACGCCGCAAGGCATTTGTGCGGTACTGCCAAGAGAATACTTGGGAAAAGAAGGAGGTTCATCATTTGAACGAACAACGAATACACGTGACGATAGACGGCATTTCCGTAGAAGTCCCGGAAAATACCACGATTTTCTGCGCTGCGGAACAGCTCGGCATCGACATCCCTCATCTATGTTACCTGAAGGGACTGATGCCGGAGGGTTCCTGCCGGATGTGCGTGGTGGAGGTCCTGCGCCCCGACGGGATTCAGGAAATTCAAACCGCCTGCACGGAGCCGTGCTACGAAGGGCTTGTGATCGAAACAAATTCTCCAAAGGTGGTGCAATACCGAAAAACCATCCTGGAGATGCTGATGACCCGCCACAAGACAAACTGCTTTAGCTGCCCGCAGAACGGCAGATGCCCGCTCCAGTCCTATTGTCGGCTTTATGGCGTGGAACCGGGCGAATTTGAAAACCCCATCCTGCCAAAGGAAACGGAAAATCCGTTCTTCACCTTTGACCCCAACCTGTGCATCATGTGCCGCCGCTGCCAGCGAACCTGCGCTCAGGTTTCCGGCCGTGAGGCCATCTCCCTTGTCGGGCGCGGCTACGAGAGCAAACTGGACGTTCCCTATATCCACATTGATTTGGATCTCTGCGAATCCTGCGGCAACTGCGTGGAAGCCTGTCCCACCGGCGCGCTCTCCAAGACGGATGGACTCCAGTTCCGGGATTGGGAAGTCACGCGCGTCCGCACCACCTGCCCGCACTGCGCGGTGGGCTGCCAGATGGATTTGCTGATGCGCGACGGACACTTTGTCGGCGTAGAGGGCGCGGATGGCCCGACCAACCACAACCGTCTGTGCGTCAAGGGCCGCTTTGGTTCCTACAAATTCATCGAATCCGGCACACGCCTGACCGACCCGCTGATCAAAGACCGCGCCACCGGCACATTCCGCAAGGCAAGCTGGGACGAGGCGCTTGACCTTGTGGCCAGCCGGTTCACGGAAATCAAAAACAAATACGGCGGCGGGGCGCTGGCCGGGTTTGCCTGCTCCCGCTCCACAAACGAAGACATTTATATGCTTCAAAAAATGGTGCGCACAGTTTTCGGCAGCAACAATACCGATAACTGCGCCCGTGTCTGACACGCCCCAACAGTCTCCGGTCTGGCGACAACTTTGGGCTCAGGTGCTATGACAAACACCTTTGCAGACATTACGCAGGATTCCGATGTGATCATGATCATCGGTTCCAACGCCGAAGAAGCGCATCCGGTTCTCGGTATGTGGCTTCGCGCGGCACAGCGCAGGGGCGCAAAATTCATCGTTGCCGACCCCCGCGTCACCGGCCTGGCTTCCAAAGCCACCGTCCATTTGAAGCTCCGTCCTGGCACCAATGTTGCGCTTGTCAACTGCATGATCAACGTGATCCTGGCGCAGGGACTGGAAGACAGGGAGTTTATCCAATCCCGCACAGACCTTGCCAAATTTGAGGAGCTGAAAGCGCTCACCGCGAAGTATACGCCGGAATATGTGGCGCCGATCTGCAACGTTCCGGCAGAGCAGCTGCGGAAGGCCGCGCGCATTTATGCCAACGCGAAGGCCGCGCCGATCCTCTACTGTCTCGGCGTTACGGAACATTCCACCGGCACGGAAGCCGTTATGTCGCTCTCCAACCTTGCGATGGTTTGCGGCAAGCTGGGGCGTCCCGGCTGCGGTGTGAACCCCATTCGCGGACAGAACAACGTGCAGGGGGCCTGCGACATGGGCGCCATGCCGACAGACTATACCGGCTACCAGAAGGTCCACATCCCCGAAGTGCGTGAAAAATTTGAAAAAGCATGGGGCGTTCCGCTTGACCCCAATCCCGGCATGAAGGCCACGGACTGCTTCCCCGCAATGATCGAGGGCAAAATCAAGGGTCTGTTCATCTTTGGAGAAGACCCCGTCCGCACCGACCCGGACACGCACCATGTCCTCCATGCGCTCAACAGTCTGGACTTCCTTGTGGTGGACGAGCTGTTCATGACGGAAACCGCCAAGTACGCCGATGTGATCCTTCCCGGCCGCTCATACGCGGAAAAGGAAGGCACCTTCACCAACAGCGAGCGCAGGGTACAGCGTGTCCGCAAGGCGCTCACCGTTCCCGGCAATATGCGGCTGGATACCGATATTTTCATCGACATCATGAACCGCATGGGCTATCCGCAGCCCCATCTGACCAGCGCGGAGATCATGGACGAGATCGCCTCTCTGACGCCATCCTTCGCCGGTATCTCCCATGCCCGTCTGGACAGTGAGGAGGTCGGTGGAAACGGCTTGCAGTGGCCCTGCACCTCACCGACACATCCCGGTACGCCGATCATGCACGTCGGCAAATTCAGCCGGGGCGAAGGCACCTATTACCCGTCTGAGTATAAGCCCGCGCAGGAGCTGCCGGATGAGGAATACCCGCTGTATATGATGACCGGCCGCAATCTCTACCACTACAACGCCGGTGCGATGACTGAAAAAACGCCCGGCCTGATGGAGCTTTCGGGTCACTCCTACATTGAGATCAACCCGGAGGATGCCGAAAAAGCCGGTATCCATGACGGCGAACGCATTCGCGTTTCCTCCCGTCGCGGCACGATTTCCTCTGAGGCGCATGTTTCCGAAAAGACCAATCCCGGCGAATGCTGGATGCCTTTCCACTTCCTGGATGGCAACGCCAACTGGCTCACAAATGCCGCGCTGGACTCCATCGCCCGCGCGCCGGAATACAAGGTCTGCGCCGTGCGCATTGAAAAAATTCCGGAAAGCGAGGCTTATGACGAAGACGGCAACTACATCACACAGGCGATGCTGGCCGCAAAACGCTTCGCCACCTACATGGAGCAGCTGAACACCGCCGCACTTTGCAGCCAAAGCCGCTGCGACTGCGCGCAGGTAAGCGAAAGCCATGATGATTGCTCCAAAACCTACTCCTGATTCCTGATACACACCCCTGACCGAGCGCGGGAGGCAGAACGTACCGTCTGTCTCCCGCGTATTGTTTTGTTCCCGAAAAAAACAGCTATATAGTATATTCTTATCACATTTTTCTTTCATCGCGCATTTTGTTTTTGTGGTGCAAATCGTTTCATCTCGGATGAAAATTATCAAATATGGTTCTTTCTCGCATGATGAAGCACTGCAAAATTCGATGTCTGTCTTTGAAACCGGATAAAAATTCATTTTTTTCAGCCATGAATCACAACGACTTTTGCCCTTTCCTCGGACGTTCCTCTATTGACGAAACCTGCGAAAAGGGGTAAAATCACTGCAAACACGTTTGCAAAAGGGAGCGTCTTTTATGAACTGGAAGGCAGATGCGGACGAAACGCCGCAGATTCTGAAAGATTTTTTGACCTATCATGAAACCATTCGCGGCCATTCCAAAAACACGGTGGATGAATATTTCCTTGACCTGCGCACCTTTTTTCGCTATCTGAAGCTGCATCGCGGTCTTGTCCCCCGCGCAACGGAGCTGGAGAACATCTCCATCTGCGACGTAGACCTGGACTTTGTCCGCACGGTCACGCTTTCTGAGGTCTATGACTACCTCTCCTATTTGAGCCGGGACCGCGTAAAAAACCAGCACAGCCGCTCGGCAGAGTATGGCATCAGCGCGGCGTCCCGCGCGCGGAAAATCGCATCCATTAAGAGCTTTTATAAATATCTGACCGGGAAGGCCAAGCTGCTGACAGAAAACCCCGTGCAGGATTTGGATTCCCCCAAAATCCCAAAGACGCTGCCGCGCTACCTCTCGCTGGAAGAGAGCCAGCAGCTGCTTTCTGCGGCAGACGGGAAAAACCGCGCACGCGATTACTGTATTCTCTGCATCTTTCTCAACTGTGGCCTGCGTATCTCCGAGCTGGTGGGGCTGAACCTGAACGACGTCCGCCCTGACAACCTCCGGATACGCGGCAAGGGCGACAAGGAGCGTGTGGTCTACTTAAACGACGCGACCAAAGCGGCCATCGACGACTATTTGACCGTCCGCCGCGGCATTGCAGCGGTGGATCGGAATGCGCTGTTTCTCTCCAACCGGCGCACCCGTCTGAGCCGCGAAACAATACACAGCATCGTGAAAAAGACGCTGCTGAAAGCCGGACTGGACGCAGAAAAATATTCCGCGCACAAGCTGCGCCACACCGCCGCCACCCTGATGCTGCAAAACGGCGTGGACGTGCGGACGCTCCAGGAGCTGCTGGGACATGAACACCTGAACACCACGCAAATTTACACCCATGTGGATAGTGGCGCGCTGCGCGGTGCGGCCTCCGCGAATCCGCTCGGCAATTTCCGTCCGGACAGGCAAACTGGTCAGGGCGAAACGGAGGACGACTGAACATGGTATTTTCCAGCACACCGTTTTTATTCATCTATCTGCCCATCGTCCTTGCTGTCTATTATCTTGTCCCGCGCCGTGGACGCAATGTCTGGCTTTTTGCGGTCAATCTGATGTTTTATGGCTGGGGTGAGCCGGTTTATCTCTTTCTGATGCTGTTCTCCATCGCCCTGAACTACGCCGCCGGTCTGCTGATCGTCCGCTTCCGCTCCGGCGCGCCGCAGCGGGCAAAGCGCATTTTGGTCGCAGATATCGCCGCCAACATCGCAATGCTGGCGTTTTTCAAATACTATGATCTGTTTGCCGAAACGCTGAGCCTGCTCCCCTTTCTGTCCGTCCCGACGCTGGGGCTGTCGCTGCCCATCGGCATTTCCTTTTATACGTTCCAGACCATGAGCTACCCCATCGACGTTTATCGCGGCGATGCGGAGGTTCAGCGCAATTTTATCTCCTTTGGCACCTTTGTAGCGCTGTTCCCGCAGTTGATCGCCGGTCCGATCGTGCGCTATAAGGATATCACGTCCCAGCTCAGTTTCCGCGCGAATGATCTGGAGCAGTTTGCCTCCGGTGTGCGGCGTTTTGTCATCGGGCTGGGCAAAAAGGTGCTGCTGGCCAACAATCTCGGCCTGCTCTGGGATATTTACGCGGCGCGCGACGCCGCATCGCTGACCATGCTCGGCGCGTGGATGGGCATCGCGGCGTTTTCGCTGCAAATTTACTTTGACTTCTCCGGTTACTCCGATATGGCCATCGGTCTGGGGCGGATGCTGGGGTTTGAGTTTTTGGAAAACTTCAACTATCCTTATATCTCCAAAAGCGTCACGGAATTTTGGCGGCGCTGGCACATCAGTCTTGGCACATGGTTCCGGGATTATGTCTATATCCCGCTCGGCGGCAACCGGCGCGGACTGCGGCGGCAGCTTTTGAACATTCTGATTGTCTGGGCGCTGACCGGCTTCTGGCACGGCGCAAGCTGGAATTTTCTCTGCTGGGGTCTATACTATGCCCTGTTCCTGATGCTGGAAAAAGCCTTTCTGGGACGGGCGCTTGCCCGTGTTCCCGTCCTTGCGCACGTTTATGCCCTTGTCGTGGCTGTCTGCGGCTGGGTCCTGTTTGACCTGCCTGATTTTTCCGCCGCCGTTTCCTATTACGGCGCCATGTTCGGCGGTGGCTCCGGTCTTGCGGATGTCACGGACTTCTATTACCTTAGAAATTACACCGTCGTATTCGCCGTGTCGATCATTGCGGCGCTTCCGGTCGGCAGCCGCCTGTTCCGCCGTTTGCCCCAGACAGCGCAGTCCGTTGCCGCGCCGGTGCTGATCGCCGCCGTGCTTGTCCTCTCCACCGCCTATCTGGTGGATGCAACCTATAACCCGTTTCTCTATTTCCGCTTTTGAAGGAGGAGGCTCCGTCCATGCATCTGCACAAAAAGGCCGCACTCATCCAGTCGGCTGTGTTCGCAATCTTCATCGGCGCGCTCTGTGTCCTGCATTTTGCGATCCCGGACAAGACGTTTTCCGAGCAGGAGAACCGCAGTCTGCAAACCGCGCCACGCTTTCGCCTTTCCTCGCTGTTTTCCGGCAGCCTGACCAGCACGCTGGAGGACTATGTGACCGACCAGTTTCCCTTCCGCGATAACTGGACCTCGCTGAAAGCGCGCTGCGAGCTCTTGAGCGGAAAGGATGAGAACAACGGCGTATACCTCTGCGCCGGAGAAACGCTGCTGGAGCCATACAGCGCGCCGACGCGCGCCGACATGGACGCGCGTCTGGACGCGGTGAACGCGCTGACGGAACACGCCGAGGTCGCGGTCTACTTTGCGCTCATTCCCTCCGCCAGCGAAATCTGGCGTGAAATGCTGCCGGAGGGCGCGCCAAACGACAGTCAGCAAACGGAAATCGACTACGCATACAGCCGCGTTTCGGCGCAGACCATCGACATCTGTTCCGTGCTGGATGCGCACAGCGACGAGGCGATTTTTTACCGCACCGACCACCACTGGACAACGCTGGGCGCTTATTACGGCTATACCGCCGTTGCGCAGGCGATGGGGCTTGACCCCGTCCCGCTGGACGCTTATACGGAAACCGTTGTCAGCGACAGCTTTTACGGTACGACCTATTCCGCCTCCGGTTTCCGCTGGGTCGCGCCGGACACGATCAGCACTTACGTGGAGCAGGGCGATGCGACCGTCACCAACTATCCCTCCGGCACAGCGGAACCCGGTACGCTCTATGACGAGAGCTACCTTCTTGTAAAGGATAAATACTCCTACTTCTTCGGCGGCAATACCCCGCTGCTGACCATAGAAACCGGAAACGCCGGCCCTTCCCTGCTCATTGTCCGCGATTCCTATATGGACAGCCTGAGTCCGTTCCTGTTTACGCACTTTTCGGAAATTCACATTCTTGACCTGCGCTATTATCGCAGCAGCCTGCAGGCTTATCTGGATGCTAACGATTTTTCTGCGGTGTTGGTCTGTTACAGCCTCAATAACTTTTCCACAGAAACCAGCCTGCTGCTTCTGGGCGGCTGAGCTTATGCCATTTTCGGAATCAGCAGCATCTGTCCGGGAACAACGGCGGCAGCGTCCTCCAGTCCGTTTGCATCTAAAATTCCCTGCACGGTGGAGCCGTTTTCCCTGGCAGCAGCCCAGAGGTCGCGGTCCGCACCCGCCCGCTCTATCACAAGCGAAGGGCGGTCGGAAAAATCCGGCGCTGCGCCCTCCTCGCAGGTGATTGCCGTGACGCAGGAGAGTTCCTCCGTTTCCTCCACAAAAATCCGCAGCTCCAGCGGCAGCAGCACCTCCACGCCTGTCCCGTCCGGCGCAAGCGTAAGCGTACCGGCCCCGACGGAAACGGGAATCGCCGTCTCTCCTGCCGGAAGCTGTGCGGAAAAACGTGCCTGTACGCTGCGCCGCACGGCATTCAGGCTTCCGTCTGCGCTGCGGTAATAAATGCAGACCGTCACCGGAAATGTCAGCGCGCCGTCCTCTGCGCGCGGCGCACAGAGCGCTGCACAGCCCTGCACGATTTCAGACACAGGCTGCGGCGTTTGCAGCGTTTCACGCAGGGTTTCCCGCAGCGTCTGTTCGGACTGTATCCCGCCCGTCGTACACCGCCCGGTTTCCACTGTGAGCGCGCAGCGGTTGCTGTAAGCGTCCGTCAGGCAAACGGCGCTGCGCTTGCCATATACCACCGCCTGCGCCACCAGATGCAGCTCCATCTTCCCGGTTCGGTTCTCGCCGCTGACATCATAATAAGCGCCGCTGAGCAGCAGCGCGATTTCCGGGAACACGGTCTCCGGCAGCTCCTCCGCCTCGATAATTTGGGAAAAGTCTGTGGAGTACTCCGCCGTTCCGATCTCGTCCTCCCCCGTAGAATAAAGCAGGCAGCTTTTTGCGCTTCCCTTCACCACCAGCTTTGTCCCGACCGGATTGATCTCCCCGACCTCCAGCCGGGTCTGCTGTCCCAAAAGCCGGACGCCCGCAGGCAGCGCAAATTCATCGACCAGCACGAACGTTTTTTCCGTCACCGCACAGACCGGTGTGAACGAAATCTCCCGTTCCTGCACGTTGATTTGTCCCTCCTGCGGCTCCTCCGGCGCGCCCAAAACCGAAATCATCTCCGGCAGAAAGCAGCGGGCAGACGCGCCGACAACGGCGCGCACGGATACCTTGCGCGGGTTGAGTACCCTTGTTTCCAGCGCGTTCAGGCAAAGCCCGGAAACGCAAAGGCTCTTTTCATGGATACCGGTATTCTCCATCACAACGGTAAGCGGAATATTGACCTCCAGCGCATAAACGCCCTGCCCATCCTCCGGGCGGCAAACGATGCGCGCCGGGACGTTCACCTCCATCCGCAGCTGCCCCTCCGATAAGTCCTTGCTGCGGATGAGCGGCGTTCCGCTGGTGCAGACTACTGCGCCAATGTCCGGCAGCGTATCCGGCACCACCATCTCCTGCGTCCCTTCCTGCTCTGTCATACCGGAAAACGCCTCGTCATAGCCCTTCAGCTCAGTTTTGCTCAGTTTGACCTCCATAGTCCACCTCTCCTTGGCTTGATACAAACAGACTATGCATCTCCCCCACCAATTATGCCGTCAGCGCCGCAGCAGAAAATAGCCGCACAGCACCGACGCCGCGCCGACGCAGAACCACCAGAAGCCGGCCGGAAGCACACGGGCAAAGAGGATCACTCCGCCGATGATCAGCAGCGCGATTCCAACGGCTCTGCAAATCGGGTTCCGTCCATACATACAAAAACACCACCTTGCGTGCAAAGCGTTCCATAGAACATCTTATGCCGCATCAGGTTGTTTTCGGTAAAATGAAAGTAGCGCAAAAGG
>JAJBUU010000068.1 GCA_020860205.1 Oscillospiraceae bacterium | reverse complement strand
CATTCGACTTCAAGACAATCTTACAATTTTCAATACTGTTATTGACTAACACCAAAATTTTTTAAGGAGAACCCAGACCAATGAAAACCAAGAAACTGCTTGCACTCCTCCTCGCACTGGCTATGATGTTCGCGCTCGCCGCCTGCGGCAGCTCCAGCAGCACAACCACCACCACTGACACCGATGCGGAATCTGTGGAAACCGAAGCACCGGAGACTCCGGCAGAGGAAGAAGCGACCGAGAACGCGGCGGATGAAACCGCAGACGCGGAGCCGGTCGAGCTGATCGTCTTTGCAGCCGCCTCCATGACCGAAACGCTGAACGAGATCGCCACGCTTTACGCGGAGGAAGCCCCCAACGTGACGCTGGTATTCAACTTTGACTCCTCCGGCACGCTCAAGACCCAGATCGAGGAGGGCGCGGATGTAGACCTGTTCATTTCCGCCGCTCCGAAGCAGATGAACCAGCTTGACATCACCGCCGACCCGGAGGTCAACACCGACGGTTTGGACTTTGTGCTGGAAGGCAGCCGCATCAATCTGCTGGAGAACAAGGTCGCGCTGGCCGTGCCGGACGGCAACCCGAAGGGCATCACTTCTTATGACGATCTCGCCGCCGGTCTGACGGACGGCAGCGTCATGCTGGCTATGGGCAACTCTGACGTTCCTGTTGGACAGTACACGCAGAAAATCCTCGCTTACTATGGGCTGGATGAGGAAACGCTGGCCAACGCCGGTGTGATCACCTATGGCTCCAACGTCAAGGAAGTGACCACGCAGGTTTCCGAAGCCACCGTGGACTGCGGCATCATCTATGCCACCGACGCATTCTCCGCCAACCTTGAGGTCGTGGACACCGCCACCGCCGAGATGTGCGGTCAGGTCATCTATCCCGCCGCTGTGATGAATGTCAGCACGCATCAGGATGAGGCGCAGGCTTTCCTCGATTTCCTGACCACGGATGCAGCCGCCGCCGTGTTTGAGGCCGTTGGCTTCAGCATGATCGGCGAATAAAGCTCACGCGAAATATCAGGCTACCCCCGCATAAATCGGCAGGAGCGTCTGGCGGAAAGCAGCCGTCAGCGCTGTTGCCACATGGATGCGGCGACGCCTTGAAAACCCGAAAAGCTGAAACAAGGGCGGACGGCCGGTAAGCCGCCCGCCCCTGCGTCGTTATTTAGACAGAGAGGGGCGCGCTTTTTATGGATTGGTTTCCGCTTTGGAACTCGCTGCGCATCGCCGGGATTTCCACCGTTATCATTTTCTTTGTCGGCATTTTTGCCGCGTATTACATCGCCAAGGTGCCGCGCATCGTCAAGGGCATACTGGACGTCATCCTCACGCTGCCGATGGTGCTGCCGCCAACCGTTGTGGGCTATCTGCTCCTGCGTGTGCTGGGGCCAAAGCGCATCATCGGCGCGTGGGTACTCTCCACCTTTGGCGTCAAGCTAACCATGACATGGTGGTCGGCCATCTTCGCCACCACGGTCGTAATTTTCCCGCTGATGTACCGCACGGTGCGTGGCGCGTTTGAGTCCTTTGACGATACGCTCGCTTACGCCGGACAGACGCTGGGGCTTTCCAACACCTATATCTTCTGGCACATCCGCATCCCCTATTGCAGTCAGGGGATTCTGGCCGGAACGGTGCTGGCATTCGCCCGCGCGCTGGGCGAATACGGCGCGACCAGCATGATCGCGGGCTACACGCCGGGACGCACCGCCACCATCTCCACCACCGTCTATCAGCTCTGGCGCACAAATGACGATGCGCAGGCATTCAAATGGGTGCTGATCAACATCGCCATCTCCGCAATCGTGCTGCTGGCGGTGAACATGATGGAGCGCCGCAGCGCCAGCCGGGTGAAGCGCGGCGCGAAAAAGGAGGCCGTCTGATATGTCGCTGACTGTGGACATCCAAAAGCAGCTTGGCGCCTTTTCGCTGGACGTATCCTTTGAGGCCAACCCGGACGAGGTGCTGGCGCTGCTCGGCGCATCCGGCTGCGGCAAGAGCATGACGCTCAAGTGCATCGCCGGTGTGGAAAAGCCTGACCGTGGCCGCATCGTCCTGAACGGACGGACGCTCTTTGACGCGGAGAAGCACATCAACCTGCCGCCGCAGAAGCGTCGCGTCGGCTATCTGTTCCAGCAGTATGCGCTCTTTCCGAACATGACGATCTATCAGAACGTCTACGCCGGAGCAAAGGGACGTGCGGACGCAAAGCAGGTCGTGGAGGAAAAGCTGGAGGCGCTGCACCTGACGGGTCTGGAACACAAGCGCCCGCGGGAGCTATCCGGCGGACAGCAGCAGCGCGTTGCGCTGGCGCGCATTCTCGTGAACGAGCCGGAGGCGCTGCTTTTGGACGAGCCGTTTTCCGCGCTGGACAGCTACCTGCGCTGGGAACTGGAGCTGGAGCTGACGGACACGCTGCGCGCGTTTTCCGGGCCGTCGATTTTTGTTTCGCACAGCCGCGAGGAAGTGTTCCGCATCTGTGGCAATGTCTGCGTTCTCTCCGCCGGACGTTCGGAGCGCAAGCGCAGCGTACAGGAGCTGTTTGCCCGTCCGGATACGCTGGCCTCCTGCCTTCTGACCGGCTGCAAGAACCTCTCCCGTATCAAAGTCCTCGACAGCGGGCGCGTTGCCGCGCTGGACTGGGGGACGGAATTGGAAACCGGCGACCGCGCGCTGGACGGCATCGCTTACATCGGGGTAAAATCCCGTCATATGGAAATCGTGCCGGAAACGGCGGCAGGCTCCAAAAATGTGTTCCCCTGCACCGTCGCCCGCCTGATCGAGGACGAGCGTCGCTTCATCGTGGTGATGGATACCCCCGCCGGGCAGGACGGCTATTCCATCGTAAATATGACGGTGGAATATGCGCAGGGCCAGGCGCTGCACGTTGGGGACAGGCTTTACATCCAGATCGCGCCGTCTGACATCATGCTGCTGCAGAAATAAAAGCCGCCCAACATCGCCAGTCCAACATCAAAACAACAAACAGCGGCCATACAAAAGCACTCCCGCTTTTGTATGGCCGCTTTCGTGCCTTTGTGCCATATGTAATCGCCGTTGCCCCGCCGTCAGGCGTTCCCGCTCCTGTCGACAATTTCCAGATGGTAGCCGAGCCGGCGGATCGCCACGATGCGCACGCCGGAATGGATGCTGTCCAGCTTTTTGCGCAGGAAACCGACATAGACCTCCACATGGTTCTCCACCGCGTTGGAATCATAGCCCCAGACGCGGGCAAGTATGGTTTCTTTGGCAAGATTGCGCCCCTGCGCCTGAAACAGGCAGCGCATCACGTCAAATTCCCGCGACGAGAGACGAACCCGTTCTTTTCCGCAGATCAGCATCCCGGTGGAAAGCTCCAGCGATGTATCGCCAAACTTCAGTTTGTCCACCTGCGGCCCCTGCCGCCGCAGCAGCGCGTTGACGCAGGCCAGAAGCTCACGGGGATCGAAGGGCTTTGCCAGACAATAATCCGCGCCCGCGTTCAGCCCTGCGATACGTTCCTCCAGAGAGGCCTGCGCCGTCAGCATGAGGATGGGCATTGCGCAGTGCTGTGCGCGCACCCGCCGCACGACCTCATGGCCATTGAGCTGCGGCACCATCACGTCCAGAATCAGGAAATCGTACGTCCATATTTCCGCATATTCCGCGCCCGCTTCTCCGTCGCAAACAGTTTCTACGGTAAACCCCTTTTTCTCCAGCAGCGACCGCATCGAATCGGCCACCTGCTCCTCGTCCTCTACAATCAGAATTTTCATAGTTCTCCTCCGTTTTTTGGCAGCACCGCTTGATCCGACAAGCGCGAATTGCGCAGAAAATCCCCCTCAGAACAAGGCGCAAAAACGCAGGCATCCTTTTTGCAACAAGGTCATGGTGAAAATTTTCCGCAAGTCGCCGCCGCTCTGATGATTGACGCGATGTTGCCTTTTGTTTGAGGCGACGCCGCCTGATACCCAATTCAGAATGATGCGGTTCCTCCGCATGGCTTTTCCGCGCTGTTTTCTATGCTGCTGCATATATTGAAATTATACCATAAATATAACACGAAGGTCTGAAAAAGTTCTGAATTTTTATGTCCTTTTTTGGAACTTTTTCAGAATATTTTGAAAATTTTGCAAAAATTTTGCAGAAGCGCCTGTTAGACGGCGAAGAAAAAATCCGCCCGTCCCGAAAAGATACCGTTTTGCCCGTCTCTTTTCATCCTCTGTAAAAAAATGCAATTTCTACGGGCAACGCCGCACGTTCTCTTTCCATAGGGCCTGACGTGTTTTTTCAAAAAAGAAACTGGACATCTGCTCCGATACTCCTTTGTATCAAAGCTGGTGTCCAGTTCTGGTGCCGGTAGTGGGACTCGAACCCACACGCCATCGCTGGCAACGGATTTTGAGTCCGCCTCGTCTACCAATTCCAACATACCGGCATGGTATAAGGTGATTATACAACACTCCGCCGGGTTTTGCAAGTGCAAAAATGAAAAAAGAAACAACAGTATGATACATCAAATCCGAAAGGATGCCGGCAAGCCGCAACACATTTTGACCAACTGCAACGGATAAAACGCCGCCGTTATTTCCCAAAATGAATAAATAGCTGTGTTCGTCCCACGGAAAGCGCAAAAAACGGTTGACAATTTCCGTGCTTCTGTACTATAATAATCAAAGAAACGAAGGTGTTTTGCGAAATTGCAGAGCACCTTTTTATTTTTTTCTTTCAGGCCGGATCTGCCCTGTTTGTACCGGCCGGGAACGGAGGGCATAATGGAAGAACGGGAGCTGGATCTATACAGACACACGGACGCGGTGAATGAGCTGCTTGCCAGATACGGTGTGAAATTTGGCATTTACAAGAACAATGAGTTCAAAGAGCAGCTGTTTCCCTTTGGCCCCATTCCGCGGATCATCTCCGCACAGGAGTTTGCGGTGCTGGAGGAGGGGCTGAAGCAGCGGGTGACCGCGCTGAATCTGTTCTTGAAGGACATCTACGGAGAAAAGCACATCCTGCGGGACAAGGTCGTTCCGGAGGAGTTTATCTACGCGGGCAGCGGCTATGCGGCGCTGTGCGAGGGCGTGCTTCCCGCGCAGGGCGTTTATTCCCATATCTCCGGCATCGACCTTGTGCAGGGCAAAAACGGAGAATGGTACATTCTGGAGGACAACCTGCGGGTGCCGTCCGGCGCGTCCTATCCGCTCATCGCACGCTCGCTCTGCCGCCAAAGCTCGCCTGCGACCTTCCGCGGCCTGCAAATCGACGACAACCGCAATTATGCGGAGCTGCTGCGCCGGACGATGGACTATGTAAACCCCGGCGGTCTGCCCGTTATCCTGACGCCCGGACGCTACAACGCGGCCTACTTTGAACATTCCTATCTGGCCGAGCTGACCGGCGCCGTGCTGGTCAGCGGCAGCGACCTTGTTGTAGAGGGCGATTATCTGTATTTCAAGGATTACAGCGGACGGAAGGAGCGCGTTGGCGTGGTTTATCGCCGCATTTCCGACGACTACCTTGACCCGATGAATTTCCTGCCGGAATCCGTCATTGGCATCCCGCATATCTACGATGTCTACCGCAAGGGCAATGTGGCGCTGATGAACGCGCCGGGCAACGGCGTGGCCGATGATAAGGGCATTTACTATTTTGTTCCAAAAATGATTCAGTATTACCTGAACGAAACGCCCAAGCTGCAAAATGCGCCGACCTATCTGCCGTATTACCCGGAGGACATGGACTTTGTGCTGCAAAACTTTGACCGGCTGGTGCTGAAGGACGTGGCGGAGGCCGGCGGCTACGGCGTGGTGTTTGCGGACCGCATGACGCGGGAGGAAAAGGAGCGTTTTCTCGCCATGCTGCGCGCCGAACCGCGGCGCTTCATCGCGCAGGAGGTCATAGACTTTCAGGATATTGACATTTTTGACGAGACCGGTGCACGCGCGCCGCGCAAGGCCGACCTGCGCGCGTTCGTGCTGATGGCGGACGAGCCGCTGGTCTGGCACAGTGGACTGACCCGCTTTTCCCGGAACCCGGATTCTTTCATCGTCAACTCATCTCAAGGAGGAGGTTTCAAGGACACATGGGTGTTATCTCGATAGAACATACGGACCGGCTCTATTGGCTGGGGCGCTACACCGAGCGGGTATACACGACAAACCGCTTTTTTGCGGAGTGCTATGACACGATGCTCGACCAGCTGCGCGAGGCTTATGACGATTTCTGCCGCAGGCTGGAGATCCCGAATATCTATACGTCCAGCAAGGACTTCGTCCGCCGCTACTGCTTCGACAGCGAGGACACAAACTCCATTTTCAGCAATCTGCTGCGCGCTTATGATAACGCGGTGGTGCTGCGGGAGGCCATTGGGAGCGAAACGCTCTCTTATGTCCAGCTCGCGCTCTATGCAATGCAGCGGGCGCGGCTTTCCGACGCGCCGATGCTTGAGCTGCAAAAGGTCAACGACAATATCGTCGCATTCTGGGGCATGGCGGACGACCGCATTCTGGACGAAAACACACGGAACATCATCAAGGTCGGCAAGCGCGTGGAACGCATCGATCTTTATGCGCGGCTGCATTTTTCAGGTGCGGACATGAGCCGCGAGGTTTCACGCCTGACGGGTCGGTTGCCGCGCACGCAGGTAAAATATGATGCCGCGCGCCTTGCGGCGCTGCGGGAGCTTGTGCAAAAGGAACAAATCGACTATCCGGCTATTGTGCAGTTGGTCGGGGCTGTGGTACAATTATAAGGCGACACCGCGCAATTCGATTTCGCGTGAAGCGCGCGGCACGCCACAAATTACAGAGAGAGAAAGAAGCCGCTCAGCAATGCGTGGCTTCTTTCCTGCGCACCGGAAAGCGCGTTTAAAAAAGCGATTTCCCTGCGCGGAAAGGGTTTAACTGCATGAAGAAGCTCGGCTTCACCTATCAGATGCTTCTCCGCTTCAGCGCCCCGGTCACACACCATCATTTTACATTGAAATGCGTTCCAAAGAGCAGCCACCGGCAGGAGATTTCCGACCTGTCCGTTCAGGTGGAGCCATACGGCTTCCTTTCGCGCTCTGGCGACGGATTTGGGAACGAGAGCCTTTATGGCGCGTGTGAAATGGCGCACCAGTCGTTCCGCGTGTGCGTGGCAGGAACGGTCAGAACGGGGCTTTCCCACTACGAGATGGCGTCCGACGTACACCGTCTGGGTATTTATCAATACAGCAGCCGCAATACCGCGCCCGGCCCGGCGCTGCTGCGCTATGCGGACGATTTGGAGCAGCGGCGGTGCAAAGACTGCGGCACACGCCGTGGCGGGAACTACGCCCGCGCGCTGTTTCTGATGGAACAGCTCTATCGGGATTTTGTGTATGAGCCGGGCGCAACGGACATCCAGACCACGGCGGAGGAGGCGTTTGTGCGTGGGCGCGGCGTCTGTCAGGACTATGCGCACATCCTGATCGCGCTCTGCCGCAAAAACGGCGTACCGGCCCGCTATGTCGTGGGAATGCTGCCCGGCGAAGGGCTGTCCCATGCGTGGGTGGAGATTTACGATGACGGGATGTGGCTGGGGCTGGACCCCACGAACAACCTGCTCGTCACAGATCAGCATATCAAAATCTCCCACGGACGGGACTATCACGACTGTCTGCTCAATCGGGGCATCTTTACCGGAAGCGCCACGCAGACGCAGGAGGTTTCCGTTGTGGTGCGGGAGCTGACGGAGTGAACGCGCCGCCGCTTTCTATTCCGACACAGCGTGGCTGAAGCGGCAGCCGCACCAGTTCTGGCGATAAAGGCCGTATTCCGCCGCAAGGCGGATGCTCCGAAGGTAGCCGTTGCGTTTTTTGAAATCCGACGGCAACCAGCGCACACCATATTTCTCGCCCAGCTCCGCACCGATGCGGTTGATGCGCACCGCGTCCTTGTGCGGTGAAACGGTCAGCGTGGTGCAGAACCAGTCAAAGCCGTCTGCGGCGGCGCATCTGGCTGTTTCCTCCAGCCGCAGCAGAAAACAGCGGGTGCAGCGCGCGCCGCCCTCCGGTTCCTGTTCCAGCCCGCGCGCGGCCTGCTCGAACGCCGCGCCGTCATAACCGCAGCGCATCAGCTCCGCCGGTATGCGCTTCAAAACCTCCCGCTGATAATACAGGCGCTTTTCATATTCCGCCTCCGGCTGGATATTCGGATTATAAAACAGCACAGCCACAGAAAAAAACTGCGTCAGATATTCCAGCACATAGCTGCTGCACGGTCCACAGCAGCTATGCAGCAGCAGACGCGGCTTCTCCGCCGCGTCCAGTGATGCGAGCGCCTGATCCGTATCCAGTTGATAATTGTGCTTTGCCATCGTTGTCATTTCGTCATTCCTCTCCGGGCGGTACCGCAGCCTTATCGTTGCGGCGCCGCCTTTGTTCTCCTCCGAGTATAGCACAAAATCAGAGCGGGAGCATCGATTTTTATCGCGGTCGGTCGTAAAATCAATGGAAATCCCAGTTCGGACGATACGACGGCAGATAAAGCTGTGTCACACCGCTTCGCCGCCGAAAATCCGACAGCCTCTCGTTTTTTCTGCGCCCGGCGATATGCCGTTCGACTGCCCGCCGGGTATGCATCCGCCGTCGGTTGGTGGTCCTTCGCCGTTTCATAACCGGCTGTCAAAAGCGCTCTTGCTGCATCATGCAGCATTTTCTTGCCTCCGTCCCCTGTAATACCCTCCCTTTGTCAGGCGCATTCTGTTTTTCCCCGCCGCGACAGGGCAGTGCAACATCATTCGGCAGGCGCGAATGATGCGGCACAGTCCAAAGTTTCGGTGGACTTTTTCCTTTGTCGCGTGTAAAATAGGGATCAGACAAGCTCTGCGGCTGCATGGCCGCACGGCGGTACGCTTTGCAAAGGAGAGTGCGATGGGGGACGAGTTTTCGCAGTATCACCCGCTGGTAAATTTTCTCTGGTGTGCGCTGGTTCTGCTCTTTTCCATGTGCCTTCTGCACCCTGTCTGTCTGGCGATCGCGCTGTGCGCCGCGCTCTGTTACAGCGGCTTTCTGGACGGGGTGCGGGCGCTGGGACGGCGCTGCCTCTGCTATCTGCCGCTGTTGCTTGCGGCTGCGGCGCTAAACGCGGCGTTTAACCACGCCGGCATCACAACGCTCTGTTATCTGCCCTCCGGCAATCCGCTGACGCTGGAAGCGCTCCGCTTCGGTGCGGCGATGGCCGCGCTGCTGCTGGCTGTGCTGACGGAGTTTGCCTGCTTCCAGCGGCTGTTGGGTACGGACAAATTTGTGTATCTGTTTGGCCGCGCCGCGCCGGTGCTCTCCCTGCTGCTAAGCATGACGCTCCGCTTCGTGCCGCGCTTTGCCGCGCACCTGCGCACGGTGCGCGAAGCGCAGCGCGCGCTCTCCGGCGCGCCGGAGCATGGGCTTCACCGGGTCCGCTCCGCCGTTCGCGCCTTTTCCGCCGCAGTGACATGGGCGTTGGAAAACGCGGTGGATACTGCGGACAGTATGTGTGCGCGGGGATACGGTCTGCCGGGCCGCAGCGCCTACAATATCTACCGCTGGGAGCGGCGTGACCGCGCCGCGCTGCTTTGGCTGCTGCTCTGCGGCGCGGGCGTTGCCGCAGGCTGGGCAGGCGGATGCTTTGCCTGGCGATATGTTCCGGTGGCGCGCTTTGCCGCCCTCACGCCGCGCTCCGCTTTGGCGGCGGCGGCATATCTGGCGCTGTGCCTTACGCCGCTGGCGCTCTCCCTTTATGCGGCACGGCATGAAACCATATGTAAATTACAATACAATAATATTATAAAAAGGCAGGATAAACGTACATGAACATTCGGGAAGCAAAGGCAGAAATACGCAACGCGATTTTTGCTTACTTCACAAAAAACGAATTTGGCGAATACGAGATTCCAATCGAACGACAGCGCCCGCTTTTTCTGGTCGGACCGCCGGGCATCGGAAAGACCGCGATCATGGAACAGATCGCCCAGGAGCTGGGCGTGGGACTTGTCAGCTATTCCATGAGCCACCACACGCGCCAGAGTGCGCTGGGGCTGCCCTCCATCGTGACAAAAACCTACGGTGGGAAGGAATACCGCGTTTCCGAATACACGATGAGCGAAATCATTGCTTCGGTCTATGATATGGTCGCGGAAACCGGCGTGAAGGAGGGCATCCTGTTTCTGGACGAGATCAACTGCGTTTCGGAAACGCTGGCGCCCGCCATGCTCCAGTTTTTGCAGTACAAGACCTTTGGCCGTCATCAGATCCCTGCAGGCTGGATCGTCGTCACCGCCGGGAACCCGCCGGAGTATAACGACTCCGTGCGCGAGCTGGACATCGTGACGCTGGACCGTCTGCGCCGCATGGAAATCGAACCGGACTACGCTGCGTGGAAGGAATACGCAGTGAACAGCGGCGTTCACCCGGCCATCACCACCTATCTGGACGCGCGCAAGGGGGATTTTTACAAAATCGAGGCCACAGCGGACGGAAAAACCTTTGTCACCGCGCGCGGCTGGGCGGACCTTTCATCCATGCTCCGTATTTATGAGCGGCGCGGCTTTGCCATCACAGAGCAGCTTGTGGGGCAGTATCTGCAAAACAGCCGGATCGCACGCGATTTTGCGATTTACTATGAGCTGTTCAATAAATATCGCGCGGACTACGCGGTGGAGCAGATACTGGACGGCGATTGGGACGCGGATGTGCGCGCCCGCACGAAAAAAGCCGCGTTTGACGAGCGTCTGAGCCTGTTGGGGCTGCTGCTGGACGCGCTCTGCGGCGAGCTGCGCGGCGTTTGCGAGGAAGAGGACGCGCTGGGCGCGCTGGTTCCGGCGCTGCGGCGCGTGCGGGATGCAGCGGAACCGTCCGCCGCGCTGGATGCGGAGATCGCCGCAGTGCGCGCAGAAATCGAAACCGGCAAGCGCGCCTCCACGCTCTCCCCGGAGCGGCACCGGGTTCTGAACCGCGCCATCGAGCTGCTGACCGCAATGCGCGGACAGCCGAGCGACGGCTTTGCGCCGGTCAAAGCCGCGTTCGACGGGCTTGTCGCATCGCTCAAGACGCAGGCTGCGGCGGCCGGAGCGCGGCTTGGCAACCTGATCCGCTTCTGCGCCGTGATGTTCGGTGTAGACTCCAGCGGCGACAGTCAGGAGATGGTTCTGCTCATCACGGAGCTGGGCATCCGCAGCGCCGCCGCGCGCTTCATCAGCCGCTATGGTTCGGATGAATATTTTGCGCACAACCAGAATCTGCTGGTCTATGACCGGCAGGCGGAGATCGTGCAGGAGCTGAACGCGCTGGAGCTGTAATTTGAACGGATGCTCCAAATGATCCCCTGATATTTTGGAACATCCGCCAAAAGCCGCGCGCCGTCTGCCGCGGCGCGCAAAAATGTTACAACTTCGTTACACTCGTTTGACAAACTGTGCTATAATCATAAGACACAACAGACACAATATATCGCATGAGCCGGGAATACGGGATCGCGGGTCGATCCCGGACGGAACGGGTCCGCCGCGCCACGGCGCGGCACGGGAAACGGGGGTATGCGCCTTTGGATAAGAAAAAAGCCGTGAATCTCGCGCGCACAGCCGGGAATGCGACCGCCGCCACGGTGGGCGCTGTGCTGCGGGTCGCCCTGCGGGTGATCCTGACCGTACTGATGGTTTTTGTCATTACGGCGCTGCTTTTTGCGTGCATTTTTGCCTACTATGTCAAGACCGAGCTGGACTCCCAGCTCAAAATCACGCTGGAGGACGCCTCGCTCTCGCTGAGCAGCACAATCCTCTACACGGACGCGGACGGGACGAGCCACGAGCTGGATACGCTCATCAGCACGGAAAACCGTATCTGGGTGGACTATGAGAACCTGCCCTACGGCATGGAGCAGGCGGCGGTTGCCATTGAGGATAAGCGCTTTTATGAGCACAAGGGCGTGGACTGGTACCGCACTGCTGGCGCGTTCGTCCAGATGTTCCTGAGTATGTCCAACGACTTCGGCGGCTCCACCATCACGCAGCAGCTGATCAAAAACAACACGGAGAACGACGCCGATCTGGTTTCCCGCAAGCTGCTGGAGATTTTTCAGGCGCTGGAGCTGGAAAAGACCTATGAAAAATCGGAGATCATCGAATGGTACCTCAATACGGTCTACTTTGGGGAAGGCTGCTACGGCGTTTATACCGCCGCGCAGACTTATTTTGGCAAGGACGTATGGGACCTCTCCCTTGCGGAGTGTGCCAGCATCATCGGCATCACGAACAACCCGTCCAAGTATGACCCGTTCATCACCAATACCATTACGGACTCCGATCTTGGCCTGACGCTCTCCTGCCGCGAGTGGAATAAATACCGGCAGGAGCTGATCCTCTCGGAAATGTACGAGCAGGGCTACATCTCCTATGACGAGTACATCGATGCGGTAAACGAGGAGCTGAACTTTGTCCGCACGGAAAATGAAACGTATACGGACCACATTTACAGCTTTTATGTGGAGATGGTCATCGACGATGTGCTTGCAGACCTGAAGGCGGAATACGGTTACAGCGATGAATACGCGCGCCGCCGCCTTTATTCCGGCGGATTGCAGATTTATGCCTGCATCGACCCAGACATTCAGGCCATTGTGGATAGCGTATATGAGGACACGGACAACCTGCCGAAGCCCTATTATACCTCCGACCAGCAGTTACAGTCCGGCATGGTCATCATCGACCCCTATACCGGCGAAATCAAAGCCGTCGGCGGCGCAGTCGGAGAAAAGACGCTGAACGACGCATGGAACTATGCAACGGATTCCAAGCGGCAGGTCGGCTCGTCCATCAAGCCGCTCTCCGTCTATGGTCCGGCGATGGAATACGGCCTGATCACGCAGACCACGCTGGTGAACGACTCGCCGTCCATCACCCTCAGTGGCACGAGCTGGTACCCGCGCAACTCGCCGAATACCTATTCCGGTATCATCACCATACGCTACGCGCTGGCGCAGTCCAAAAACACGGTTGCCGCACAAATCATGGATAAGCTGACCCCGCAGGTGGCTTACGACTATATGACGACCCGGCTCGGCTTTGTCAATCTGGTGGAGGCCGACGCGGACTATGCACCGATGGCGGCGGGCGCGCTGACCAACGGCGTCACCGTCCGGGAGATGGCGCAGGCTTACACCTCCTTCGTCAACGAAGGCACCATGACCTATGGCCGCACTTATACCAAAGTGCTGGACAGCGAAGGGAACGTCGTGCTGGATAACGAGGCGGAAACGGTGCAGGCCTTCTCCGCAAACACTGCCGCCAACATCTGCGATATGCTGGAGAACGCGGTGGCAACCGGCACCGGCAGCGGCGCGGACTTTGACGGCATGGCGGTTGCCGGAAAGACCGGTACCACAACAGAGAACAACGACCGCTATTTCGTTGGCTTTACCCCGTATTATGTTGCGGCGGTCTGGACGGGCTATGATACGCCCGCCACCATGTATTTCAGCAACAACCCCGCCGTCACGATCTGGAAATCCGTGATGGAACGGGTGCATGAGGGACTGGATTACCGGTCTTTCCCGGAGCCGGTCATCGGTTCTCCGACCAACATCTTCGATGTGACGGAGGAGGACGAGGAGGAGCCGGACGACACGGAGCAGGGTGCGGACGATGTGGAAGCTTCCGCCGAACCATCGCCAGAGCCAACGGACGCGCCGGAGGAAACGGAGCGCCCCGACGGCACAGAGGAAGAACCATCTGCGGGTGGAGAGGATTCCGCGCCGGAGCCAGATTCCACCGACGGCGGAACGGACGACCCGGAAGCCCCTGAAACGACGGAACGCGAGGAATAAGGCACGGCTGCCCTGCCTGAAACCGGAGGAACAGGATGAAAAAATGCGAAACGACGAACAGTCGAACCCAATGCCGGAGAAAATCAGGACCGGCCTTTGCGCCGCAGTTCCGCCCCTGCTTGCGGTCTGTCTGGCCGCCGCGGCGGTTTATCGGCTGGTGAATACGGGCGCAGTCGGCTGGGAGGCGCTGGGACTCGCCGCGATGGGCGCGGTGAGCGTAATCAGGAACCAAGGGAAAAAACGGGACGCCCCGCCAAAGGATTTTATGGGCAATCCGCTGCCCGTTGGCGACGACGCGGCGGACAGGAAAAAACGCAGACGCGCCTATCTGCTGGACAGCCTGATCGTCGCGCTCGTGTTTGCGGGACTGGACATCCTGTTCATCGGTTCCGGCCGGGACGCGGCGCGCGCGGCATTCACACAGCGCGTATTTCCCTCTCTCGGCGCTGCGGGGGTCACGATCCTCACCGCCGTCAGAAAATGGCTCGAACTTCTGCTGATTTTTTACATATGGAATCATCTCTCCGGAGAAAGAGCGGTCAGAAAATACAAGCGGACGGAGCGCGAAACGCCGCAGGCGTGACGCGCGAATTGGGTGTATCCGATAGACAGGGAGGAAACCATGTCCTTCGTTCATCTTCATGTGCATAGCGAATACAGCCTTCTGGACGGAGCCTGCCGCATTGAGGCGCTTCCGGCGCAGGCGGCTGCGTTGGGTCAGCGCGCGCTGGCTGTCACCGACCACGGCGTAATGTATGGCGCAGTCGCGTTTTATAAGGCCTGCAAAAAAGCCGGAATCAAGCCCATCATCGGCTGCGAGGTCTATGTCGCCCCGCGCGGACGCACGGACAGGGAACACGGCATAGACAACGCTTACAGCCATCTGGTGCTGCTCTGCAAGGACGAAACGGGTTATCGCAACCTCTGCTATCTGGTCAGCATGGGATTTACGGAGGGATTTTATATCAAGCCCCGCATCGACTGGGCGCTGCTGGCGCAGCACGCGGAGGGGCTGATCTGCCTGTCCGGCTGTCTGGCCGGGTTCATCCCGCGCGCCATCGCAAACGGCGATTACGATGCGGCAAAGGCGAAGGCGCTGGAGCTGCGGACGCTGTTCGGGGAGAACTTTTATCTGGAGGTGCAGGATCACGGCCTCGCGGACGAGCGCCGCGCCGCCAACGGGCTGGTGCGCATCAGCGAGGAAACCGGCATTCCGCTGGTGCTGACGAACGATGCGCACTACCTCACGCGCGCGGACGCGTCGGTGCAGGACGTGCTGCTGTGTATCCAGACAGGCAAAACGCTTGACGAGCCGAACCGAATGCGCTTTGCGGGCACGGAATATTACCTGAAAAGCGAGGCCGAAATGCGCGCGCTGTTTCCGGAACATCCGGAGGCGCTGGAAAATACGGAAAAAATCGCAGAGCGATGCAATTTTGACTTCACCTTCGGTCACTACCACCTGCCGGAATTTCAGCTCCCGGCAGGAGAAACGGACGCATTTTCCTATCTGCAAAAGCTCTGCGAGGAGGGCTTTGCCGCGCGCTATCCAAATTCCCCGGAGGTACACAGCCAGATGGACTATGAGCTGAACATGATCCGTCAGATGGGCTTCGTGGACTATTTTCTCATCGTCTGGGACTTTGTGGCTTACGCCCACGCCCAGCAGATCCCCGTCGGTCCGGGACGCGGCAGCGCAGCGGGCAGCGTTGTGAGCTATTGCCTGCGCATTACGGATGTAGACCCTATTAAATATTCGCTCTATTTTGAACGTTTTTTGAACCCGGAGCGCGTTTCCATGCCGGATATCGACATGGACTTCTGCATCCGCCGACGCGGCGAGGTCATCGACTATGTTAACCGCAAATATGGCGCGGATCATGTTGCGCAAATCGTGACTTTTGGCACGATGGCGGCCAAAAACGCGATCCGCGACGTCGGGCGTGTAATGGGCGTTTCCTATGCGGAAACGGACGAATGCGCCAAGCAGGTGCCAAACGCGCTGCACATCACCATACAGGAATCCCTTGCACTCTCCAAACCGCTGAAGCAGCTCTATGACGGCAGCGAAACCATCCACCGGATGATCGACACCGCCTGCGCCATTGAAGGGATGCCGCGCCACGCCTCCACCCACGCCGCCGGCGTGGTCATCACCAAACGTCCGGTTTACACATATGTCCCGCTCTCATGCAACGACGAGGCAGTCGTGACACAGTACCAGATGACGACGCTGGAGGAGCTGGGACTGCTGAAAATGGACTTTCTCGGCCTGCGGAACCTGACCGTTCTGGACGACGCTGTGCAGTTGGTGCGCCGCAGCGAGCCGGACTTTGCCATTGAAACCGTGCCGGAGGACGACACGGCGGTGTTTGCCATGCTTCAGGCCGGACGCACCTGCGGCGTGTTCCAGCTGGAAAGCAGCGGTATGACCGGCGTCTGCGTCGGACTGAAGCCGCGCAGCATTGAGGATATCACCGCCATCATCGCCCTCTACCGTCCCGGCCCGATGGACAGCATACCGCGCTTTCTGGAATGGTCGAACCATCCGGAAAAAATCGTCTATAAGCACCCCATCCTGGAGCCGATTTTGTCCGTCACCTATGGCTGCATCGTCTATCAGGAGCAGGTAATTGAGATATTCCGCCGCGTCGCGGGCTTTTCGCTGGGGCAGGCGGACATGATCCGCCGCGCCATGAGCAAAAAGAAAGAGGCGGAGATCGTCCGGGAGCGCCAGACCTTTATTCATGGCGACAGCGCGCGCGGCATCCCCGGCGCGGTGGCGGGCGGCGTTCCGGAGGACGTGGCGGTCAGCATCTATGATGAAATACTGGACTTTGCAAACTACGCCTTCAACAAAGCGCACGCTGTCAGTTACGCCATCGTCGCCTATCGCACGGCGTATATGAAGGCGCACTATCCGCGCGAGTATATGGCCGCGCTGCTGACGAGCGTGCTTGCCAGCAGCGACAAAATCGCGGAATACATCGCGGAGTGCAGCGCGCTTGGCATCCGTCTGCTGCCGCCGGATGTGAACGAGAGCGATGCGGATTTCACCGTTGCAGGAGACGGACTGCGCTTTGGCATGGCCGCCGTGAAAAACGTGGGGCGCGGCTTTGTGACCGCGCTGGTCGCGGAGCGCGCGCGCGGCGGCGCGTTTACCAGCTTTGACTCCTTCTGTCGGCGGATGTATGGACAGGATTTGAACCGCCGCGCCGTCGAGAGCCTGATTCGCGCCGGTGCGTTTGATTCT
The DNA here is from genome assembly GCA_020860205.1 of Oscillospiraceae bacterium. Classification (GTDB taxonomy): domain Bacteria; phylum Bacillota; class Clostridia; order Oscillospirales; family Oscillospiraceae; genus RGIG7114. Next base: position 23,924 of record JAJBUU010000068.1, on the reverse strand, counting down.
CTGGGCTATAAGCGGCGCGCGCTGCTGCAGGGGATGGATCGCGTGCTGGACGGGGTGACAAGCGCCGGGCGGCGCAACATCGTCGGGCAGGTCGCGCTCTTTGGGGACGAAAGCGCCGATGCGGATCCGCACAGCGCGGCCACAGCCATGCAGCTTCCGGACGTGGAGGAGTTTTCCGCGTTTGAACGGATGGCAATGGAGCGGGAGATGACCGGACTGTACCTGAGCGGCCATCCGATGGACGAATACAGGGAAAAGGCGGCGCGTGCCGGTGCGGTGCAAATCGGCGCGATCCTCTCCGGCTTTGCCGCGGGGAATGGCAAATTTTCCGATGGGCAAAGCATTGCCATCGCGGGCATTGTGAACCACTATCGCCGCCGCCCCACCAGAAATGGCTCGATGATGGCCTACGTCACGCTGGAGGACGACAGCGGCGCGATGGAGCTGCTGCTGTTTCAGCGCGCGTTGGACGGTGGCGGCGGCTATTTGCAGGAAAACGCCGCGATCCTGGCGCGCGGACGCCTCTCCGTGCGCGACACGGGCGGGGATTCCGGTCACTGGGGCGGGCGCGGCTCCGGCGGCGAAGTGTCCGAGGTGCAGCTCATCGCCGAGAGCATCCGCCCCTTACAGGATTTGGACTCCATCGCCGCGCGTCCGGGACAGCATCCGGACGATACGCCGAAAAAGCTCTATGTCAAAGTCAGCAGTACGGACGCCCGCGCCATGCGCAAAATCGACCTGCTGCGTGAGATGTTCATCGGCGGCGATGTGCTGGTACAGTATTTTCCCGATTTGAAAAAACAGCGCACGGCAAGCATTCTGGTTCACCCCGCGCTTTTGGATGAGCTGCGCGCGATTTTGGGCGAGGAGAATGTGGTAGTCAAGTGAACTGTTCCGGGGCAATTTGCAAAATTGCGAAATATTTCACTTGACTTTGCCGCGACAATCCTTTATAATAATCGAGCTGACAACAAAACAGGACGAAAAATGTCCGAGCAGCCGTGGAGAAGTCGCGTAGCTGGTCGAGCGCGCACGATTGGAAATCGTGTAACGGTCATAAGCCGTTCGAGGGTTCGAATCCCTCCTTCTCCGCCAGAACACAAACAGCCCTTGTATCATCGTGATGCAAGGACTGTTTTCTTTTCGACGCCGTGCCGAACCGTGCGGAACCGTCGTTCGCTCCCCCGCCGGTTTCCGCTTCCCGACGGCGGTTTATCAAAAGCAGCAGCCGGAGGGTTCCCTCCGGCTTCACGCTGTTCGTCTGCAATTCTGTTCTTTCCGCTCCATATACCATGCCGTGCAAACCGCAATTTGCCAAAATCAGCCTTGCGCGGCGCGTTCCCTCTCCCGCCGCGCTTCCGCACCGCTTAACGGGGAATTAAAAAACGCTGCTGTGCGGCGTTTTTTAATTCCATCGGTTCACTCGTTCCCATCTCCTGCGTCCGGCAGAAGGATGCCCGCTGCGTCAAGCTGCTGTCGGACGCGCAGCAGCGCCGCTTCGTCCGGGCAAATCAGGGTATGCAGGTGTACGCCGTCGGTCAGGGAACAGAGCGGCGCGGCTTTGGCGGAAAGCTCCAAAAAGCGGCTCACATCATAGCGGCTGCGCAGCTCCAATACGCCGGTGAGCTGTCCATAAACCGGGTGCTCCACAATCACGTCCCTGACGGTGCAGCCGTTATCCACAAGGATGCAAAGCTCCTGTTCGGTCTGCGCCTCGTCGTGGACGCAGGCGATGGTGCGCAGCAGACCGCCCTGCTCGCTGTGCGGCAACGTGTAGCCCCGCGGCGTGGCGTGAATCTTTGCGCCGGCGGCGCGCAGGAGCGCGATGTCCCCGACAATCACCTGTCGGCTGACGCCATACTGCTCGGAGAGCGCCGTGGCGCTCAGCGGTGCGGCGGCGCTTTGCAGACGGAGCAAAATGTCCGCCCGCCGTTCCTCCGCCGTCATTGCTGCGTCTCCGTACCTGGGCGGCTGTGCCGCAGCAGCTCATTTTTCAGCGTCCAGAGCTTCGGGGAAAGATCCACATAGTAGTTGTGCGGATTGTCAAAGCGCTTTACCTCATCCCAGAGCGTGTCGAGCTGCGTTTCCGTGTAAGCGCGGATCTCGTCCAGCGAGGGACGCGCGGCGACCAGCGCGCCGTTCCGGAACACGGGCTGCAACAGCAGCCTGGCGGTGTAGCCAGTCGCAGTCTGGCGCTTCCATGTTGCGTCCGGATCAAACAGCTCCAGTGGTCTGCGTTCGTCAACCTCCTCGTCATAGAGACAGATGTAGTCCGCGAAGCACTTGCCCTCCGGCCCATAGATACGGTAGACCTTTTTGAAGCCGGGGTTCGTAATTTTCGCCACATTTTCGCTGATTTTGATTTTTGGTACAAGGTTCCCTGTGCCGTCATCCACGGCAGAGAGCTTATATACGCCGCCGAATACCGGCTCGCTGCGGGCGGTGATCAGGCGCTCACCCACGCCGAATATGTCGATTTTCGCCCCCTGCCGGATCAGGTCTGCGATCAACCGTTCGTCCAGTGCATTGGAGCAGGTGATGCTGCACGTGGTCCAACCCGCATCGTCCAGCATTTGCCGCGCCTTGCGCGTCAGGTACGCCATATCGCCGGAGTCGATGCGGATGCCGCATTTCGTGATGCCGCGCGGACGCAGCACCTCGTTAAAGGCGCGGATGGCGTTCGGGATGCCAGAGTGCAGCACGTTGTAGGTGTCCACCAGCAGCGTGGCGTTCGTGGGATAAATTTCGCAGTAGGTGCGGAACGCCTCGTACTCGCTTTCAAACATCTGCACCCACGAGTGCGCCATCGTGCCGCCGGCGCGCACGCCGTACATCTGGTCGGAGATGGTGCAGGCGGTTCCGGCGCAGCCGCCGATGTAGGCGGCGCGTGCGCCGGTAATCGCGGCATCTGTTCCCTGCGCGCGGCGGGAGCCAAATTCCAGCACCGCGCGCCCCTGCGCGGCGCGGCAGATGCGGCTGGATTTGGTTGCGATCAGGCTCTGGTGATTCATTTCCAGCAGCAGGTAGGTTTCCAGCAGCTGCGCCTCGATCGCGGGGGCGCGGACGATCAGGATCGGCTCGCCGGGGAAAACCGGCGTTCCCTCCGGCACCGCCCAGAGGTCGCCGGAAAAATGGAATGTGCGCAGATAGTCCAGAAATTCCTCGCTGAAAATCGCCCTGCTGCGGAGATAATCGATGTCAGCTGCGTCAAAATGGAGGTTCTGTATGTAATCCACCACCTGTTCCAGTCCGGCGGCAATGGCAAAGCCGCCGCCGTCCGGCACACGGCGGAAAAAAAGATCGAAGCAGCAGACGCGGTCATGGTAACCGCTTTGAAAATAGCCGTTGCTCATTGTCAGCTCATAAAAGTCACAGAGCATCGTCAAATTCAGCTTGTCATTCTGTTTCATTGTGCGCCCTCCAGCTTTTCGATTCCGCGCGCGATGCGGCTCAGGGATTCCTCCTGCCCCAGAATGTGCGCGATTTCCACAGCGCCGCCGGGTGTAACCGCCTTGCCGCTCAGCGCGATGCGCACCGGCCACATGATTTTCGCGTTCTTGCAGCCGCACTCCGACGCATAGTCGCACATCGTCTGTGAGAGCGCATCCGCGTCCCAGCCTGGCAGCGCAGCAAAGCGGGGCGCGAGCGCGCGCAGCGTCTCCAGCGAGCCAGGGAGGTCGGTCCTGGATTTTTTGTGGACAAAGAGCGCCGCGTCGTAATCCGGCAGCGCGTCGAAAAAGTCCAGCTTTTCCGGAATTTCCGTCAGCACCTCCGTGCGCTGCTGCAACAGCGCGGCAAGCGCTCCGGCGTCATAGGCCGGATTTTTCACCGCCTGCCGGATGTAAGGTTCCGCAACAGCGGCAAAGCGCTCCGGCGGCATGGCGCGGATGTAAGCGCTGTTGAAGTGGCGCAGCTTTTCCATGTCGAAAATCGCGGGGGATTTGGAGATGCCGCCAAGATCAAAGGCAGAGATCAGCTCCTCACGGGAAAAAATTTCCTGTTCGGCGATCTCCCTGCGCGGGCTCCAACCCAGCAGCACGACATAGTTCACCACCGCATCGGTCAAATATCCCTGCGCAATCAGGTCTTCATAGCTGGGGTCGACATGGCGCTTGCTCATCTTGTTGTGCTGGTCACGCATCACGGCGGGGCAATGGACATAGCGCGGAATCGGCCAGCCAAAGCCCTCGTAGAGCAGATTGTATTTCGGCGCGGAGGACAGGTACTCGCTGCCGCGCACCACATGGGTGATGCCCATCATGTGGTCGTCCACCACGTTGGCAAAGTTATAGGTGGGCAGTCCGTCCTGCTTGAGCAGCACCTGGTCGTCGAGCGTCGCGTTTTCCACCGTGATGTTGCCAAAGACCTCGTCATGGAAGGTGGTCGTTCCCTCGCGCGGGATGCGCTGGCGGATCACATAAGGTTCCCCTGCGGCGCGGCGCGCATCGGCCTCCTCCGGCGTCAGCGCGCGGCAGGGGTCGGTCGGGGGCGTTTCGGAAAACGCACCCCCCTCCACGCTGTCCGCCCGGTCACAGAAGCAATAGTAAGCGTGGCCGCGTTCCACGAGCCACTCCGCATATTTTTGATAAAAACCGCGCCGCTCCGTTTGGATATAAGGTGCAACGGGACCGCCCACGTCCGGCCCTTCATCGTGGTCCAGACCACACTCCGCGAGCGTCTTATAGATGACATCCACCGCGCCCTCCACCTGCCGGTTCTGGTCGGTGTCCTCAATGCGGAGGATGAAAGTCCCGCCCGCGTGGCGGGCAATCAGCCATGTATAGAGCGCGGTGCGCAAATTGCCGACGTGCATATAACCGGTCGGGGACGGCGCAAAGCGCGTCCGCACGCCGCCGCGCGGGATTTTGGCCTCCTGCTCCATAATCCAGTTCAAATCAGCCATTTGAATCGTTATCTCCGTTTCTGTTTTTCTTTCGCGGTGCTTAATCAGAGCCGCAGTGAGACTGCCGGCTGTTTTCCGCCAGCCCCGCTTGCCAAAGGATACGTCGCCGTTCCTCTGTGCAGCTGCGGACGAAATGCCGTCCGGATGCCGGACGCGGTTTCGTCCAAAGTATCGGGTTTTATGAGAGGAAGTCCCGCAGCTTCTTGGAGCGGGAGGGATGGCGCAGCTTGCGCAGCGCCTTTGCTTCGATCTGGCGGATGCGCTCGCGCGTGACGTTAAATTCCTTGCCGACTTCCTCCAGCGTGCGGGTGCGTCCGTCCTCCAGCCCAAAGCGGAGCCGCAGGACTTTTTCCTCGCGCGGCGTCAGCGTGCTGAGCACTTCCGTAAGCTGCTCCCGCAGCAGCGAGAACGACGCGGCTTCGGACGGTTCGCTTGCGTCCTCATCCGGGATAAAATCCGCTAAATTGCTGTCCTTTTCCTCGCCGATCGGCGTTTCCAGCGATACCGGCTCCTGTGCGACCTTCAGAATTTCGCGCACACGGCTGACCGGCAGGTGCATCTCCTCCGCGATCTCCTCCGCGCTGGGGTCGTGACCCAGCTCCTGCAGAAGCTGGCGGGACACGCGGATGACCTTGTTGATGGTTTCCACCATATGCACCGGAATGCGGATGGTGCGCGCCTGATCCGCGATGGCGCGGGTGATGGACTGGCGGATCCACCACGTTGCGTAAGTGGAAAATTTGTAGCCTTTGGTGTAGTCAAATTTCTCCACGGCCTTGATCAGGCCAAGATTGCCCTCCTGAATCAAATCCAGAAACAGCATCCCGCGGCCGACATAACGCTTTGCGATGGAAACAACAAGGCGCAGGTTTGCCTCCGTCATGCGCTGCCGTGCCTCCGCGTCCCCCTCTGCCATTCGCTGCGCCAGACGGATTTCCTCCTCCGGCGTCAGCAGCGCCACCTTGCCGATTTCTTTCAGGTACATCCGAACAGGGTCGTCGGTGGAGAAGGTGTCCGCCATTGCGTCCACGTCGAGGACTTCCTCCTCCGAAATGTCCTCCATTTCCTCAAGCGCCTCTAATTCCGGCAGCGCGCTGTCATCCTCCAGCGGCGGGAGCAGGTCTTCCTCCGCGATTACGGTTTCGATACCGGCGGTTTCCAGATCGGCATAGAATTTATCCTGCGTTTCGGTATCCAGATTCAGGGATTCCAGCACCTCCAGTTCCTTGTTGGTCAGTTGGCCGGCCTTTTTGCCTCTTTCCAGCAGTTCGGCAAGCACCTGCTCCGCGCTCTTTTCCGCTGCGGGCGGCTCCTGTGCGGCGGTGGAAGCGCCGCCCTTCTTTCCGTTCCGCTTCTGCTGTGCGGCAGAAACCGCCGATTTCTGCGCAGACTTAGATTCAGATTTGGTCTGCACTGCCTCCTGCTCCTCCGGAACGTCCAAATCCTTCTTTTTTTCGCTCATGATGCTCCACCATACCCTTTTTTATTTCTCTTTTGCGCTGCAAAGGCGCGTAAATCGGCCTCCGCAGACTGCGTTTGTTTTTCTGTCTGAATGACATTTATGTAGTCCTGAAGCGCCCGCCGTCCGTTGGCAAGCACCTCCGGTTTTTGCAAAATCGCGGTGATGTGGTCGATCTCCTCCGCGGTGAATGTTGCGCTGAGCGCGGCAAGGGAGATCGTGGCGTGCTGCGCGGCCTTTTCCCGCAGGATGCCAAACAGCCGCCCCAGCGTCGGACTGGAAAAGTCCTCCGGCGTAAGGGTCTGTCCATCCAGCAGCGACGGGTCGAGGTACATCAGGCGAATCACGCCCTCCTCTGCCAGCGCGCTCCGCTCGTTTTCATAGCGCAGCGTGCGCTCCTTTGGCTGGACAGAGGCGCGCAGGTCGCGCGCCGCGTTGCGCATGGCGCTTTTGGCTTCGCCGTTCTTTTTCCGCCGTTCCGCGCGCTGTATCTCCTCGGAAACGACCGTCTTGTTCACGCCGGTCTGCTCGGAAAGGCGCATGGCGTAGACCTCCCGTTCCACCGGACTGTGCAGCCCGGCGATCAGACCGGCGGCCTCCTTCAGATAGGAAACCTTCTCCTCGTTGCTCGTCAGGTCGTATTTTTGCGCGGCGGAGTCCAGCAGATATTCCACATGGTTCGCAGAGCCGGAGAGCAGATTCTGGAAAGCGTCCGCCCCGCGGCTTTGGATAAACTCGTCCGGGTCCTTTGCGCCGGTGAGCCGCAGCACCTTGACCTTGAGATCCAGATTTTCCAGCACCCGGATCGCGCGCTGCGCGGCCTTTTGCCCGGCGGCGTCGTTGTCATAGGCGATCACGATCTCCCCGGTATAGCGGGTGAGCAGCCGCGCCTGCTCCGGCGTCAGCGCGGTACCAAGCGAGGCCACCGCACAGTCAAAGCCCGCCTGATGCAGCGATACCACATCTATGTTACCCTCCGAGAGAATCATATATCCGCGCTTTGACTTTTTTGCCAGATTTAACGCAAAAAGATTGCGGGACTTGCTGAAAACCAGCGTTTCCCGGTTGTTTAAGTATTTTGGTTCCCCGTCGCCCAGAATGCGCCCGGAAAAACCGATCACGTTGCCGCGCACGTCGATGACCGGAAAAATCAGGCGGTTGCGGAATATGTCGTGTACGCCGCCGCCGGATTTGTTGGGATTTGCCAGCCCCGCGTCGATCAGCTCCGGTTCTGTGTAGCCTTTTTCCCGCATCGCGTCGCTCAGCGCGTACCAGCTATCCGCCGCATAGCCAAGACCAAAGGCTGTTACCATCGCCGGTGAAATACCGCGCCGCCGGATGTAATCCTGTCCGTCGCGGCCTCCCGGCGCGGTCAGCGCGCTGTGGAAAAAGCGCGCGGCCTCCCGGTTCAGCGAGAGCATCCGCTCCCGCCGCTCCCGCCCCGCCGGGTTGCCGTCCTCTGGCATATCCATCCCGGCGCGCCGCGCCAAAAACGCCACTGCGTCCGGATAGGAAAGGTTCTCAATTTCCATAATGAAATTGATCACGCTGCCGCCCTTGCCACAGCCGAAGCAATGGTATATCTGCTTGTCCGGCGAAACGCAGAACGAAGGCGTTTTTTCGTTGTGGAACGGGCAAAGGCCGAATAAATTCGCGCCGCTGCGCCGACTCAGGTTGACATAACTGCTCACCACACCCACGATTTCGTTGCGGTCGGCAAGCTCCTGCAAAAACTGCTCCGAAAAAGCCACGCGAACCTCCTATTTCACACTCCACGCAGCGGGGATGAACAGCCTGCCGTAAATCGAAATCGCGTAGCTGTCCGTCATCCCGGCCACATAGTCGCAGACCGCACGCTCCAGCCCGTCCTCTGCGGCGATGGTTTGAAATTTTTCCGGCAGCTCCTCCGCGTTGCGCATATAGTGGTCGAAGATGCCGCCCAGTATCCCGTCCACCTTGCTCTCCTCGCTCTTTGCGGCGGGGTTGCGGTAGACCGCGTCGAACATGAAGTTGTGAAAGCTGTCAAAAATTTCCGTCATGCTGTCTGACATCCGGATGACGCCGTCGGCGCTGTTTGAAATCAGGTCGGAAACCATGGTGTTGATGCGTACACTGGTGTGCCCGCCGAGCACGGCGCGAATTTCCGCCGGAACATCCGCTTCGGCCAAAATCCCGGCGCGGATCGCGTCGTCCAGGTCGTGGTTTAAGTAGGCGATGCGGTCGGAAAGGCGTACCACCGTGGCCTCGCGGGTATCGTCCGGCGCGCCGTAAGTGTGGTTCAGGATGCCCATGCGCGTTTCATAGCAGAGGTTCAGCCCCTGTCCGCCCTTCTCCAGCCGGTCTATCACACGCTGGCTCTGCTCATAGTGATAAAACCCCTCCGGCATCAGCGCGCGCAGGGCGCGTTCCCCGGCGTGACCAAAGGGCGTGTGTCCCAAATCGTGCCCCAGACCGATGGCTTCTGTCAAATCCTCGTTCAGCCGCAGCGCGCGCGCCACGGTGCGCGCAAGGCGCGTCACCTCCAGCGTGTGGGTCAGGCGCGTGCGATAGTGGTCGCCCTCCGGCTGCAAAAAGACCTGCGTCTTGTGCTTTAGCCGTCGGAACGCCTTGCTGTGGGTGATGCGGTCCACGTCCCGCTGAAAGCAGGTGCGAATGGGACAGGGCGGCTCCGGACGCTCCCGCCCGCGGGAGCGTGCCGCCGGAATGCCGTAAGGTCCGATGATTTGTTTTTCCAGAGCCTCCCGTTCCTCTCTTGGACAGGCCATATGCACACCGCCTCCGTTCGATGATACAAAAATCCCTATTGATATATTCGCCGCGTCACGGGGATTTCCCTTTTTTTCTATTGGATTTTTTCCAAAAAAGTCCGCTGAACCCCCACAGAATATCCCGAACGAGCGCGCTTTTTGAACGGAGGGTCTTGCTTTTTTGCAAAGATTCCACTATCATCAAAGAAATACGGAACACACAAGAGGAAAGAGACGGGAAGCGCATATGAAAATCTGGATGTTCATTCGGAAAAACACGGTGCTGTGCGCGGCGTTCTGCGCAGCGGCGATCACAAGCATACTTGTTCCGCCGGATGCGGGCTGGCTGGACTATTTTGACCTGCGGACGCTCACCTGCCTGTTTCTGACGCTGGCGGTGGTGTGCGCGCTGCGGAATATCCATTTTTTCTCGATCCTGGCGCACCGCGTCGTGCGGCTGACGGGCAATCTGCGCGCGCTGGCTCTGGCGCTGGTCTATATCACCTTCATCGGCAGTATGCTGATCGCCAACGATATGGCACTGATCACCTTTCTGCCGCTGGGTTATTTTTCGCTGAAAGCGACAAACAACCAAAAGCACATGGCTTATGTGTTCATCCTGCAAAACATCTCCGCCAATCTCGGCGGGATGCTGACGCCGTTCGGCAACCCGCAGAACCTCTATCTCTATTCTTATTTTGAAATTCCGACGGGGGAGTTCGTCTCCATCCTGTTCCCGCCGTTTTTGCTCGCGGTGCTGATGCTGACGGTGTTTTGTCTGCTGCTCCCTGCGGAGAAGCTGGAGCTGCGGGAGAGCTTTCTGGAAAAGCTGGATGGGCGTCGCGCCGCGTTTTATCTGGTGCTGTTTGCGTTGTCCATCGCCATCGTGTTCCGCCTGCTCCCATACTGGGTCGGGCTAATCCTGATCCCGGCGGCGCTGCTGCCTGTGGACCGTCACGCGCTGCGGCAGGTGGACTATGCGCTGCTGGGGACGTTTGTGCTGTTTTTCATTTTTGCGGGCAATCTCTCGCGTCTGGACGCGGTGAACCGCTTCGTTTCCGGGCTGCTGGAGCGGAACACGCTGCTGGTTTCCGTCCTCTCCTGTCAGTGCATCAGCAATGTCCCGACCGCCATCCTGCTCTCGCGGTTCACGGAAAATTATCCCGCGCTGCTGCTCGGCGTCAATATCGGCGGCACCGGCACGCTTATCGCTTCGCTGGCCAGCCTGATCACCTTCCGGGAATATCAGAGCTGCTGTCCCGGTCAGACGCGGCACTATCTGCTCTGTTTCGCGCTGCTGAACTTCATATTCCTCGCCGTCCTAACCACCGCCGCGCAGTTTTTGTTCCTGTGACGCGCCCGCACAGGACAACAGTATCTGCTTCCAGCGCCCTGCGGGAGGCCCGCACAGGGAAAGCGCGCCACTTTCGCCGGAGCGCCCTCTCCCGCTCCGGGCATTGCAGTTTGCGGTCAAAAAAAGACTTGCATTCCTGCTGCAAGCCTGCTATAATATATCCGCGTTTTGTAACCGTGCCTTTTGGCGCACTCAAAACAGCCTTTGCAGTTAGGAGATTTGTAAACAAATGAGAGAAGGAATCCATCCCAATTATCAGCCGACCACGATCCGCTGCGCCTGCGGCGCGGTCATCGAAACCGGCAGCACAAAGCAGAACATCACGGTTGAAATCTGCTCCAAGTGCCACCCCTTCTATACCGGCAAGCAGAAGCTGGTGGATACCAGCGGCCGCGTAGACAAATTCAACCGCAAATACGGTCTGCAATAAGCAAACGAACGTGCAAACAGGACGGGATGGCCTTTTCCAAAGAGATCAGGCCGTCCCGTTTTTGTACCATATAAAAAACGGCGATACACATCGAAATGAGGAGGGTATGCCCAGTGAAATTAGATCAGGAAATCGTCTGCCGCGCCATACTGGCAGACACGCAATCACTTTTGAAGCTTCGCTATGATGTCACGCTGGAGGACGCCACCGCTGCCGCTCTCCACGACTGCCTTTGCAGCGTGGTGATGCTGCGCATTGGCAAGCAGTGGTCGGACTGCGAGCAGCAGCGGCAGCAGCAGCGGCACGCCTGCTATTTTTCCGCCGAATATCTGTTGGGGCGGCTGGTTTATTCCAACCTGTTCAATCTGGGACTTCTGGACGAGATGAAGCGTCTGCTCGCGGAAAAGGGCGTGGACATCGCCTGCCTGGAGGATGTGGAGGACGCGGCGCTTGGCAACGGCGGGCTGGGCCGTCTGGCCGCCTGCTATCTGGACAGTGCCGCCACGCTGGACATTCCTCTGACCGGCTATGGCCTGCGCTACAAATACGGCCTGTTCCACCAGAGCTTTGACGAATACGGAAACCAGTGCGAAGCGCCGGAGGAATGGGCGCGCTTTGGCGACGCATGGGGCTGGCGGCGGGAAACGCGCGCCGTGCGCATCGACTTTGCAGACCAGTCCGTGCGCGCCGTACCCTATGACGTGCCGGTCATCGGCTACCGCAACGACAACATCGGCACGCTGCGCCTTTGGCAGTGCGAGGCGCTGAATCAGCCGCAACTGGAGTGCCTGAGCGCCGATGAGCTGCGGCACGCGCTGGATGAGCGCAACCGCGCGGAGAACATCACCCATATGCTTTACCCGGACGACCGGGACTGGGAGGGCAAGCGGCTGCGCATCAAACAGCAGTACGTCCTCTCCAGCGCGTCGTTGCAGGACATTCTGCGCACCTGCCACGAAAACCACGGCGATTTGAACTGCCTGCCGGACTATGTTGTGATCCAGCTTAATGACACCCATCCGGCGCTGAGTATCCCGGAGCTGATCCGTCTGCTGCAACGGGAGGACTATGACTTTGACGGAGCGCTTGCGCTGACGCGGCGTGTCTTTGCTTATACGAACCACACCGTCATGGCGGAGGCGCTGGAAAAATGGGACGTGAACCTTTTGGAGAGCGTGGCGCCGGAGCTGGTGAACATCCTGCGCCAAATCGAGGCACGCCTGCAGCAGGAGCATCCCGGTCTCTCCATCTTCTGCGGGAACGCGGTCAGCATGGCCGACCTCTGCGTCTATCTTTCCACCAGCATCAACGGTGTGGCCGGGATACAAAGCGAAATCATCCGGCGCGACATCTTTAAGGACTGGTACGCGGTCTATCCGGAGCGGTTCAAAAACGTGACCAACGGTATCACGCCGCGCCGCTGGCTGGGGCTTTGCAACCCGGAGCTGACCGCGCTGCTGGAGGAACGGTGCGGGCGCGGCTTCCTGACCGATTTGCCGCGGCTGGCCTCGCTGCGGGACAAACTGGACGGCGATTTCATCGCGCGCTTCAACGCGGTCAAGCGCCGGAAAAAGGAGCAGCTCGCTGCGGTGATTTTGCAGAAAGAGGGCCTCGAAATCTCGCCGGACAGCGTGTTTGACGTGCAAATCAAGCGTCTGCATGAATACAAGCGCCAGCTCATGAACGCGCTGTGCATCATGGACATCTATTTTGCGCTCAAGGAAGGCGCGCTGCAAGACTTCCCGGCGACGACCTTCCTCTTTGGCGCAAAGGCTGCGACGGGCTATGACCGCGCCAAAAGCATCATCCGCTATATCAACCGCGTCGCACGGAAAATCAACGGCGACCCCGACGTAAACGGACGCATCCGCGTGGTGTTTGTGCAGAACTATAATTGCAGCTACGCAGAGCATCTGATTCCCGCCGCGGACATCAGCGAGCAGATTTCCCCCGCAGGCACCGAAGCCAGCGGCACAAGCAACATGAAGTTCATGCTCAACGGCGCGGTGACGCTCGGCACGCTGGACGGCGCAAATGTGGAGATCGTACAGGAGGCCGGCGCGGAAAACGAGTATATCTTTGGCGCGACCATCGAGGATATAGCACGCATCCGCAGCAACTACCGTTCCAGAGATATTTATGAAACGAACGAGCGCGTCCGCCGGGTGGTGGATTCGCTGGTGGACGGCACGGTGGAAACCGACGACGGCCTGCGCGACCTCTGGCACAGCCTGCTGGACGGCGCGGATTGGCACAGTGCCGACCACTACTATATCCTCTACGACCTGCGCGCCTATATGGACACGCGCCGCCGCGCGATTTACGACTGGCGCGACCGGGAAACTTTTGGCCGCAAATGCCTGCTGAACGTCGCCGCAGCCGGAAAATTTTCCGCAGACCGCGCCGTGCGCGAATACGCAGATCACATCTGGCACATTTAAGCTTGTTTCCAAATCATCGCGCTCAGCCAAACGCCAAACATTGTGTAATATAAAAGAGAGCAGATGGCTCCGCCGCAAGACGGAGCTGCCTGCTCTCTTTTTGCCATTGGCGCTTCGGTTCACTGGTTGCTCAGCTTAAACACGGCGGTGTTGTCATAGGTCATGGGTTCGCCGTGGACAAAGATGACGGTTCCGGCTTCGGGCGCGGAAATCTCCTCCAACAGCTCCCCGTCGCAGGGGTCGGTGATGCGCGCGATGGGCGCACCCTTGCCGACATATGTCCCCACTTCAACCAGACTTTCAAAGAATCCGGCGGCTCCGGCGCGGACGGTGGAAAGATTGCTGTCGTCCACAATGCGGGAAACCTGTCCCTGCTGGTATGGACCGGTCAGGATACCCTGCGTCGCCAGAAAGCGCAAAATCGCTTCCACCGCGGTCTGCGCGCTGCGACGGTCGATCATGTCGGTGTCCGTGGTATAAATGGAAAACGCCTGCGTCCCCCAGATTTGCCAGTTGTAGTTCAGCGTCGCGGTATCAAACGGACGCGGGCGGCGCAGGATCACATACGGCAGACCGAAGCGTGCGGCCAGCTCTGCATCCTCATAGCCGGTCTGCATCATGCGAACGTGCGGGATGAAGCGTCCCCGCATATAAAACGAGGTGAACTGGATGCCAAAGCGATAGTCGCGCACGGCGTCAAAGATGCCCGCCGCGATGCGCTGGGTCGTTTCGCCCTGCGCATAGCCGGGAAACATCCGGTTGATGTCCGTGTTGTCAATGCCCCAGAACCGCTTCTTGATGTTCACGGAATAGGGATTTGCGCTTGGGATCACGAAAATTTCATGTCCCTGTGCAACGCGCCCCTCCGCCTCCATCTGCTTCAGCCGCCGCACAAGCTGGGAACAGCAAAAAATCTGCTGGTTCTCGTTGCCGCGCGTATTACCGACAATGCAGGCGCTCTTTTCCCCTGTGCCAAAGCGGTAGCCCGTGATCTGGAACGGGTCGCGGTAAAGGGTATCCTTTTCATAAACGATCACTTTTTCCACGGCGCTTCACCTCCCGCCTTCCCGGTTTTTCAAAATCCGCGCCACCAGTGAGCCGCTTTCCACGACCGGGTATTCCCGTATGGTGAACAGCCAGCCATCCACCGGCGCTGTGACCTCCCACAGCACCCTGCCCTCCGGCGGATAGACGATGCGGCCAAGCCGCTCGCCGCACCGGACGTGCGCGCCGTGTTCCACATCCTTGATGAAAATACCGGCACGCTCCGCGTTCAGGAACGCCACATCGTCCGCGTCGCGCGAGATGATCGGCGTGCGCACCGGCTTCGTCGGGCCATCCCAGACGCCCAGATACACCATAGCGTTCAGGATACCGTCCAGCAGCTGAAAACAATAGTCCCGCGTCAGGCGCATTCCCACGCCCATCTCCACGACCAGCGTCGGCGTTCCCGTGCTGTTCAGACTATAAGCAAATGTAGATTCCAGAACGGTGCTGGCGCCGTGTACCCAGATGAAATCGACATTGCAAAGCTCTGCCAGCGGCAAGAGCCAGTCCTCATGCAGCGTATTGATGCGGATCTGCGGTATTTCGGTCAGATAGATATTGCTGGCGTGGATATCAAAGCAGAGGTCGCTGCCGCTGATGTCCTTCACGATCTCCGCAGCGATATATTCCACCATGTCGCCGTCGTTGTTGCCCGGAAAGATGCGGTTCATGTCCAGGTCAAAGGCAGGCAGCCCCCGCGTGATGGAGTCGATGCCAAAGGGATTCATCGCGGGATAGATGTCCACCACACCGTGCAAATGCTCCGGATGCTCATTCAGCAGTCTGGCAAGCTCAAAGCAGACATACTGTCCTTCCAGCTCGTCCCCATGTATCCCGGTGACAACGCTGATGCGCTTCAGCCCCGCCGGGTCTGTCACGCCGGTCGGCAGAAAACGATTCTTTTGGACCCGCAGGGCTTCGTTAATGGGAAGCCCCACCGATACGATGTTGGTCATCATGTGCTTTTTTCTCCTTTTGCTTCTGACGGTGACGCACAAATGCGTCTGCGGCGGCTGTTGGCTGTTTTCCGCCTGTTGCTCCTGCCGATCAATGCAGCGGCAGCCCTGATTCAATGGCTTCCTTAAAGCTGCGGCGTCGCCCAAAATTTTGCCACGCATACGCTGCGCGCGTTTGTCACATAATAAGGGCAAGAGGTGACAAACAGCATGAACGCGATTATTATGGCCGGCGGCGAGGGAACGCGGCTGAAGCGCGTCACCGGGGATCTGCCAAAACCGATGGCGCCGCTGGTCGGGAAGCCGCTGCTGGAGCATATCCTGTTCTGGCTGCGGCGGAACGGCGTCCGGGAGGCCTGCATCACGCTGCGCTACCGCCCGGAGGTCATCCGGGACTATTTTGGCGACGGCAGCCGCTTTGGGATGCGGCTGTGCTATCATGTGGAGGACGCGCCGCTCGGCACTGCGGGCGGTGTGAAAGCCTGCGCGGCGTTTTACGGCAGGCGGGACTTCCTTGTGCTATCCGGAGACGCGGCCTGCGACTTTGACCTGCGCGCGCTGATGGAGGCACATCGCCGCCACCGCCCCGCCGTGACGATGGCACTGTATCCCCACGCCGCGCCCCTGCAATACGGCACAGTACTGACGCAGCGCGACGGTCAAATCGTCAGCTTCATCGAAAAGCCGGACTGGGGGCGCGTGGTTTCCGATTTGGTGAACACCGGCGTTTACGCCGTTTCGCCGGAGGCGATGGCGCTTGTGCCGGAGGGACGGCCCTGCGACTTTGGAAAGGACCTGTTCCCCGCGCTGCTCGCCGCCGGGCAAAGCCTGTTCGGTCTGCCGCTGGACGGCTATTGGTGCGACATCGGCACGCCGCGCGCCTACTACCAGTGCAATTTGGACGCGCTGGACGGGAAGCTGCGGCTTGACGTTCCTGCGTGCGACCCGCCCGCTGCGCCGCAGCAGGCGGAAGCGCGCGGACACGGCGCGCAGGTGGAATGTGTCTGCCACAGCCGTGCGCGGCTGATGCGGGAGCTTTCACAGACGCTGATGGAGGCCGGTGCAGATTTTTCGGACGGGGTTTCCCTCCACGGCACGGACGGCGCCATACGCATTGCACCGTCTCCGGAACGGGAGGCCGTGGAAATTTCCGCCGATGCGGATACGCCGGAAGCCGCCGATGCGCTGGCGCACGACTATGCGGCGCTCGTGCGCAGGGTGGCGGAGCTGTCGCAGCCCGCGCCCGAATAACGGTATCCCCGCATGAACAGTCCCCGTGTTCCCAGCCGCCGAACGCCTTTCGTCCGGCGCTTGCCCGATACCTGCGGCTGCGCGGGTATCCTTCTCCGGAAAAAAGCCCGTTTGGCTTTTTTCCGGGGATTTTTTCATCTCCGCACAATTTTCCGTCGGTGCGGAACGCCGCGTCAGTTCAGCTCCCGCAGCGCGTCCTTCATTTCACGGATGTACGCGCCGACAGGCGCGGCGGCGGCGCGGCCATGCTGCGCGAGCAGCTTGATGATGGCGGAACCGACGATCGCGCCGTCCGAAACGGCGGCCATCTGCCTGGCCTGCGCAGGGGTGGAAATGCCGAAGCCAACGGCACAGGGAACGTCCGTGTTTTCGCGCACGACGCGGACGATGGACGCAAGGTCCGTTGTAATCTCGCTGCGCACACCGGTCACGCCAAGACTGGACACGAGATAGATGAAGCCCTCCGCCTCCTTTGCGATCATGGCGACGCGGTTTTCCGAGGTCGGCGCGATGAGTGAAACAAGCGCCACGCCGTACTGACGGCAAACCGGCAAAAATTCGTCCTTCTCCTCAAACGGAAGGTCGGGCAGGATCAGCCCGTCTATCCCGATGTCCCGACAGGTGGAGAGGAAGCGCTCCGCGCCGTAGGAAAACACTACATTGGCGTACGTCATAAACACAAGCGGGATCGTCACGTCCCGGCGCAGGTCGCGCACGAGGTCAAAAATTTTGTCCGTCGTCACGCCGCCGGTCAGCGCGCGCAGGTTCGCACCCTGAATGACGGGGCCCTCCGCCGTAGGGTCGGAAAACGGGATGCCCAGTTCGATCAAATCCGCACCGGCGGCAACCGCAGCGCGCACCACGGCGGCCGTTGTTTCCAAATCCGGGTCCCCGCAGGTGATGAACGGAATAAACGCCTTGCCGTTTGCAAAGGCGGCGGCGATTCTGTCAGTCATCGTGGATGTCCTCCCCTCTGTAGCGCGCGATCGCGGCGCAGTCCTTGTCGCCTCTGCCGGAAATGGTGATAACGACGATTTGGTCCTTGTCCATTGTCGGCACGATTTTCCGCGCATAAGCAACGGCGTGCGCGGATTCGATTGCGGGGATGATGCCCTCCGTCCGCGCAAGATATTCAAACGCGCTGACCGCCTCCTCATCTGTGATCGGGACATATTCCGCGCGTCCGATATCATGCAGCCATGCGTGCTCCGGCCCAATGCCGGGGTAGTCCAGCCCCGCAGAAATGGAATAGACCGGGGCGATTTGGCCGTATTCGTCCTGGCAGAAATAGGACTTCATCCCGTGGAAGATGCCGACGCGCCCGGTGTTGACCGTTGCGGCAGTTTCAAAGGTATCGATGCCGCGCCCCGCCGCCTCGCAGCCGATCAGACGGACGGATGGATCGTCGATAAAGTGATAAAAGCTGCCGATGGCGTTGCTGCCGCCGCCGACGCAGGCGATCACCGCGTCCGGCAGCCGTCCCTCCTGCTCCATCAGCTGCTGTTTGATTTCTTTGGAAATCACGGCCTGAAAGTCGCGGACGATGGTCGGGAAGGGATGCGGCCCCATCACGGAACCGAGACAATAGTGCGTATCCGAGATGCGGGTCGTCCACTCGCGGAAGCACTCCGAAACCGCGTCCTTCAGCGTGCCGGTACCGGTGTGTACCGCAACGACCCTGGAGCCGAGCAGCCGCATCCGATAGACGTTCAGCGCCTGCCGGATCATGTCCTCCTCGCCCATAAACACCACGCACTCCATGCCCAGCAGCGCCGCCGCCGTTGCGGTGGCCACGCCGTGCTGTCCCGCGCCGGTTTCCGCAATCAGGCGCGTCTTGCCCATGCGCTGCGCCAGCAGCGCCTGACCGAGCACATTATTGATTTTGTGCGCGCCGGTATGGTTCAGGTCCTCACGCTTGAGATAGACCTTTGCCCCGCCAAGCTCCCGCGTCAGCTTTTCCGCGTAATAGAGCCGGGACGGGCGGCCTGCATAATTGTGAAACAGCTCTGTCAATTCCCGGTTGAACTCCGGGTCGTCCTTGTAGCGATTGTAGCTCTGCTCCAGCTCGATCACGGCGTTCATCAGCGTTTCCGGGATGTACTGTCCGCCGTGGATGCCAAAGCGTCCGTTTGGATTTGTCATAAGTCCCCTCCTGCCGCATCGCGCGCGATGCGGACGAAATTTTTCATTTTGTTTGCGTCCTTCTGTCCGTCCGTTTCGATGCCGGAGCTGACATCCAGCCCATAAGGATGCAGCCGTCGGACGGCTTCCGCCGCATTCTCCGGCGAGAGTCCGCCCGCCAGAAAATAGGGGCGGCGCACCGCTGCGATCAGGCTCCAGTCAAACCGCGCGCCGCTGCCGGTGCCGGAGTCCAGCAGCACCATGTCCGCCGCGCTCTCCTGCGCCGCCGCCGCGTCCGCCGCAGAACGGATGCGGAACGCCTGAAAGACGGGCGCGTCTGTCAGTGCGCGCAGGCGGCGGATATAATCCGCGTCCTCATGCCCGTGGAGCTGCGCCGCGTCGATCACGCCGCGATGCAACAGCGCCGCTACCGTCTCCGGCGTTTCGTCCACAAATACGCCGACAGCCTGAATGCCGGGGGCAAGCAGCGCCCGCAGCGCCGCCGCCGCGTCCGGCGAAACCTGTCGGCGGCTCGGCGCAAAGACAAAGCCGATGTAATCCGGCGCACATTCGTTTGCTGCCAACACATCGCAGGGGCGGCGCAGACCGCACAGCTTCAGTTTCAGCACTGCGCCGCCTCCCGCAGAGCGTGCAGCATCGCGCCGCGGTCCGGCGCGCGCATCAGCGCCTCGCCCACCAGCGCCGCGTCCGCGCCGATGGTCTGAATCGCCGCCGCGTCCGCAGGCGTTTTCACACCGCTCTCCGCGACATAGACCGCCTCCGGCGGGATCGCGTCCCGCAGACGCGCCGCATTGGAAAAGTCCACGGTAAAGTCCTTCAGGTTGCGGTTGTTCGCACCGATGATGCGCGCCCCGGCGGACACGGCGGATGCGATCTCCGCCGCGTCATGCGCCTCCACCAGCGCGGCCAGCCCCAATGTTTCGCAAAGCTCCAGATACCGCGCAAGCGTCGCCGTATCCAGCAGCGCACAGATGAGCAGCACGGCGTTCGCGCCCATCCGCTTTGCCTGATAAAGCTGGTATGCGTCCACGGTAAAGTCCTTGCGCAGCATCGGCGTGGAAACGGCGGCGCGCACTTCGCGGAAAATCGCATCCGAGCCGAGGAACCACTTCGGCTCCGTCAGGCAGGAAATCGCGTCCGCTTCTGCCGTTTCATAATCCCGCGCGATCTCCAAATAGGGGAAATCCGGCGAAATCAGCCCCTTAGAGGGAGACGCCTTTTTCACTTCGCAGATGAAGGACAGTCCGGGCCGCCGCAGCGCTGCAAAAAATGCCGCGCCGTCCGCCGGCGCATCCGCCAGCGCCGCCTCCCGCAGCTCCTCCATCGGAACCGTTTCCATCTCCGCCGCCACCCGCTGCCGGGCATACGCGGCGATGGTTTCCAGAATATTCGTCATTCGCTGTCCTTTCCGCGGCACGGCGCGATCTTCGCATCCGGCTGCCGCCGATTTTCCTTACATCCGCGTCATTGCGACAAATTTTTGCATCGTTTCCAGCGCCTTGCCGCTGTCGATGAGCTGTGCGGCGAGCTTCACGCCGTCCGCCATCGTTTCCGCCTTGTCCCCGATATAAAGCGCCGCGCCCGCGTTGAGCAGCACCGCGTCGCGCCGGGGGCCGGTTTCGCCCTGGAGCAGCGCGGTCAGCAGCGCGGCGTTTTCCGCCGGAGTGCCGCCGCGCAGCGCATCGCGGCTGGAACGTGCAATGCCAAAGTCCTCCGGGCAAATGGTATAATTCTTCATCCAACCGTCGCGGAACTCGCAAATCGTGGTCGGCGCGCCGATGGAAATCTCATCGAGCTTATCCTGTCCATAGACAGCCATGCCCCGCTCCACGCCAAGATCCATCAGCACCTGCGCCAGCAGCGGGCAGAGATACTCATCATAGACGCCGAGAAGCTGCAGCTTTGGCATACCGGGGTTGGTCAGCGGCCCCAGGATATTAAACACCGTGCGGAATCCCAGCTCCTTGCGGATCGCGCCGACATATTTCATGGAAGCGTGATACTTCTGCGCAAAAAAGAAGCACATCCCCACCTCGTCTAAGAGCTTCAGACAGGTCTGCGGCTCCAGCGAAATCTCCGCGCCCAGCGCCTCCAGGCAGTCCGCAGCGCCGCACTGGGACGAGGCCGCGCGGTTGCCGTGCTTGGCGATTTTTACGCCGCCCGCTGCCGCGACGAACGCGGACGCGGTGGAGATATTGAAGCTGTGCGCTCCATCTCCGCCGGTACCGACAATCTCCATGACCGGATAGGGCGCTTCCACGCGGGTGGCCAGCGCGCGCATGGCTTCGGCGCAGCCCGTGATTTCCGCGCCGGTTTCCGCCCGCGCGCTCTTGGTGGAAAGCGCTGCCAGAAACGCCGCGTTCTGCGTGGGCGTGGTTTCTCCGCTCATGATCTCATTCATGACGGTGTAGGCTTCCTCATAGCTCAAATCCTGCTTGTTCACGATTTGAATGATGGCTTCTTTAATCATTGTGTGCCTCCATCTGCAAATTTTTATTATATTTTCTATCTTATACTATATTATTATACTTGCCGTCTGCATCCTGTTTGCACCGTGCACGCGGCAGGCATGGCCAGCCGCGCGGTCAGGTCAGGTGTATAAAGTTCCGAAGTATCTGCTCCCCGTCCGGGGTGAGAATGGACTCCGGGTGAAACTGCAGCCCAAAGACCGGGTACTCCCGGTGCTGCACGCCCATGACCTCGCCCTCCTCCGTTTCCGCGACAACACGCAGGCAATCCGGCAGCGTCGCGGGGTCTACCGCCAGCGAATGATAGCGCGCGACGGGCATTCTGTCCGGGCAGTCGGCAAAGAGCGGGCAGTCCGAAGCCAGCGCAGCAACGGACTGCTTGCCGTGCATCAACCGCCGGGCATATGTCACGGTTGCACCATAAGCCGCGCAAATGGCCTGATGTCCGAGACAAACGCCAAGCATCGGTATCTCAGCGCCAAGCGTCCGGATCACGTCCATACAAACGCCCGCGTCCTCCGGACGACCGGGGCCGGGCGAAAGGATCAGCCGCTCCGGATGCAGCGCCGCGATTTCCTCCACGGTCATCGCATCGTTGCGCACCACGCGGATGTCCGGCGCAAGCGCGCCGACCATCTGGTAAAGATTATAGGAAAAGCTGTCATAATTATCAATCAGTAAAATCACAGTTCCGCCTCCTGCGCAATTTCCAGCGCTCTGACCACGGCCTTCGCCTTGTTGATGCATTCCTCAAACTCCGTTTCCGGCACGGAATCCGCCACGATCCCCGCGCCGGAGCGCACAAAGACCTTTCCGTTTTTCCTGTAAGCGATGCGGATGGCGATGCAGGTATCCATATTTCCGGCAAAATCGATATAGCCGATCGCGCCGCCATAAATCCCACGCTTGTTGTCCTCCAGCTCCGCAATGAGCTGGCAGGCACGGATTTTTGGCGCGCCGGAGAGTGTTCCGGCGGGCAGCACAGCTTCCACCGCGTCCAGCGCGTCCAACCCTTCCCGCAGTTCGCCGCGCACGGTGGAGCCGATGTGCATCACATGGGAGTAGCGCTCGATGCTGTGCAGCTTCTCCACCTCCACGGTGCCGAAGCGGCTGATTTTCCCAAGGTCGTTGCGTCCCAAATCAACCAGCATATTGTGCTCCGCCAGCTCCTTTTCATCGGCAAGCAGACCGGCCTCCAGCGCCTTGTCCTCCGCCTCCGTCGCGCCGCGCGGCCGCGTTCCCGCAAGGGGGAAGGTGTGCAGCACGCCGTTCTCCAGCTTCACCAGCGTTTCCGGCGACGCGCCCGCGACCTCCACATCCGTGCCGGAGAAATAAAACATATATGGCGACGGATTCAGCGTCCGCAGCACGCGGTAGGTGTTCAGCAGGCTACCCTCGAACGGGGCGCTGAGTCTGTTGGAGAGGACGATTTGGAAAATATCGCCTTCCCGGATGTGGTGCTTGCCGCGCTCCACCATCGCACAGAATTGCTCCCGGCTGAACAGCGGGGTCATCTCCCCCATCAGGCGTCCCGGCGCTTCGTCTACGGGCTTTCCCGTGCGCAGCAGCGCGGCCATTTGCTCCAGCTCCAGCGCCGCGCGATTGTAGGCGGTTTCCGCCTCGTCCAGCGGGATATTGACGATCAGGATGATCTTCTGCCGCAGATTGTCAAAGGCGATCACGCGGTCAAACAGCATCAAATCCACATCCTTGAAATCCTCGGTGTCCTTCGCGCCGACGCGGACGGACGGTTCGCTGTATCCCAGATAATCATAGGAGAAGTACCCCACCAGGCCGCCGGTGAACGTGGGCAGTCCGGGCAAACGCGGGCTTTTGTACGCTTCCAGTATCTCCCGCAGCACAGCGGAGGGATCCTCCGTTTGCAGCGTCACATCCCCGACCTTCATCGTGCCGCGCGTGCAGGTGATTTCCAGCCGCGGGTCATAGCCGAGGAAGGTGTAGCGCCCCCACTTTTCGTTCTCCGCAACGGACTCCAGCATATAGCAATGCGTGGAGATGTTTTTCAGTTTTTTCATCGCCTCGATGGGTGTGCAAATATCGGACAGAATTTCGCAGCTCACGGGCAGCACCTTGTAAGCGCCGTCGGCGGCGATTTCCCGCACGGTTTGCAGGCTTGGGGAAATTTTCATGTTTTTTCATCCTCCTGTTCTCCGCTTCACTGCCGGGGAATATAACAAAAAACGTCCCTGACAGAAAGCCTTTCACATTCTGTCAAGGACGAACTTATGCTCATTCATCGGAAAAGCAAAATCCGCGTTGCCACCTTGTTTCACGGCGAACCGTGCGCTCTGCGGGATACCAACATACCCCCGGCAACTGACGTATGCCCACACGTCGCAGAATACTCTGCCAAGCGGAACCAGACCCGCGCGTTTGCCCATTTTATGGCAAACACACGCCCATAATCCCATCTCCTGCATTTGACTGCGCCCTCAGCGGCCCATTTGATGACCTGTGTTTCATCCGGTTCCCAGCACCCCGGACTCTCTGCGGAAGCATGATCATCTTTATCCCCGCGTCAACGGTTTGATTGGTTCTGACTTTAGCACATTCTCCCCGCATTGTCAAGCCCTTTTTCGCAGAGACGCAGGGCAAGGTGCAGTCTATAATTAAGTGCGAAAGGAACAAGCCGCCTGTTACAATATATTTGCCGCTGTTACAATATATTTGCCCCTTGGTTTATGGCAGCCAGCCATAGGCATGGG
>JAJBUU010000006.1 GCA_020860205.1 Oscillospiraceae bacterium | reverse complement strand
AAGGTGCTCACCTTTTGGGGGCCCTTTTGCTCACATTTTTATTTGACAAACACACTCTATGGAACACACAAATGCAAATTTCAGCAAAAAAGTCTGTAGCTAAAGTATACCATAATGCACGCCGTTTGTCAAGCCGTACTGCGGATTATTTTAGGGCAACAGCATCTATTTTCAAGGCAGCGCTGCATAAATCGGCAGAGGCGAACCCCTGCCCTCAGCGACAAACCCCATGTTCGATGCATGAACAAACCACAAAAAAAAGCCGCGCAGCTATTTTGCTGCACGGCCTTTGCAAGAGACTGCAAAATGGTCTTTAAGGTTCCTGTTTCTCTGTGACGGAATATTCCGCGTCGATCACAGTGTCGTCGTCCACGTCTTTTGTCGATTTCCTGACGAAAAAGGCAGAAATAAAGTCAATCAGCCCTTCCACAAGCAGGGAGACTGCGACAAATATCCAGAGAACCGCAGTTGTGGTAAAGGGGTTGCAGAGTATCACGATGGCGCAAATCAGCGTGACGATCGCGTCCAGCAGCGCCCATTTCCAGCTCCTGCTTTTCAGTCGCGCCAAATCAATAGAAAGCCCGATTTTATGAATACCGAGTACCAACGTGCTGCATCCGTACAGAATGGTCAGCACCGGAAAGGTTGCAATGAACCATTGGGCGCGCAGCGCGCAGAAAAGCCCGCCCACGATGCAAAGCAGCCCTTTGGTCAGACCATGCCGCCTGACACTCTCCTCCGGACTGGCGCGGAAATAAGAGATCACCTGGACAAGTCCGCTGAGGACGAGCAGGACACCGCAGACGCAGATGATCCCTGCCGTGAACCCCACCGGCTCGACCAGCAGCAGGATACCGACCGCGATCTCGCACAGCGCCATGATGATGGCGCCCGTCATCCTTCTGAATGTTTGCATGAGAAATCCTCCTTCGTTTTGGCTTTCATTTTCGCAGCAAGGAGACGGAACAACCTGTGCAACAGCAGGACGCCGATGCCGATTTCGCAAAGCGTCAGAATAACGCTGCCCGCCTTTCGTTTGGACGTTTGCATGGAAAAGTCTCCTCCTCTCCGGCAAAAAACGGAACCTTTTATCTTGACAATCCATCAGGTTGTATGATAGTGTATCATACAACTGTTGCTTTTGCAACAAACAGTTTATTTGAAACTGCCGTAGAAACGACAGTTTTCCGAAAATGTGATGAAGTTTTCAAAAAAAAAGGTGGCCTGACCATGAACCAAAAGGAAAACCAGTGTGTGATGCTGACAAAGCGCCTGCTGAAGGATGCGCTCATCCGGCTGCTGAACGGAAAAAGTATAGACGAGATTTCCGTTACGGAGCTGTGCCGGGAGAGCGGGATCAACCGCAGCACATTCTACCACCACTACGGCAGTCCGTATGATGTTCTTGCAGAGATGGAACAGACAATGCTGGAAAATATTCAGGACTCGATTTTGCAGATAAACAGCAACAATCTGACGGATTTTGCAAGTATCTGGCGGCAATTAGAATCCATTTGCAAATATTTGAAAGAAGATATTGAGATGGCAAAGCTGTTTTTTGGAGACAACCGAATCAGCGCGGATTTGGAAAAGAAACTGCTTGCTCTGCCGCGGGTGCGTGTATTGATTACGCGATATCTTCCGCCAAACTGCGACGAGGATGCAAAAAATCTGCTCCTTGCGTTTTTTGACGGCGGCTTTTTTAGTCTGGTACGGCGATGGCTCATGGAGGAGATACCCAAATCGCCCGGAGAAATCTCCAATTTGTTCTGCGCGGTTATCACACAGGGCATCGGCGGTACATTCGAGGGCAGACATTGAACGGACAAAACCGCGCGCCCGTCTGGGCGCGCGGTCGTTTGGATTCTGGCAAGTCATCACGCCCCGCTGTGCGGGGGAGAAAAGCGCACGAAATGCAGGCCGTTGGCTGCGGCTTCCGCTTCCGCCTTTGCGAAGCCATAGCGCAGCGTCTCCGCGCTGTGACTGTCGCTGGAGAGGACGAACGAGGCGCCGCGCGATGCAAGATAACGCTGTATCTCCGGCGCGGGATAGGGTACGCTGCGATACCCTCTGGCCATCGCGCCGGTATTGATTTCAAAGGGACAGCCGCTCTCCAGCAGCGCGTCTGCCGCCGCGCGGTAAGCCGCGACATAGCGTGGGTGCGCGGGGTCGAACAGGTGGCAGCGCTCATTCAGCTTGGCGACCAAATCAAAATGGCCGATGATGTCGCAATGGGTGCAGGCAAAGACCTGCGCAACGGTGCGGTAATATGCTTCGGTCAGCGCATAGATGTCGCCGCCGAAATGGCGCGCCGCCGCGTCCCGGATCTGCTCCGCCGTGTCGTCGATGCAGCAGTATTCCCCGTCCATGCAGAGATAGTGGACGGAACCGATGACATAGTCATAAGCATCCGTCGGGGCGTCGGAGAAAATATCCTGCTCCACGCCGCAGAAAATCTCCAGCCGTCCGCAGTAGCGCGCGCGCAGCGCGTCGATGGCGGGGCGGTAAGCCGACAGCCGCTCCGGCGGGATGCAGCAATCGCGGTCATACGGGGCGTAGCCGTGATCGGAGAAGCCGAGCCGTGTCATGCCCTGTGCAAGCGCGGCCTCCGCCATCCGCTCCGGCGTATCTGCCCCGTCGCTGAAGTTGGAATGGACGTGGAAATCCTCCAAAATCATTCCGTCATTTTCTCCTGCTTTACCTTGTGGTCGATGATGTGGCGCGAGGCCAATTCGCGGTGGATCTCCTCCAGCGAGATGCCGGACTGCACCATCAGCACCAGCACATGGTAGGCCAAGTCCGCGATTTCGTAGACTGTTTCGCGGTGATCCTCAGCCTTGCCCGCAATGATCACCTCCGTGCATTCCTCGCCCACTTTTTTCAGGATCTTATCCAGTCCTTTCTGAAACAGATAGGACGTATAAGAGCCCTCCGGCTGCTCCGCCCGGCGCTCCTCCAAAAGCTGATAGAGTCCGGACAGCGAGAACTGCTGCCGCGTTTCGCTCTGCCAGACGGGATTCTCGAAGCAGGAGAATGTTCCCTTGTGGCAGGCCGGTCCGTCCGGCTCCACCACAACCAGCAGCGCGTCGCCATCGCAGTCCGCAGTGATGGATACGATGTGCTGATAATTGCCGCTGGTTTCACCCTTGAGCCAAAGCTCCTGCCGGGAGCGGCTCCAGAAACACGTCAGTTCCTTTTCCATCGAGATTTGCAGACTTTCGCGGTTCATATAGGCCAGCGTCAGCACCCTGCCGGAAACCGCGTCCGTCACGATGGCCGGGATCAGGCCGTTTGCGTCAAATTTCAATTCGTCAGGATTCAACATAGTGTTTTTCATTTCCTTTCATGCCAGCCGCACGGGGATGCCGTTTTCCGCAAGCGCGGCCTTCAGTGCGGGAATGGGTACTTCGCCAAAATGGAAGATGGATGCGGCCAGCCCTGCGTCTACGCGCGGGAGCGTTTGGAACAGCGTTACAAAATCCGCGATGCAGCCCGCGCCGCCGGAGGCGATCACCGGAACGCTGACCGCGTCGCAAACCGCTTGCAGCATCTCCAGATCAAAGCCCTGCTTCACGCCGTCCGTGTCGATGGAATTCAGGACCACCTCGCCTGCGCCCATATCCACGCAGCGGCGGATCCAGCCGATGGCTTCCATGCCGGTGTCGTCCCGCCCGCCGCGCGCATAGACGCGGAACATCCCGTCCACACGCTTTACGTCCGCAGAAATCACGACGCACTGGTCGCCGTAGCGCTTCGCCGCGTCGCGGATGAGGTTCGGGTTGCGAATCGCGCCGGAGTTGACGCTCACCTTGTCCGCGCCGCATTTCAGCACACGGTCAAAATCGTCCAGCGTGTTGATGCCGCCGCCGACAGTCAGCGGGATGAACACCCGCCGCGCCGTTTCGCAGAGCACATCCGTGAACAGCCGCCGCCCTTCGGCAGAGGCGGTGATGTCATAAAACACCAGCTCGTCCGCGCCGTTTGCGCTGTAATATTCCGCCAGCTCCACCGGAGAGGATACATCCTGCAGGCCGGCAAAGTTGACGCCCTTGACCACCCTGCCGTCGCGTACATCCAGACAGGGGATGATGCGTTTTGTAATCATTTTGCCACCTCGATCGCTTCCCGCAGGGAAATCGCCCCCGTGTAATAGGCTTTGCCGATGATCGCGCCGGAGAGTCCCAGCGCGCGCAGCGCGCGCACATCCTCAATGGACGAAACGCCGCCGGAGGCGATGATGTCCATATCCAGCTGCGCCGAGAGCGTTTGATAGAGCGCATGGTTCGCGCCGCGCATTGCGCCGTCGCGGGAGATGTCTGTGCAGATCACGGTACGCACGCCCGCGCGCTGCATCTGTTGACAGAACCCAAGCGCATCCAGCCCGGACTGCTCCGTCCATCCGTGGATGGCAACATAACCGTCGCGCACATCTGCGCCGACCGCCACCCTGTCCGCGCCAAAGGCGGAAACCGCGTCCGCGGCAAAGGCGGGGTCCGTGACCGCCGCAGTGCCAAGAACAACGCGGGAAACGCCAGCGTCCAGATAGCGTGCGGCGGTTTCCATCTGGCGAATGCCGCCGCCAAGCTCCACCCGGAGCTGCGGCACAGCCGCCACGATGCGCTGCACCGTTTCCAGGTTTGGCGTGTCTCCGCGCTTTGCGCCCTCCAAATCCACCAGATGCACCCATGCTGCACCGGCGGCGGCAAAGTCCTGCGCCACCGCGGGCGGGTCATTGCTGTAAACCGTCATCTGCGCATAGTCGCCCTGATAGAGCCGGACAGCCTTGCCGCCGCAGAGGTCGATTGCGGGTAAAATCAGCATTTTCTCTGTCTCCTCTCTCGTTCAAAGCGCGCAGAACGCGCGCAGGATATTCAGTCCCACGCCGCCGCTCTTCTCCGGGTGGAACTGGCAGCCGAACACGTTCTCCCGCTGCACGGCCGCGGTCAGCGGCGCGCCGTAGTCCGCCGTGGCGATGGTGTGCTCCGCGCAGTTTGCCGCATAATAGGAGTGGACAAAATAGACATGGTCGCCTGCGTGGATGTTCTGGAAAAGCGGGCTTTTCCTGCCGCCAAAGTCCAGCGCGTTCCAGCCGATATGCGGGATTTTCAGACCCGCAGGGATGACCTCCGCAATGGGGCGCACCTCGCCGGGGACAAGGCCAAGCCCGCGGTGCTCGCCGTATTCAAATCCGGTTTCCAGCAGAAGCTGCATCCCCAGACAGATGCCCAGCAGCGGCTTACCGGCGCCCGCTGCAGCGACCACCGCGCGATCCAGCCCGGTGGCGCGCAGCTTTTCCGCCGCGTCGCCAAAGGCGCCCACGCCGGGCAGCACAACACGATCCGCCGCAAGAATCTCCTCCGCCTTTCCGGTGACGGCAGCCTCCACGCCGATGGCAGCGAAAGAGGATCGCAGGGAAAAGAGGTTCCCCACGCCATAATCAACAATCGCAATCATTCCAGCGTTCCTTTCGTAGACGGTATTTCCTCCGCACACGCCGGGTCGATGGCCACGGCGCGGCGCAGGGCGCGGGCGACGGATTTGAACGCGCCCTCCACGATGTGATGGGCGTTTTTCCCGGAGAGCATCCGGATGTGGAGCGTCAGCCCCGCGTTTGCAGCGAAAGCGGTGAAAAATTCCGCCACAAGCTCGGTATCAAAGCTGCCGATTTTCTCCGTCGGGATGGGCAGATCGAGATATGCCGCGCCGCGCCCGGAGAAGTCCGCCGCAGAGAGGATGAGCGCCTCGTCCATCGGCAGCGCGCAGTCTCCATAGCGGAAAATGCCGCGCTTATCGCCCAGCGCGTCCCGGAACGCCTTGCCAAGACAGATGCCGATGTCCTCCGCCGAGTGGTGACCGTCCACCCATGTGTCGCCCTTGCAATGCACACGCAGGTCAAAGCGCCCGTGGCGCGCGAACAGCGTCAGCATATGGTCAAGGAATCCAAGCCCGGTCTGCACCGCGCTCTCGCCCGCACCGTCCAGATTCAGGGACAGCGTGATGTCCGTTTCCGCCGTTTCCCGGTGGATTTCCGCAGTTCTCATCCCTGCCCCGCCTCCTGCAAAATTTCATCCAGCGCGCGCAGCAGCGCGTCCATCTGCTCCCGCGTACCGATGCTGATGCGGTTGTACTGTGCAATGGCCGGTTTGTCAAAGTGGCGCACCAGCACGCCTTTTTCCTTCAGCGCCCGGTAGAGCGCGCCGCCGTCATAATCCGGCGCTGCGGCAAACAGGAAGTTCGCCGCACTTTCCAATACATGAAACCCGCGCCGTTTCAGTTCCGCTGCGGTGTAGGTGCGGTTTTCCATCACCGTTTCGCAGCAGCGGCGCGTATAATCCGAGTCAAGCAGCGTCCCCATTGCAGCCGCTGTCGTCAGTGAATTGACGTTGTAGGGGTTGAACGAGCAGCGGATGGCGTTCAGGTCCGCGATCAGCGCCGGGCAGCCGACGGCGAAGCCCAGCCGCCCGCCAGCCAGCGCGCGGGATTTGGAAAAGGTCTGCGTCACCAGCAGGTTTTCATAGCTGCGGATGAGCGGGATGCAGCTTGTGCCGCCAAAGTCGATGTAAGCCTCGTCGATGACGACCACGTTGTCCGGGTTGCGCTGCAAAATCGTTTCAATTTCCGCCACAGAGAGCAGCTTGCCTGTCGGCGCGTTGGGATTGGCGATGAAAATCGTCCGGCCAAGGCCAAAATAATCCTCCGGTGCAACGGAGAAATCCGCGCGCAGCGGAACCTCCTGATATTCCACGCTGCACAGCGCTGCGAAAACCGGGTAAAACCCATAGGTAATCTCCGGGAACGCGGCGGCGGTTTTCCCGTCGCAAAATGCGAGGAATGCGAAAGCCAGCGCCTCGTCCGAGCCGTTGCAGAGCATCAGCTCCTCCGGCGCGATTTCAAGCGTTTCCGCCAGCTTTACCCGCAGCGCACGGCAGTCCGGGTCCGGGTAGAGGTTCAGCGGACGGGTGTGCGCTTCGGCATAAGCGCGCGCTTTTTCCGAAGGCGGGAACGGGCATTCGTTTGTATTCAGCTTGACATAGCGCTCCAGCGACTGCGGCTGTTCTCCCGGCGTATAAGGCTCCAGCGCGGCAAAGCGCGGACTGAAATAACGGCTCATCGTGTCCCCTCCTCTGTGCGGACCAGAACGCTGCGCGCGTGTCCGTCCAGCTTCTCCGCACGGGCAAACGCGGCGACATCCGCAGAAACGGCGCGCAGCGCGTCCTCCGTATAATAAGTAAACTGCATTTTATGAACAAAGTCGTCCACGGAAAGCGGACTGGAAAAACGCGCCGTACCGGAGGTCGGCAGCGTATGGTTCACACCGGCAAAATAATCGCCCAGCGCTTCCGGGCAGGAGCGCCCCAAAAAGACCGAGCCTGCGTTTTTGACCGCGTCCAGATAGTCAAACGGCGCGTCCACGCAAAGCTCCAGATGCTCCGGCGCGAGCGCATTTGCGATTTGAATCGCGGCGGGGATGTCCGCAGTCAGGATGATTTTTCCGTTTTTCTCAATGGATTCGCGCGCGATGTCCTGTCGGGGCAGCGCGGCAAGCTGCGTTTCTATCTCGCGCTGCACCGCTTTGGCCAGCGCGGGCGAGTCCGTCACCAGAACGGCACTGGCCATTCTGTCATGCTCCGCCTGACTGAGCAGGTCTGCCGCAACGCAGCGCGCGTCGCTGCCCGCGTCCGCAACAACCAATATCTCGCTGGGGCCTGCGATCATGTCAATGGAAACCTGTCCGTAGACCTGCCGCTTTGCCTCTGAAACGAACGCGCCGCCCGGCCCAACGATTTTATCCACACGCGGCACACTCTCCGTGCCATAAGCGAGCGCGGCGATGGCCTGTGCGCCGCCCAGCTTGAAAATCTGATCCACGCCGGCAATGTGCGCCGCCGTCAGGACCGCGGGACTGATTTTGCCATCCGCTCCGGCGGGCGTGACCATGACCAGCATCCGGCAGCCCGCGAGTTTGGCGGGGATCGCGTCCATCAGCACGGTGGAGGCCAGCGGCGCAGCGCCGCCGGGAACGCACAGTCCCACCCGTTCGATGGGCAGCACCTTTTGTCCGACCAGAACACCCGGCGTTTCGTTGACGAGGAAGCTGTTGCGCACCTGGCGGCGGTGGAATGCACGGATATTCTCCGCCGCGCGCTCCAAAACATCGCGCAGCTCCGGCTCCACGGCGGCAAGCCCTTCCTCCATCTCCGCTTCCGTCACGCGCAGGCTCTCCGGCGCGCCGCCGTCAAACTGCGCGCAGAAGCGGCGCAGCGCAGCGTCGCCCTCCGCGCGGACTGCGGCAAGGATCTCCGCCACGGTATCCGCCACCGCCGTCTGCGGCAGCGTCCGCGCAAGGATCTCTGCATCGGGTATCTCTCCCTGTTTCAAAATCCGAATCATGCTTCTTCCTCCATCTGTGCGGCAAGCGTTTGCAGCACCTGCTCCACCCGTTCCTTCTGGAACGCATAGCCCGCCTTGTTTACGATCAGCCGCGCGCTGATCGGGAAAATGGTTTCCACAACCTCCAGATTGTTCTCCTTCAGCGTTTTCCCGGTTTCCACAATGTCCACGATCACATCGGAGAGCCCTAGGATCGGGGCAATTTCAATCGAACCGTTTAAATGGATAATGTCGATTTCGCGCCCCTGCGCGGCGTAATAGTTCTCCGCGATGCGGCTGAATTTGGTCGCCACACGCAGCGTCCGCTGCCGATCGTCGCGGAAATCCCGCTTTGCGGCCACCGCCATGCGACATTTGCCGACATTCAAATCCAGCATCTCATATACGTCCGGCGTGTATTCCAGCAGGATGTCCTTCCCGGCTACGCCGATGTCCGCCGCGCCGCGCTCCACATAAATCGCCACATCGGAAGGCTTCGCCCAGAAGTAACGCAGCTCCAGCGCCTGATTTTCAAAAATCAGCTTGCGGTTTTCCTCTCGGATGGACGGGCAGGCAAAGCCCGCGCGCTCAAACATCCCGTAAACCTGCTCGCCCAGCCGGCCTTTTGGCAGCGCGATATTCAGCATACTCATTCCAGCACCTCCACGCGCTCGCCGTCAAACCGCATCCGTTTGCGGCAGCGGAATTTTTCCGGCTCTGACTGCTGGGCAGAAACGCGCAGCCCCTGCGCCGCCAGCGCGGAAACCTCCCGCCGCAGCGCGCAGAGATCGGCGTCCGGTGCATAGAGCAGCAGCACATCCGCGTCATACTGCGCGGCGGGCGCGGAGAGATGCTCCAGCATATCCAGATAAACCGCAAAGCCGATCGCGCGGTCCGTGCGCCCGAACTTCTGCATCAGCCTGTCATACTGTCCGCCTGAGAGCACCGCAGCGGGGACGCCGCTCAGGAAACCGCGGAACACCACGCCGTTATAGTAGTTCTGGTTCCCGGCGATGGAAAAGTCCAGCGAGAGCGTTTTGCCCAGTCCGGCATCGACCAGCACGGCACAAAGCCGTCCCAGCTGCGCTACCGCATCCGGCG
Organism: Oscillospiraceae bacterium; assembly: GCA_020860205.1. Lineage (GTDB taxonomy): Bacteria > Bacillota > Clostridia > Oscillospirales > Oscillospiraceae > RGIG7114. The sequence continues at coordinate 31,819 of JAJBUU010000006.1, read as the reverse complement.
CAATGCCAAGCTGCCGGAGCAGCGGCAGCACCCGTTCCGGACTGCCCGCTGTCCGCACCAGCAGCTTCAGCCGCTGCACGGCGGCCTCGTCCGCACCGGCGGCGGCGCAGAGCCGCTCCAGCTCGTGCAGGTTTTTTTGTTCCACGCATTGCAGCAGCGCCTGCCGCGTCCCGTCCGGGACGCGCAGCGCATCCAGTGCCTCCGAGAGCAGGGACAGGTGCGAAAGCTCCAGCGAGCAGTGTGGGGAGATGCTTTGCAGACTGCGCACCGCCAGCTCCAGCGTTTCCGCAATGCAGTAGTCGTCAATGCTGCCGATGCACTCAATCCCGGCCTGCGCCAGCTCGCTGAATCGTCCGGAGCGGCTGCTGACACGGTAGACCGATTCATTGTAATATACCTTCTGCACGCTGCCGGGATGATCGCGTCCGGCACGGACGATGGAAAGCGTCACGTCCGGCTTGAGCGCCATCAGCTTGCCGCCTGTATCTGTAAAGGTGATGATGTCGTCCGAGATGAGGAAGTCCTTGTTGCGCGCATAGAGGTCGTATTCCTCAAATTTGCGCATTTTGTACTGGCTGTAACCATAGCCGCTGTAAAGCGCGCGCAGGGCAAAGCTGATTGTTTCCTCCGGTTTCAGCAGCGCCTCCGCCGCGTTCCGTTCTGTGACCATGCCGTTCATTCTGATTTCTCCTCCGCTTTTGCAATCGCGGCGCGATAGCCGCCGCTGCCGGATTCCAGACATTTTTTCACCCGGCAAATCGTGGCGGAGCTGACGCGCGCCTGCTGTCCCACCTGCTGATAATTCAGCCCGCCGTGCAGCAGGAACGCCACATGGAGCCGCTGCGAGAGGTCGGAAAGCTCCCGCGTGGTGCAGAGGTCCTCAAAAAAAGCGTAGCACTCCTCCACTGTTTCCAGCCGCAGGATCGCCTCAAACAGCTGATCCATCTCCGCAGACCGTGCGATACTCATGGGTTCACCCCTCCCGTTTTTATCTTGGTAGCTTGATAGTATGTTATCATATCACTGCGCTAAAGTAAATAGGCAAAAGCGGACAATCTTTCTCCTGCGGCGCGCGTCGCATTTGGTGTTTTTTAGGGAGAAAGCCGCCGCAGAAAATTCACCTTGTCACCGCTGATGCGATTTCCAGCACGATTTGCCGTCGCGACTTGCCGTCGCAGTCCACCGTCAACTGTGCATAGCGCTCATAGAGCGGGACGCGCTCGCGGTAAAGCTCCGGCAGCGTCTGGCCGGGACGCATCGCCACACCTCTGGCGTTCAGGTCGCCCAGACGCTCCGCCACCTCCGCGCAGGAGAGCTTCAGGTAAACGATACGACCAAGCGTGCGCAGATGCGCCATCGCCTCCGACGCATACGCCGCGCTGCCGCCGGTCGCCAGTACGCAGCCGTTCAACTCCAGCGTGCACAGCACGTCGTTTTCCAACTGCAAAAAGCCCTCCACGCCGCGCGCCGCGATCAGCTCGTGCAGCAGTTGACCGCTGCGCTCCTGAATTACCAGGTCCGCGTCCAAAAAGCGCAGGCCAAGCCGCTTGGCAAGCACGACTCCGACCGTGCTTTTGCCTGCACCCGGCATCCCAATCAAAATAATATTCTCCGTGTGTTTCATCTCCACGCCGCCTTCCGTTGCCGCATATTCCACCCGTTCCCTTCGCATAAAACGGAACGATACAGCATATAGCGTTTTTATCTTACCGCATCCGTCGTTCCCTGTCAATCCGGCTTCCGCTTGCAGGGCGGCTGCATTTCCTTTACTTCGCTTGCTTTCCGGGAATACAGGTGAATTTCTACCCGCTCTGGTTGACCGCAATGTACGGGAGCGGGGAAGTTTCGTCGCAGGGGCAGGTTTCGCTCCTGCGGGAGCGATTTACTTTCCCGACGTGGGGAAAGTAAGTCGTCGCCCCCCGTAATGAAGTCTACCCTGTACTGTGTTGTTGAAAAACCCAGCCGCACGGAGCGCGCGGCGCGCCGAAAAGCGACGGCTGTTGCCCCGCCCGACAGGCACAACCGACGCGGGACGGCATAGGATGAAAACGAGAGGTGATTGGAGATGAATTTTGCGCTGTTTGGCGGCGATGAACGCAGCGTCCGGCTGTGCAGGCTCCTGCGACAGGACGGACATACGGTGCGCCCCTTTGCGTTGGAGCAGGCGCTGCCGGAGGGACTGGCGCGCCCGGAGGATGCGCTGGTGGGCGCAGACTGCGTGATTTTTCCGCTGCCCTGTGAAAAGGACGGCGCGTTGAACGCGCCCCTGTCCGGGCGCAGATATACGCCTGCGGAGCTGCTCTGTTTTTCCCCGGCGCGCGCACCGGTGCTGGCGGGTCTGCCGGGCGCGGAAACCTGCGCCGCCTGCCGGAAATATGGGCTGACGCTGTTGGACTACGGCAGGCGGGAGGATTTTGCGCTCCGCAATGCCGACCTGACGGCAGAGGGCGCACTGGCGCTGCTGCTGGACGGACCGCACGCGCTGCGCGGCAGCAGCGTTCTGGTCGCGGGTTATGGGCGCATCGGACGCGCGCTGGCGGAAAAGCTGTGTGCGCTGGGCGCACGCGTGACGGTAGCCGAGCGGAGCGCATGGGGACGCGCCGCCGCCACGCTTGCCGGCTGCCGCGCCGTTCCGCTTTCCGCTGCGGCAGCCGGGGACTATGATACGGTGGTGAACACCATCCCCGCGCTGGTGTTTGGCGCGGCGGAGATCGAGGCGTTTGGCGGCGCACGGCTGATGGAACTGGCCTCCGCGCCCTATGGGTTCGATTTTGACGCTGCGGCTGCACAGGGGAAGCGCGTTCTGCTGGCTTCCAACCTTCCGGGCAAGACCGCGCCGGAGTCGGCGGCGGACGCCGTGAAAACAACGATTTATTCCATTCTGGAGGAATTGCAATGACGCAGAAGCTGCGCATCGGGCTGGCGCTGACCGGCTCTTACTGCACCTATGACAAAGCGATCGCCGCAGCGGAGAAGCTGGCGGAAAAATACGACCTGACGGCCATCCTTTCGGAGAACGCCGCCGGGACGGACACGCGCTTCGGCACGGCGGAGAACTATTTGCTGCGTCTGGAACGTCTGACCGGAAAACCGGTGCTGCGGGAAATCGTAGAAACCGAACCCGTCGGCCCGCGCGACCTCTTTGACGTGCTGGCCATCGCCCCGTGCACCGGCAATACGCTGGCAAAGCTGACCGCGGGCATCACGGACACTGCGGTGACGATGGCGGTCAAATCCCAGCTTCGCGGCGGAAAGCCGGTGGTGCTGGCCGTTGGCAGCAACGACGGGCTTGGCGCTTCGGCAAGGAACATTGGGGAGATGCTCAACCGCAAACAGATTTACTTTGTACCGTTTTATCAGGATGCCCCGCAGACCAAGCCGCGCTCTCTGGCTTCGGATTATGCGCTGCTGGAGGATGCGATCCTCGCCGCCGTGCGCGGGGAACAGTTGCAGCCGATCCTGCGCTGAACGCGGGTTCGCCTGAAATGCGGCATGGCCGCCATAACGCCGGGACGGCGTGGCCTGTGTTCCACGGGCTGCGCCGCCTGTTTTTTCGGCACAGCGCATCTCCGCGCAGCTGCGTCTGCGATATCTGACGGTCACGCCAACTATGGTCGGTTTCGTCAGAGAAACGGCATATACTTTTATTTATTCATATAATGCAGTAAATATTGTTCCTTTTTCGCTGCTGCAGAGCCGGGCAGGCTTCGCAGCAACGAACAGAGAACTGCAATTACAGCCTCATATTGATGAATCACAGCAACTTCCGCTTTTGGCAGCGCACGGCGCATTTGGGTGCAATTCCCCGCAGAACGAAATCCACCGCGCCGCGATTTTGCGCTGTGTGCCGGTTGCTTCTGCGGATTTCCTGTGATATAATAACCGCAATGCGGTTATTATATCACGCAGCCCGCCGCCACGCGGCGGGACGCCTGGATTTTGATTGCAGCATCCGATATTTCCGATAAAAAGCACGCAGAGAAACGGGGGACACGACGGGGGATGTGGATTTCTGACAAATGGCGGGATTTTGAGCTGCTGGACTGCTCCCGCGGGGAGCGTTTGGAGCGCTGGGGGAAGCAGATTTTGGTTCGTCCCGACCCGCAGGTTATCTGGGATACGCCGCGGAACAATCCGCTCTGGCGGCAGCCGAGCGCGCGTTACCACCGCTCCCGCTCCGGCGGCGGCGCATGGGACAAGGGAACGCTGCCGGAATCGTGGCCGATCCGCTACGGAGAGCTGACATTCCGCGTGCGGCCAATGAATTTTAAGCATACCGGCCTGTTCCCGGAGCAGGCGGCGAACTGGGACTACATCATGGAAAAAATCCGCAGCGCCGGGCGACCAATCAGCGTGCTGAATCTCTTTGGCTATACCGGCGCGGCGACCGTCGCGGCGGCAAAGGCCGGCGCCAGCGTCTGTCATGTGGACGCGGCGAAGGGCATGGTGCAGTGGGGTAAGGAAAACGCGGAGGCCAGCGGGGTACGCGAGATGCCGATTCGCTGGATCGTGGACGACTGCGCCGCGTTTGTGGCGCGGGAACAGCGCCGCGGACGACATTATGATGCGCTCATCATGGACCCGCCCTCCTATGGGCGCGGGCCGGGCGGCGAGGTCTGGAAGCTGGAGGAGAACCTCTGGGGCTTTGTGGAACTTTGCAGCGGCGTTCTTTCGGACGACCCGCTGTTCGTTATCATCAATTCTTACACCACGGGGCTGTCCCCCTCCACAATCGGCTATATCGCGGAAGCGGTGTTTGGACGGCGCTATGGCGGCCACTGCGAAAGCCGGGAGCTGGGACTTCCCGTCACGGAAAGCGGCCTGCCGCTGCCCTGCGGGGCAAGCTGCCGCTGGGAGAGATAAAAAATATGGAATCGACATCAACACCTATCATACAAATTGAAAATCTGCGCTTCCAGTACAGCGAAACAGACCTTCCCGCAATCGAGGATTTGAATTTGGAGATCGCGCGGGGCAGCTTTGTCGCGGTGCTGGGACGCAACGGCAGCGGCAAAAGCACGCTGGCCAGGCTCCTAAACGGCATCCTGCTGCCCACCGCCGGACGTGTGCTGGTAAACGGAATGGACACTGCAAACGAAGCGACGCTGCTGGATGTGCGGCGCACCATCGGCATGGTGTTCCAGAACCCGGACAACCAAATCGTCGCCAGCGTGGTGGAGGACGATGTGGCCTTTGCACCGGAGAATCTGGGCGTGCCACCGGCGGAAATTCGCCGCCGCGTGGATGAGGCGCTACGCTGCGTCGGAATGTATGAGTTCCGAATGCACGCGCCGCATCTGCTCTCCGGCGGACAGAAGCAGCGCGTCGCCATCGCGGGCGTGCTGGCGATGCAGCCGGAGTGCATCGTGCTGGACGAACCGACTGCAATGCTCGACCCCATCGGACGGCGGGAGGTGCTCGCCGCCGTGGAACAGCTCCGTCAGGAGCTTGGCATGACCGTGGTGCTGATCACACACCACATGGAGGAGTGCGTCCGCGCGGACAGGCTGGTGGTCATGTCCGAAGGACGCCTTGCCGCAGACGGAACGCCGGAGGCCGTGTTCTCCCAGGTGGAGCAAATGCACGCGCTCGGTCTTACGGTGCCGGAAACAACGGAGCTGCTCTATGGCCTGAACCGGAACGGCTTCCACCTGCCGCTGACCGCGCTGAGCATCGAGCGCTGCGCCGATGCCATTGCGGACGCGCTGAATCATGCAATGAAGGACGCATAAGAATACCATGCCCATTTTAACTGTTGAACATCTGACACACGTTTATAGCCCCGGAACGCCGCTTGAAAAGACCGCGATTGAGGACGTTTCCCTGGAAATTGAAAAAGGTCAGCTACTCGGCGTGATCGGCCACACCGGAAGCGGAAAATCCACCTTCATCCAGCATCTGGACGGGCTGCTGAAGCCCACGTCCGGCGTTGTCCGTTTTAACGGCGCGGACATCAACGCGGACAAGGCGCTGCTGCGCAACGTCCGCTTTCAGGTCGGCCTGGTATTCCAGTATCCGGAATACCAGCTCTTTGAGGAAACCGTGTTCCGCGACATCGCCTTCGGTCCCAAAAATATGGGGCTGGACGAGGCGGAGGTGCGGGAGCGCGTGGCGGAAGCCGCCGCCTTTGTCGGCGTGCCGGAGGCGCTGATGGAGGCCTCGCCGCTGGAGCTTTCCGGCGGACAGAAGCGCCGCGTCGCCATCGCAGGCGTCATTGCGATGCGTCCGGAGGTGCTGATCCTTGACGAGCCGACTGCCGGTCTGGACCCGGCCGGGCGGGAGAGCATTCTGAAAAACATCTGCGCCTACCAGAAAAGCAGCGGCGCGGCGGTGCTGCTGATCAGCCACAGCATGGACGAGGTGGCGCGCATTGCTGACCGCCTGATCGTGTTCCATGACGGCCATGTGGCGATGGACGGCACGCCTGCGGAGGTCTTTGGACAGGCGCCGATGCTGAAGGAGATGGGGCTGACCGTCCCGGCGGCGACGGAGATCGCGCTTGCGCTCCGCGCCCGCGGCGTTGCCCTGCCGGACGGCATTTACACCATTTCGCACTTGCAGGAGCTGCTCTGCGCCATGGGAAGGGAGGGCGGCATATGCTGAAAAACATCACGCTGGGACAGTATTTCCCCGGCAACACGGCGATTCACCGCCTTGACCCGCGCACAAAGCTGATTTGGCTGGTCGGCTACATCGTCGCGCTGTTTCTGGCAAAAGGCTGGGGCGGCTACGCGCTGATGCTCCTGATCCTCATTGCAGTCGCCTCCACGGCGCACATCCGCGCCGCAGCGCTGCTGCGCGGGTTAAAACCGCTGATTTTCATCGTCATTTTCACCGCCATATTGAATCTTTTTTACGGTGAGGGCGAACCGCTGGTGCAGATTTGGGTGCTGAAAATCACGGCAGACGGCATCCGCACCGCAATTTTCATGGTGCTGCGCATCATGCTGCTGGTCTGCGGCAGCTTTCTGCTGACCTATACCACCGCGCCGATGCAGCTCACGGACGGAATGGAAACGCTGCTCTCTCCGCTGAAAAGGCTGCACGTTCCCGTCCACGAGCTGGCGATGATGATGAGCATCGCCCTGCGGTTCATTCCAACGCTGATTGAGGAAACGGACAAAATCATGTCCGCGCAAAAGGCGCGCGGCGCGTCGTTCGACACGGGGACGCTGCGGGAGCGCGCCAGCGCGCTGCTGCCGCTGCTGGTGCCGCTGTTCGTCAGCGCGTTCCGTCGCGCGGACGAGCTGGCCACAGCGATGGAGTGCCGCTGCTATCATTCCGGCGACGGACGCACACGGATGCACACGCTGCGCTTTGCCGGGGCGGACATCACGGCGCTGGCGCTCTGCGCGGGAATGATAGCAGCAGTCTGCCTGCTGCGGGGGGCGGGACTTTGAGCGGCGCGCAGCGTACCATCGCCCTGCGCCTGAGCTACGACGGTTCGGCCTACCACGGCTGGCAAATGCAGCGCACCGACGTCACCGTGCAGGGAACGCTGAACGCCGCCCTCTCGCGGCTTTGCGGTCATACGGTGAAAACCGTGGGCTGCGGGCGCACGGACGCGGGGGTACACGCCCTGCGCTACTGCGCCAGCTTTCGCACAGACTGCACCATCCCGACAGACCGGCTGCCGCTTGCGGCCAATGCGCTGCTGCCAAAGGACATAGCGGTGACGGACGCCTGCGAGACCGCGCCGGAATTCAACGCCATTGGCTCCTGTATCCAAAAGGAATATGTCTACCGCATCCTGAACCGCCGCATCCGCGACCCGTTTCTGGAACGGCGCGTCTGCTTTTACCCCGCGCCGCTCTCGTTTGAACGCATGGAGCGCGCCGGGCGCGCATTTGAGGGGACGCACGACTTTGCCGCCGTGCGCTCCGTTGGGACGGTCACGCGCACAACCGTCCGCACGGTTCACTGGTGCCGCACGGAGCACGATGGCGATCTTTACAGCATCTATGTCTGCGCAGACGGATTTTTATACAATATGGTGCGCGCCATCGTCGGCACGATGGTCTACGCTTCCCATGGCAAAATCGAGCCGGACGAGATCCCCGCCCTGCTCGCCTGCGGTGACCGCCGCCTGACCGGTCCCACCATGCCCCCGCAGGGACTTTACCTGAACCGTCTCTGGTACGACGGCCCCGCCGGAGAGATGCTCCAGCGGTAAGGTGCTTCCCCGCGATGCAGTTTTGACGGGAACCGGAGGTATATTTGTTCACAAATTCATGATATAATAACCGCGTAGCGGCTATGATATTCAGGCCGTGCCGCCGGAAGCGGCGTCTGGCTGATCCTGTCCTGAACCATGCTCATGACAGGACCTGGCCGCGTGACGGTGATTCCATTACACATCCTGCCGCCCTGCCGCCGGGCGGCGCGCCGCAGCGCATATACGAAATTGGTTCCCACGAGCCGCACAGCGGTCCGGAGGACGGGTGAAATATGGGAAAAAAAGAAACCGGGGAACACCTGGACGAGAATCAGAAAAGAAAACGCCCATGGCGCAGGCGGCTGCTTCTGCCGCTCCTGCTGCTGATCGCCGCAGTGGTCTGCGTGATCGTCTTTCAGGACACGCTGCGCGCCCGCTTTGCGCCGCAGGCCGCGTCTGACGCGGCGGCGCAGGACGAGGCGTTCACCTACGAAACCGGCTCCGGTCAGGTATTCGCCCCAGCCGGGAACGGGCTGGCTGTGGCGTCCTCCTCCGCACTGGAACTGCTGGACGCGCGCGGGGATACCCTGTTCAAGCAGGTGGTATCTTATGACACACCTGCGGTCTTTGCGTCGGACACGCTGACGCTGTTCTGCGATCTCGGCAGCGAGCGCTGTGTGCTGGTGGGCGCGGACGGGGCGGCGCTGGAGCTGTCTCCGGCGGGCAGCATCCGCACTGCATCCATGAATGAAAATGGCGCATTCGCGCTGGTGACGGACGCCGCAGGCTACAAGGGGCTGGTGAGCGTCTACAACAGCGACGGGGCGCTGTCCTACCAATGGTGGTCAGGCACGGGCTATGTGCTGTGCGCCGCCGTCAGCCCGGACGGGCGCACAATGGCGGCGCTCTGCGCGGAAACGGGCGGCACTGTGCTGCACCTGTTCCGCCTGAGCAGCGATACGGAGCTGGCCAGAACCGAATTTTCCGGCGAGCTGCTGTTCGACCTGCGCTTTCTGGGCAACAACACGCTCTGCGCCGTTGGCGACGAAGCGCTGGTCTTTCTCTCCGCCGACGGCACAGAAACCGGACGCTATGAATTTGGCGGCAGCTACCTGATGGACTATGCCTTTGGCGGCGAATCCTTTGTTGCGGTCTATCTGAGTCCCTATCGGACAGGCGGAGGCGGAACGCTCTCGACGGTCGCCTCTGACGGGACGCTTTCCGCTTCGTTGCCGATGGAACAGGACGTCGTCTCCCTGTCCGCGTCCAGCCGTCTGTTGGCGGTGATGACCGCTGCCGGGCTGCACGTCTACGGGCAGGAGCTTGCCACGCCGCGATATGAAACCAGCACGCTGATGACTGCAAAGGAAATCATCCTGCGGCCAAACGGCGACCTGCTGCTGCTCTCCGCCTATTCCGCGGAGCTGATAGAGTTTTAATTCGTTGGAACTCCCACGACAGAAAAAGGAGAACGCGATGAAAGCAATCATAGATCTGGCACTTCTGGCCATTTTGGTATTGTGTACATGGACCGGCTACCGGAAGGGATTCCTGATGGGCATCGGCGGCATTCTGTGCATCCTCGTTGCGGTTTACGGCGCGAACCTGCTCTCCAACGTCTTTTCTTATGACGTGGTGCCCGCGCTCAAGCCGTTCATCAGCGGCTATACAGAGAGCCTTCTGACCGACAGTGACTCCGAGGTGCTCTCTCAAATGGGCTGGAGCGACTCCGACTATTCCCTGAACGACCTGCTGACGCAGTACCCGGAGGAGGAAACGCGCTTCTGTCAAACCTGCTATGAGGTTCTGGGGATCGACAGCACCACCGCTGCGATCCTGTCGGAGCGCACCGTCAGCTATGCAGAGGAAAGCGGCGTGGACATGACCGACGCCATCGTACATATCCTCTGTGAGACCATCAGCTATGTGGGCTGCTTTATTCTGGTGTTTTTGCTGATTTTGATCCTTTTGACCGTTATCGGCAATTTGCCGAACCTGAGCTTCCGCATCCCCCGGTTGGATCTGTTCAACGACATCGCGGGCGCGGTGATGGGGCTGGCGCGCGGCTTTCTCCTGTGCATCCTGCTCGTTTGGGCGCTGAAATTTATGGGGATGCTATTGGGAGGCGACGCACTCTCCGCCTCCACGCTGGGCGGCTGGCTGCTGCGGCAGAATTTTCTTTTGAACTATCTTGGCGTCTGACGCCCTTCCTTTGCGTCTCCGGCGCTACCGCCATACTCAACAAACAGGGAGGAACCAATGGAACCGACGATTTGCGCGCGCTGCAAGAAAAATGTGGCGGTGATATTTATCACAAGAATCGAGGGAAATGAAACCAAAAATGAAGGGCTGTGCCTGAAATGCGCGCGGGAGCTGCACATCAAACCCGTGGATGATATGATCGGCAAGATGGGGCTGAGCGACGAGGAGCTGGACAACCTGCAGGGAGATGTTTCCGCCTTTATGAACGGCGAGGGACTCTCCGCCATACAGGACGGCGCGCTGCCCGGCGGCACGGAGGAGAGCGAGGACGACGAGGGCAAGACCGCGACATTCCCGTTCCTGAGCCGCCTGATGGGACAGTCCGGGCAAAATAACGAAAGCTTGGCGTCTCCGGAACGTCCGGAGCAGGACGGCGGGCAGAGCGCGCGCAGCGGCAGAGAATCACGCGGGACGAAGAAAAAATTCCTCGATAACTACTGCATCAATCTGACAGAGCGCGCGCGGCAGGGCAAGCTGGACACGATGGTCGGACGCGAGGAGGAGCTGGAGCGCGTCATCCAAATCCTCAACCGCCGCCAGAAAAACAACCCCTGTCTCATCGGAGAACCGGGCGTCGGCAAGACCGCGATTGCGGAGGGTCTGGCGCAGCGCATCGCAGCGCGGCAGGTCCCGTATAAGCTGACGGAAAAGGAGGTCTATCTGCTCGACCTCACCGCGCTGGTGGCTGGAACACAGTTCCGCGGACAGTTTGAGTCCCGCATGAAGGGACTGATCCAGGAAATCACGCGCGAGGGCAACGTCATCCTCGTCATTGACGAGATACACAACATCGTCGGCGCGGGCGACGCGGAGGGCAGCATGAACGCCGCCAACATCCTTAAGCCGGCGCTCTCCCGCGGGGAAATTCAGGTGATTGGCGCAACAACCTTTGCCGAATACCGCAAGCACATCGAAAAGGACGCCGCGCTGGAGCGCCGCTTCCAGCCGGTGACGGTCGCGGAACCCAGCATTGCAGACAGCGTCAAAATCCTCTGCGGTGTGAAGCACTACTATGAGGAGTACCACGGCGTGACCATCTCGGACGCGATGTGCCGCCTTGCGGTGACGCTCTCCGAGCGTTACATCACGGATCGCTTTCTGCCGGACAAGGCCATAGACCTGATCGACGAGGCGTGCAGCGACGTGAACCTGAAAAACAAGACGCTGAGCCGCATCGAAATGCTGCGGAAAGACATCGCAGACCTGGACAAGGAGCGCGAGCTGCTGATGGCGGATATGTCCGGCGAGCATTTTGAGCGTCTGGCGCAGATTCGTGCGGAGCGGCTGCGCATGGACAGCGAGCTGCTGGCGCTGCAAACCGAAGGCCGCCCCGCGCTGACTGAGGAAAATCTGGCGCGCATCATCACGCTCTGGACAAAAATCCCCTCCGCGAACATCCGCGCAGACGAGTACGAGCGCCTCAGTCAGCTCTCCGCGCGCCTGAAGGAACACATCATCGGGCAGGACGAGGCGGTGGAGCTGGTCTGCGCCGCCATCAAGCGCGCCCGCACCGGAATGCAGGCCAAGCGCAAGCCGCTCAGCTTCATCTTTGTCGGCAGCACGGGCGTGGGCAAGACCGAGCTGGTCAAGCGTCTGGCGGAGGATCTGTTCGACGCGCCGGAAGCGTTGGTGCGGCTGGATATGTCGGAATTTATGGAAAAGCACTCCGTCTCCCGCCTGATCGGTTCGCCGCCTGGCTACGTCGGCTATGACGAGGCCGGACAGCTCACCGAAAAGATCCGCCGCAAGCCATACAGCGTGGTGCTCTTTGACGAGATCGAAAAGGCGCACCCCGACGTGCTGAACGTGCTGCTGCAAATTCTGGACGACGGGCGCATCACAGACGCGCAGGGGCGCACGGTAAATTTTGAAAACACAGTCATCATCATGACCACCAACGCAGGCAGCAACACCAAAGGCGGCGCGCTGGGCTTTGGACAGACCGTGAACGAACAGAGCCGTGACAAGGCGATGAAGGCGCTGAACGAATTCCTCCGTCCGGAATTTCTCAACCGCGTGGACGAGATCATCTGCTTCAACCACCTGACAGAAGCGGACTTCCAGACCATCGCCGGTCTGATGCTGACAGAGCTGAAGGACGCGATGGCCGAGCGCGACACCGCACTCTCCTGGGATGCAGCGGTGCTGGAGCATCTGGTGCAAAAAAGCTACAGCCAGACCTACGGTGCGCGCAATCTGCGGCGCAGCATCCAAAAGGAGATCGAAGACAAAATCGCCGCTGTCGTGGTGGATACCTATCGCGGTCATGTCAGCAGCATCTCCCTCTCCGTTGCGGACGGGCAAATCGTGGTGGCCGCCGCTGCGTGAGACGGGTTTCCTTTCAAAAAAAGAGTTGGAGAGGGGCTTTCGGGAAAGCCCCTCTCCAAATTTATGTAAAAAACAATATACGATATACGAGCGGAGAGCTTTCCCCAAAGTCCTCCGCTTTGCGTCCTGCCCCGCCGGGGCGGCTCGCCGTGTTCACTGCGCAATCGCAAGGCTTTCCGCGATGCTTTGCACCGTGTCCGCGCTGACCGCTCCGGCGTCCAGTTCCAGCATTACATATGCGCCCACGCGGCTGTCGTAGGAGAGGACGCCGCTGTTTCGCTGTTCCGCTGCATCCTCATACCATGTGCTGAGGAAGGCGGCGGAGGAATATACGTCGGTCAGCGCAGTTTCGCCGTAGTCCGTGCTGTTCACAACTTCGTATTTCTCGTAAATATCGAAGCGGTAATCGTTTGCAATCCCCACCTCTGGGTATACGGTCTGCCGGCTTTCCATCTCACCCGCATTGACGGTGTAGGCGTTGTAAGCAATCGCGCCCACGCAGGCGCCGGTTTCGTCAAAGAGGAACTGTTTGTCATGCCCGGCGAGATAACAATAGAGCTGCTGCACCTGTGTCTGTTCGTCCTCGGCCACGCTTCGGATGCTCCAGCCGCCCGGGAGGCGGAGCGATGCGGAAAACGCCTCCACGCTGCCGCCCGGCAGCGTTCCGCCGGAAAACGCGACCACCGCGCTGCCGCCGTCCTGAATATAGACGGAATTGGTTTCCGCGTCCCAGTCAACGTCCGCGCCGAACATCTCCGCGATGGCGCGCACCGGCAGATAGGTCGTCCCCTCGTAGGTGATGGGATAAACCGTGTCGCCGTTTGCGTTGCGCAGCGCCGTCTCCGCGCCGTTGTACTGAATCGAAATTTCCCGGTTCAGCAGGGCCTGAATGTCCTCGTTTTGCCCGACCGCGCCCGCCGCCATTCCCAACAACGCGGTGCAGGCCAGCCCCAGTGCAATTTTTTTGCCTTTCATGTCTCCGAATACTCCTTTCCACTTTTTTGTAATCCAATATATACTATCATGAATTCTATCGCACGCTGTGGATTTTGTCAAGCGCATTTTTGAAAAAACTCCGGGTTCCGCAGGAAAGCGGAACCCGGAGTCGGGTTATGTACAGAAAAAACGGCGCTTATCTCTCCGCATTCTCCGTCCGGCGCTTGCGCGCCAGCAGGATGCAGACCGCGCCGACCACGCAAAAGGCTGCCAGAATGGGAAATACGACGGCGTAATTTTCGCCGGTGCGCTTCAAAAGCTGTCCCGCAAGGGCAGGGCCGACGATCGCGCCGACGAAGCCATAACCGGAAAACACAACGCTGAAAATCGCACTATAATTTTTCAAGCCGAACAGGTCGGACACCAGCGGGGAGGAAATGGCAAACAGCGTCCCAAAGGAAAAGCCGACGCAGGCGGACAGCACGGCAACCAACACCGGGCTGCCGCAGAAGGGCAACAGCGCATAGCCCGTCGCGCCCAGCAGAAACGCGAAGCAGCCGGTGGCATTGCGTCCAATGAAATCAGACAGCGTCCCCGCGATAATGCGGCTGATGCCGTTTGTCAGGTTGAACGAGGTGATGACGACCACGCTGGACAGGCCGATGGACGTGGCAAAATTGCCCCCCTGGCTGACCATCGAGATACCCGCCGCGCCAACAAACACCCATGTGATCCAGACGAGCCAGAAGCTCCGTGTGCGCAGCGCCTCGCCCACCGTGTAGTTCCGGGCGGCAAGCGTCGGGCCTTTGGCGGAGCCGGTTTTTTGCAGCGCTTCCATCTGAGCGGCGCGCGCCTGCCGCTGTTCGTCGGTCAGCCGCGCCCGATCCGGCAGCTCCGCGCCCAGCAGGGAAAGGCCGTTGAGTACGACCAGCATCGCCAGCGCCACATAGTTCATCTTTTCATAACCCAGACTGCCAAACAGCAGATTATAGACCGGGGACATGATCGCCCCCGCCGTACCGAAACACAGATTCACCACGCCGGTGGCCAGTCCCCGTCGCTGCGGGAACCAGTGCTGGGCGGTGGTCAGGGACGGACCATAGATAAAGCCGGTTCCCGCGCCATTCAGGAACGCCCACACATAGACGACCGGCAAACTATTGATAAAGTTCGCCAGCGCCATACAGACGATCAAAATCACGCTGCCGATGAGGAAGCTGCGGCGCGTGCCGATTTTGGGGTGTACGCGGCCGGAAACCAGCGTCATGCAGCCAACACCCAGGCAGGCAAAGGTCATAATCAGACCGGTAGCGCCGGTATCCACCTGCAAAAGCTCGCGCCAATAGGGGGTCATCAAGCCGGGATAGCCAAAGAACAGCGCGCCGGAGTTAAACGTGGCCACGGCGCAGGCAATCACGGCCAACCAGCTTTTTTTCCTGAGAGAATTCAAAAAATCACGACCTGTTTCTATCTGTTATTTTTCCGATGCACCGCAGCGGCGCTCTTTCGCGGCACAGCGCATCATTCCCATGTTTTCCAGACCTCCGGCTGATACCCAACCGTGGCCTGCCGCCCGTTGCGGACAACGGGGGTACGGATCAGGCGGGGATCGTCCAGGAGCTTTTCCAGACGCGCGGTGTCGTTCGCAAGATATTGCAGCAGCGGAACGTCCTCCCCCGCTTCGGCGATCAGCGCGTCCATACCGACGGCGGCCTTCACGTTCTCCAGCTCCCGGCGGCTCATCCCATAGCGGGGCAAATCAACGTACTGATACTTGATGCGCCGATCTTTGAAATAGCGCTCCGCCTTTTTTGTGTCAAAGCATTTGCTTTTTCCAAAAATCTGAATATTCATAGTGCGCTCAAACGTCAATGATGACCGGCAAAATCATCGGAGAGCGACGAATGGACTTGTAAAGATAGCCGGAAAGATTGCTCTTGACCTTGCCCTTGATGCTGGCCCAGTCCGTAATACGCTGCTCGTCGCAGGTGCGCAGGCTCTCGTGTACCACGCGCTTCATTTCGCCCATGAGGTCCTCCGCCTCTTTGATATAGACGAAGCCGCGGGTGACGATTTCCGGCTCGGAAACGACCCGCCCGGTATCGCCGGACATGGTGATGATAACGACAATCATGCCCTCGTCCGCAAGGTGCTTGCGGTCACGCAGCACCACGCTGCCCACGTCGCCCACGCCGGAACCGTCCACCAGCACGCGGCCGGACGTGACCTCTCCGTTTTCGCGGGCGGACTTCTGGCTCAGCTCGATCACATGACCGATGCCGCTGACCAGGATATTGCGCGGGGGAATGCCCATCTCACGCGCAAGGCGGGCGTGGCGGAACAGCATCCGCGTTTCGCCGTGGAGCGGAATGACGAACTGCGGCTTTGTGAGCGCGATCATCATCTTCAGCTCCTCCTGGCAGGCATGGCCGGAAACGTGCAGATTATCGGCTCGGTTATAGATGACCTCCGCGCCCTTGGCAAACAGCTCGTCTATCACGCGGGTGATCGTCAGCTCGTTTCCGGGGATAGCGGAGGAGGACATGATGATCAAATCCCCCGCGTCGATGTCCACCTGCTTGTGCTCAGAGAAGGCCATGCGGTGCAGGGCGCTCATTTCCTCGCCCTGACTGCCGGTGGTGATAATAACGGTCTTATTCTTGGGGACGGACTTGAGCTTGTTCATGTCCATCAGCACGCCGTCCGGAATATTCATATAGCCCAGCTCGGTGGAAACGCGCATGATATTTTCCATACTGCGCCCCGTGATGCCGACCTTGCGCTTGCACTTCGCGGCGGCGTCGATGATTTGCTGGATGCGTCCGATGTTGGACGCAAAGGTGGTGACGATAATGCGCTTTTCGCTGTCCTTAAAAAGCTCGTCAAAGCGCGCGCCAACCTTGCGCTCGGAATCGGAATGTCCGGGCTTTTCCACGTTGGTGGAGTCCGGCAGCAGCGCCAGCACGCCCTCGTTGCCAAGCTGCCCCAGACGCACGATGTCGGCCATACCGCCCGCCACCGGGGTCACGTCGATTTTGAAGTCGCCCGTGTGGACGATGGTTCCGATCGGGGTGCGGATGGCAAAGGAAACCGCGTCCGCGATGGAGTGGTTGATGTGGATAAATTCCACGGAAAAGCATCCGGCCTGTATCGTCTGTCCGGCGTCCACGACCTGAATCTTCGCCTTTTTCAGCAAACGATGCTCCTCCAGCTTCAGCTTGATCAGCTCCGCGGTCAGGCGCGTGGTGTAAATCGGGACGTTCAGGCGCTTGAGGACATAAGGCACGCCGCCAATGTGATCCTCATGACCGTGGGTGATGAAAATGCCCTTGACCCGGCCTGCGTTTTCCTCCAAATAGGTGGTGTCCGGGATCACGGCGTCAATGCCGTACATATCCGTATCGGGAAAGCCCATGCCGCAGTCCACCACGATGATGTCCCGCCCGTATTCGTAAACGGTCATGTTCTTGCCGATCTCGCCCAGTCCGCCGAGGGGAATGATGCGTAATTTACTTGTCTTGTTTGCCATGCAAAAGGTTCCTCCCTGACTCCGAACCCGCCCGCAAACCGGAGGCAGGTTCCGTTTTTTGAAAAATGGTTTTCTCCTCCGAAAAAAGCGCGCAAATCCCCCGCAGCTGCTGGAAGATGCCGCGTCTTTCTCCGGTCGGGCGCACACAGGCAGCGAAACAGAGCAGACCGTACTGTTTTTTCCGGAAAAAACCGCTTTTTCCCGGAAACGGGTACCGCAAACCGCGCGGCAAGCCTTTACGGAAACGATTCCATGTCTCCGGCTCGGCTTTTTCCTGACCGACGCGCTGCGCCCGCTCTGCCGCTTGCACCGTGTATGTAGTTGTCTATTTATTTCAAAAGCCTGTCTTTTCGACATAAGGCAGCACCGCATGATCCGGCAAGCGCGGCTCCCGCAGAAAATCCTCAACAGAACATGGGGGTAAGCGCACAGAAATCCTTTCTGAATTTCCGGCTCCTGCAACGAAGTTCCGGCGAAAATTTTCCGCAAAGCACCGCAGCTCCAATCATACAGCATTGCCACGAGCTTTTTGTATACTCATTGAAGCTATATTATAGCATAAGGTAAACTGCTTTGTCAAACTTGTTTTGCGTCGTTTCAGGACGATGCAATTCCCAAAGGAAGCACTGATTCCATGCTCCCGCAGCGGCGAGGGCCCGCCGCCATGAATAAAAATCCAAAATTTCAATTTCGTATGGATCGATAAAAGCATCTGCGTTTCGCCTGCGCGCCGCCATGCAGTCCAGCGCGCCGTGCCGTCACATCTCCCGCCGTCCCTCCAGCGCGCGGAGCATCGTCGCGTCATCGGCAAACTCCAGGTTGCTCCCAACAGGGATGCCATAAGCAAGGCGGGTCACCTTCAGTCCGAAGGGCTTTAACAGGCGGGACAGATAAATCGCAGTCGCGTCGCCCTCCGTATCCGGGTTAGTCGCCATAATGACCTCCGAAATACCGCCCGCGTCCACGCGCGCAAGCAGTTCCCTGATCCGCAGGTCGTCCGGGCCAACATGGTTCATCGGGGAGAGGACGCCATGCAGCACATGGTAAACGCCGTTATACTCCCGGCTGCGCTCAATGCTGGCCACGTCCCGCGGCTCCGCCACCACGCAGACCACGCTGTGGTCGCGCCGCTCGCTGCGGCACACGGTACAAAGCTCGTCATCGGTCAGGTTCTGGCAGACGGGACAGGCGTGGACAGTCTGGCGCGCGTCCAAAATGGCGGCGGCAAAGGCTTCGGCCTCGCCGTCCGGCAGGGACAGGATATGAAACGCAAGCCGTTGCGCGCTCTTGCGCCCAATGCCGGGCAGCGCGGCGAAGCGGTCGATCAGCGTTTCAAAGCTGGGTGGAAACAGGGAAGCCATCGCGCTCACCCCTGCTCCGGCGCGACACAGGCGTTCCGGATGGCGGCGATGGCGGCGGCGCGGTCGGCTTTGCCGAACACCGCGGAACCGGCCACCAGCACATTCGCCCCGGCCTCTGTCACCAGCGGCGCGGTGGCAGGGTCTATGCCGCCGTCCACTTCCAGCAGGCAGTCCGGGTTCAGCTTGCGCAGCATCTCGCGCAGCGCGCGGATTTTAGGGAGCTGGTCGCCCATGAATTTCTGCCCGCCAAAGCCCGGCTCCACGGTCATCACCAAAACCAAATCGACAAGGTCCAAATAGGGCAGCAGCGCCGTGGCGGGGGTGCGGGGCTTGATCGCAAGGCCGACCTGTTTCCCCTGCTCCAGCACCGCGCGGAGCGCGTCCAGCACATCCTGCGGTTCGGCGGCCTCCAAATGAAACACCAGCATATTCGCTCCGGCGGCGCAGAATTCCCGCACATAGCGCTGCGGTCGGTCGATCATCAAATGTACATCCAAAAATGCATCCGTTCCCCGGCGCAGGGACTGCACCACCGGGATACCGATGGAGATATTCGGCACAAACACGCCGTCCATCACGTCAACGTGCAGCCAGTCCGCGCCGCCGCGCAGTACGTCGTCCACTTCCGGTTTCAGGTTCAAAAAATCCGCAGACAGGATGGATGGGGCAATTTTTACCATGACAGGCATTCTCCGTTTCTGTTCCAGAAGCCGCGCATATGGCACGGCTTTGAAGTGACCAATTTTTGTAGTCTCGCATAGATTGAATCAGCGGCACGGCGCCGGTCGCCGCTTTTTTCAGGACAGCGCCGCATCATTCGGCAAGCGGCGTTGCCTGTGATACGGTGGCCGCCGCAGCCAGCGGCGGTCACCGATTGGCGCGGTCTACGCTGCCCTCGTCCTCCGGCAGCCTGCATACATCCACCCACGCGGCTGCACGGGAAACGCGGAACAGCGTCTCCGGCGAGAGTTCGATGGCGCTGTTGCCGCTGCCAGCAGCGGGAAACACCGTTGCAAAGCGCCGCAAGCTCTCATCCAAATAAACGCCGACACCCGCATTCACGCCAAATGGACATACGCCGCCAACCGGGTGTCCGACCAATGTGAGCACCTCGTCCGGCGTGAGCATGGCCGCTTTCCGGTGGAAGGTCGCCTTGAATTTTCTGTTATCAATTCTGGCGTCGCCTGCGGCAACGACCAGAAAGCAGCCGTCCTCCCCGCGGAAGGACAGCGTTTTGGCGATGCGTGCCGGCTCCGTGCCGACTGCCTTCGCCGCCAGCTCCACCGTGGCGCTGGAAACCGGGAACTCCATCACCTGTTCTGCAAGGCCGAACCCGGCCAGATACGCCTTTGCTGTTTCAATCGACATTCTGTGTCTCTCCGGTTCGTCAATAGAAATTCGGAAACCGTCGAATCCGGCAGTTTCCGAATCGTGTTACATCTGTACTGCGCATAGCTTTTCGGAACCAGCGTGCAATGGATACCTTTTGCCGCGCTGCACCGCAAGGCGGCATCTGCCAGGCCCGCAGCGAACGCGGAGCTTATCTGCCGCCGCCAAATCCGCCGCCGCGGCCTCCGCCGAAGCCTCCGCCGAAGCCTCCGCCGCCAAATCCGCCGCCACGACTGCCGCCGAAGCCTCCGCCGCCAAATCCGCCGCCACGACTGCCGCCGAAGCCGCTGCCACCAAATCCGCCGGGACCACCGGGGCCACCGGGGCCACGCGGGCCGCCGGGCGGGCGGCGTACCGCCGCATCCATACGACGGAACCACGTGCCGCCCGGACGATGCCAGAACAGAATCGGCACAAAAACCGGCGGCGCAAGCAGCGTACCATAGCGTGCATACCAGCGGCGATAGCGCGCGCGGTCGATCGCGGAAACGATCCAGTAAAGGATCACCAGCAAAACCACCGCCCCAAACGGCGAAATCCCGCCGCCGGACGGATCGCCCTGCGCATAATAAGTCTCCGCCGAGCCGGTCCAGCCGGCATAGCTGCCGTATACCGTGTCCATCTGCGCAAAGAAGCCGGTGAACGCTGCGTCGTAATCGCCGTCCACATAAGCGTCATAGAATGCGCTGTAAAACGCCGTTTCCACACGCTCGTCCGGAACGACCTCCGTACCGCTCAAAATGAAATAAAATTCATTATCGTCAATGGCGAGGAGCAGAAGCATATCGTTTTGCCCAAGTCCCCAGTCCGTGCCGTAGTCATAAGCGTAGGCTTCAATATCCTCGCCGTTTGTGCTGTCCACCGTTGCCACGGCGAGGACACTGGAATAGCCCGCGTCCCATGCGGCGTTATAAGCGGACAGGGTGTCCTTTGTATCCGTGCTGAGTACTCCGGCCTCATCGCTGATCCAGTAGTCGCTGCCCGCCGTATCCGGTATTATGGCCTGATCCGGCGCAGTTTCCCCTATCATGCTTGTATTCGTGTTCCACCGCGTCATAGCCATACCATAAATCAGGCAGCCCACGATGACCAGCGCCGTGATCGCAAACGCGACTGTGCGATTTTTCAAAAATTTCATTGTCCGCCTTCTTTCGTCCACAGCGGGGTTCCCCCGCGCAAAACCAAAACGAACCTCCGCGCGCTGCCGTAAATATTACGTCTGCGCGCCGCTTCATGCCGCGACTGCACCGGCGCGGCTTATCCCCGGATCTCCAGCAGCTTCTGCTTCAGCTCGCCCTCGATGCGTCCCAGCTCGGCCTCCGCCTCTGCGCGGCGCGCACGACCGTCCTCCTGAATCTGGCGCACCTCCTCCAGCGTATTGATCAGCTCCTCGTTGGTGTGGCGCAGGGTTTCCAGCTCCACGATGCCGCGCTCGGACTCGCGCGCCACATCCACACTGCCCTGATGCAACGCCTCCGCGTTCTTTTTCAGCAGCTCGTTCGTCAAATTGGACACCTCCCGCTGGGCGGCCATCGCCTGTTTGGAGTGCTCCATTGAGAGCGCCATCACCATCTGGGATTTCCAAAGCGGGATCGTGTTGACGATGCTGGTTTGAATCTTTTCCGCCATCAGGCTGTCGTTATTCTGAATCAGGCGAATCTGCGGGGACATTTGCAGCGAGATGATGCGCGTCAGCTCCAAATCGTGCAAACGCTTTTCAAAGCGCCCGATCATGTTGGCAAAGTCGCTGGCGGCCTGCGCGTCCTCCGGCAGTCCGCTCTCCTGCGCCTTCTGTTGCAGCGCGGGCAGCTCCGTTTCCCGCAGCTCCTGGCACTTGAGCTGTCCGGCCAGGATGTACATTGTCAGCTCCTTGAAATAGGCAAGGTTCATCTCGTACATCTTGTCCATCGTGGCAACGTCCTTCAGCAGCGTGCGCTCGTGCTTTTCCAGCTCGGCGGTAATGCGATCCACGTTGACCTCCGCCTTGTCGTACTGCGCCTTGAGCGACGCGATGCTGTTCGCGCCACGCTTAAAAAGTCCTCTGATACCCTTCTTTTCCTCCTCCGGGAAATTCAGTCCTTTCAGCTCCACCACCAAATCGGAGAGCATCCCGCCGACCTCGCCAAGGTCCTTGCTGCGCACATTGCCCAGCGCGGTGGAGGAAAAATTGGAGATATTCGTCTGCGCCGCAGCGCCATAGGAAAGCACCTGACTTGCGTTCGTCACGTCGATTTGCCTGGCAAACTCCCGAACGGCGGCCTGCTCCGCTTCGGAAAGGTTTTCCAGTGCGGGGCGCTCCGCAGGAACGTCCGCCGTCTGCGGCTTTGCCGCGGGTTCCGGCGCGGCTGCCACAGCCGCGCCTGCGGGATCCAGCGTCAGCTTGGGGATATAGTCCGTGCTGTTGGTTTCATTCATGACTTTTCACGCTCCCTGTTCCATTATAGTCCGGCCTCGTCGGACAGCCCTTCGCGCCGGAGCAGTGTGTTCATGACCGCAATGTCCGTTTCAATGTCGATCGCCTGATCCTGAAAGAGGTTGTCCAGCAGCTTTTTGAATGCGGCGATGCTGCTGTCCAGCATCGTTTCAATGCGTTCCATCGTACCGGAGATATTTTCGCCCTCGATCCCCTGCGCGCCCATGCGGTCATAGGCGTTGAGCAGCTTGATGGTGGTCGGCAGATAATAGTCCAGAAATTTCTTGATTTGCGGCACGTCGCTGGGGTCTGTCACCGCGTCTGCCACAATTTTGTCCGAAACGTCGATAATCTCGCGCACCTTCCGCTTGATGGCAAGGTCGGGAATGGACGCATAAAGCCGCTCCAGCTCTCCGTGCGCGCGTTCGCCCTCGTCCACGATGGCCTGCACCTCCGGCGGATACTTCGGCTTTGGCGGTTCGGCCTGCTTCGGTTTTGGTTTTGTCTCGCGCTCCGTTTTTGCCTGCGCGGAGGCCGCTTCCGCCTGTTTTCTGTCCCGCTCCTGCTGGCGTTTGGTCACCAGCACGCGCACGGCGCAGTAAACGACAAACGAGAGCAGCGCCGTGAAAAAGAACCGCCCGACGGTATAAATCGGCGCGACCGCCGAACAGACGATCCAGACCACAGCCACAGCGTAAATCGGGGAAACCGGTTTGTTTTTCCGCTCTGTTTTTTTCAAAAGAATCCCTCCCGCTTTCCGGCGGCACCGCATGATCCGATGGACGCGACCTCGTTTTTTCTATTTTACCATCAATCCGTTTTCCGGTCAAGAAATATCTCAAATCGGTCATGGCGGCGACTGTTTTTCGTTATCCCTGTGAGCCTGTGGCTGCGGATTTTCATTCGCCGCTGCGGCAACAGGCAGGGTCCCGCTCCTGTGGGAGTGAGCCCCTGCCCCGTTGTCGCAGAACCGGTCAGGATGCAGAAGCGTGTTACGCTGCGTCTGCTTCGTCTCCGGTGTCCACAGCAGCATCCGCGGCTGCTGCCTCCGTTTCCGTTTGCACGGCGATTTCCGTTTCCGCAGACGTTTCCGCCCCGCTCTCGCCCTCCGATTCAGCCGTCTCCTCCGTCTCCTCCGCTGCGCTGTCCGTGCTGCCGGAGCTGGCTGTACTGCCGGAACTGCTTGTACTGCTCGTACTGCTCGTACTGCCGACAGTATGCGCGCCGGGCGCATGATAAACCGCCCGTCCCGTGGCGCTGGTACAGGACATACAATAGAAGGAATCTACGCCGCCCGCGACCGTGCCGGTCGTGGAGCTGACTGTGGAGCCGTTCCATGTCAGGATGTTGACATGGGCGCTCGTCACATCTTCCTCATAAGGATTGATGGAATCATTCACCATCTCCAGCCATGCGTCAATGTCGATGCTGACAAAGCTGACGCCGTTGATGGTGCTGCTGGAATCGTAAGGCATGGTCTGGAACGTCACGTCCTCGCTGCTGCACTTTAAGAACTGGCGGGCAAACCACGCGATATTCGCAGCGCTCAAATCGGTTTCCACATTCTCCAGCATTGCGCTGATCAGGCTGTTCAGGTTGGAGATATTGCCGAGCGAGAGGATTTGGCTGGCCGCCGCCATCAGGAAATCCTGCTGCACGGAGATGCGCTGCAAATCGCCGCCGGCATAGCCGTTGCGGAAGCGGCAGAGCTTCAGCGCGTCCGAGCCGCTCAGGAGCTGATAGCCCGCAGAAATATTGATATACAAATCCTGCGCGGGGTCGGAATAATACATATCCTGCGGCACGTCGTACCACACGCCGCCGATCGCGTCCACCACGTCCTCCACGGCCTGCAAATAGACCACCGCGTAGCTGTCCACCTCAAAGCCGAGCAGGTTTTTGACGTGTTCCTTCAGGCCGTCGATGCCGCTCTTGCCGGAATTGATATAGCCGGGATAAACGGCGTTGATTTTCTTCGGCGTATTCGCCCAACTGATGTTGATGAGCGTATCGCGCGGGATGCTGGTGCAACTGATGCTATGGTTCACCGTGTCGAAGGACACGACCATGATCGTATCGGTGCTGCTGCTGGCATAGTCCACGCCGACAAGCAGCACAGTGTAAACGCCGTCCCTGCGCGCTTCCGTGGAGAGCGCGACGGCAGGTGCGTCCGCATCGTCCGCTTCCTCATCTGTGGGTTCCTCATCCGCATCGGCGGCTGCGGTCTGCTGCGCTGCGTCCGGCGTTTCGCTCACTGCCGGGGGTGTGGTCGAAACGGCGATATCCGGCGGCTGCTCCCATATGGCGTAAGCCACCACCACGGCCAGCAGCACCAGGACCACCGCGCCGATGATGATCAGCGCGCGGCGCAGCTTGCGGTTTTTCCAAATTGCGTGCCAGAAGGGCAGCTTTTCCGGCGTCTCCGCCCGGTCCGCCGGAGCGGAGTGAATTTCAGACAGCTCGATTTCCCTGCCGTCCGGCATCTTTTCTGTGTTTTTCCTGATATGCCCCGGCTTTTCGTGGCTGCTTCCGCGGCGATTCCCAAACAGCTTCATATCCGCTTTCCCTTTCTACTGCTTTTTATTTATATATCTCTTATATCTCTCTGTCAAAACGGCGCTCCGCCGCCGCACGATTGGCAACACACAATCCGGTCAGCGTGACCGGCGGGAAACTTTGCGTCAGAACAAGGCGCAAAAGTGCAGGGAGTCTCTGTGGATTTCAGCCGTTCTGACAGAAGAGAACCGTCAGGCGCATTTATGCGGCGGCGCCAATGGTCTATTTTACGGGAAATATGCATCATTTTTGACAAAAATGGCGCACGGTGCAAAAAAAGAGCGCCCGATGAGCGCTCTTTTTTTGCCGGTTGGAGATCAAATCTGCTTGTTCGCGTTGATCTTGACGCCGGGACCCATCGTAGATGCGGTGACGCAGGTACGGATGTACTGGCCTTTCGCAGCCGTGGGTTTGGCCTTGATGATGGCGGCAATCAGCGCGGCATAGTTCTCATAGAGCTTGTCCGCACCAAAGCTGACCTTTCCGATCGGGCAGTGGATGATGTTCGTCTTATCCAGACGGTACTCGATTTTACCGGCCTTCGCCTCCTGCACGGCGGCGACAAGGTTCGGCGTGACGGTTCCGGCCTTGGGAGACGGCATCAGCCCCTTTGGGCCGAGCACTTTACCAAGACGTCCCACGGTACCCATCATATCGGGCGAGGCGATAACGGTATCGAACTCAAACCAGTTTTCCTTCTGGATTTTTTCCACCAGCTCCATGCCGCCGGCATAATCCGCGCCCGCGGCCAGCACCTCATCCACCTTGTCCTCCTTGCAGAACACAAGGATACGGACGGACTTGCCGGTGCCGTTTGGCAGAACGATGGCGCCGCGCACCTGCTGGTCCGCGTGACGGCCATCCACGCCGAGCTTGACGTGCAGCTCCACGGTTTCGTCAAACTTTGCCTTTGCGGTCTTGCAGACCAGCTCAAAGGCGTCCTTCGCATCATAGAGTACCGTGCGGTCAATGAGCTTTGCGCTCTCTTTATAATTCTTTCCTCTGAACATTTTCTTTCAAGCCCTCCTTCAGTCTCCGACGACGACGCCCATGCTGCGGCAGGTGCCGGCGATCATACGCATGGCGGACTCGATATCGGTGCAGTTTAAGTCGGGCATCTTCTGCTCGGCGATTTTGCGCACATCTTCCTTGCTGATGGTGGCGACCTTGTCCCGCTGCGGGACGCCGGACGCCTTTTCGATGTTGCAGGCCTTCTTGATCAGCAGCGCCGCCGGGGGCGTTTTGGTGATAAAGGTAAAGCTGCGGTCTGCATAAACGGTAATGACGACCGGGATCATCATCCCCGCGTCGTTCTTTGTGCGTTCGTTAAAGTCCTTGGTAAACTGGCCGATATTCACGCCAAACTGACCAAGGGCGGGGCCTACAGGGGGAGCGGGCGTCGCCTTGCCTGCAGGAACCTGAAATCTTGCGTAACCAACTATTTTCTGTGCCACTTGAAGCACACCTCCAAATCATTATTCCTGAGCCGGCTCGACCTGGTCGAGCTCCAGCTCTACCGGCATCTCCCTGCCAAACATGGAGACGCACACACGGACCAGATTTTTTTCCGCGTCGAGTTCTTCCACGGTACCCAGAAAGCCGTCCAGCGGGCCGTCTGTCACCTTTACGGTATCGCCAACACTGTAACCGACGACGATCTCCCTGTGTTCCACGCCGAGCGCGTAAATCTCCTGCTCGGTCAGCGGGATCGCCTTTCCCTCGCTTCCGACAAAGCCGGTCGCGCCCCTGACGTTATGGATCAGATGCCAGCTCTCATCCGTCAGGATCATTTTGACAAGGACATAGCCGGGGAAAACCTTGCGTTCCACGGTTTTTTCCCCATCGTCGGTACGCTCCGTGACCTTCTCCATCGGGATATTGACCTCCTGGATCAGGTCCTGCATTTTACGGTTCTCCGCCGCCTTCAGAATAGCGGCGGCGACTGCGTTTTCATAGCCGGAGTAAGTGTGGATGACATACCATTTTGCCGTTTCCGCCATGCTGCGTTACCCTACCAGCGTAATGACGGCTTTTACAATCGCCTGTGCGATCTCGTCAAACCCCCAGATCACGATTGCTGCGACAAACATCACCACAAGCGCGACGATCGTGTTGTTCACAACCTGCTTCCGGCTGGGCCAGACGACTTTTTTCAGCTCGCTCTTCATTTCGCG
Organism: Oscillospiraceae bacterium; assembly: GCA_020860205.1. Classification (GTDB taxonomy): domain Bacteria; phylum Bacillota; class Clostridia; order Oscillospirales; family Oscillospiraceae; genus RGIG7114. The sequence goes on along the minus strand of JAJBUU010000006.1, from coordinate 4,716 downwards.
CCACCATTTGGCGACCCGCTTCGGGAAGGAAAGCTTCTTTACGTCCTCTTTTTTCACAGCGTTTGTGCTGGTCGTAACCGCTTTTTCTTTCGCCATAAAGCTCAATTCGTCCTTTCTGAAGCTTACTTCGTCTCGGTATGCACGGTATGCTTGCGGCAGAAACGACAATACTTCTTCAACTCGACACGATCAGAGGTATTCTTCTTGTTCTTCATCGTGTTGTAGTTTCTCTGCTTGCACTCATTGCATCTCAGCGTAATTTTGACTCTTGCATCTGCAGCCATAAATTCGGCACCTCCTTATTGTTTTTCGGGTTCCGCGAAAGGAACCATGCCTCCCTGTTCGGGATTTTCCGGACATACAGTCGCGCGCTGTTCTGGCATTTTTGCGCAGCAAAACCGCCCGTCCGCCGACAGGTAATCATTACTATATCACAGCTTTTCCCTGCGGTCAACTGTTTTTTTCGCAAAACCAGATATTCCCGTTCCTCCCCCAAGTCCAAAAATCAATTTTACAAAACCGACGCCGCGTGTTATACTGGATTTTCAGGGGAACGCTGATCCAATGGCTCCGAATGGCTGGACGGGCGGATTTTGCACAAACCGGGGCATGAAGCCGCAGGAACAGGCGCGCCGCCGGACGCAGACATCCCCCTTGCGGGTGATCCTCCGGGATTTTGCAACGGGGGACTGCATAAAAGGCGCAGTCCGGGCGCCGGGAGTAATCGAATCAGCGCTTCCTGACTGTCTGTCCTGAAAAACCGTATGACATGAGGTCGGAAATGACTTACGAGGAAGCAATCACATATATCAACACGCCCGCGCCGCCGGGACGCGTGCCCACGCTTGCGCCCGTGCGCGCGCTGCTTCACGCGCTGGGCGACCCGCAGGACGGGCTGCGCTTTGTCCATGTTGCGGGGACGAACGGAAAGGGCAGCGTCTGCGCGCTGCTGGAATCCGTCCTGCGCGCCGCCGGCATACACACAGGGCTTTACATCTCACCGCATCTCCGGCGTTTCAACGAACGCATCCGCATCGGCGGACGCTGCGTTTCGGACGCGACGCTGACCGCCGCAATCACGGAGGTTCGCCGCGCGGAACGGCGCGTCGCGCTGCCGCTGACGATGTTTGACCGGACGACCGCCGCCGCGCTGTACTGCTTTGCGCAAAGCGGCTGTGACATCGTTGTGTTGGAAACCGGTCTGGGCGGACGCTTTGACGCGACCAATGTCATCGCCGCGCCGGAGTGCGCCGTGATCTGCGCCATTGGTCTGGATCACACACAGCTTCTGGGCGACACACTGGAACAAATTGCTGCGGAAAAGGCCGGTATCATCAAGCCCGGTCGTCCCGTGGCGCTCTACCAGCCGGAGGAGCCCGACGTGCTGGCGGTGTTTTCCGACACCTGCCGGACGCGCGGCGCGGCGCTGCACGTTGCGGATTTTTCGCAAATCGAACGCCTGACGGACGGCGCAGACGGGCAGACATTTCGTTATCGCGGCGGCGCGCCGCTGGCGCTCCCGCTGCCGGGGGACTTTCAGGTGCGCAACGCCGCCACGGCGCTGGAAGCGCTCGCTCTGCTGCAGGCGCAGGGCTGGGATATTCCGGACGCGGCGCTGACGCGGGGCTTTGCATCGGTGCGCTGGCCTGCCCGGTTCTCGCGCGTCGCGCGCGCGCCGGACTTCATCGTAGACGGCGGGCACAACCCACAGTGCGCGGCGGTACAGGCGGAGAGTCTGCTCCGCTATTATCCGAACCGCCGCCGGGTGCTGCTGCTGGGAATGCTTGCGGACAAGGACGCGGACGGTTTTCTCTCCCGCATCGTTCCATGCGCGGACGCGGTGGTCTGCACCGCGCCGGAGAGTGCGCGCGCCCTTTCTGCATCGGCGCTGGGCGCGCGCATTCCTGACAAGCCCGTTTTTATCCGCCCATCGCTGCCGGACGCGGTGGAAACGGCGCGCGCCGCCGCTGGCGCGGACGGCGTGGTCTGCGCCGCCGGGTCGCTGTATCTGGCGGGAGAGCTTTTGGAATATTTTGGACTGGAAGGAGTGTGACCGCACAATGCGGGTCATGGCGATTGATTATGGGGACGCGCGCATCGGCATCGCAGTTTCGGACGCGCTGTGCAGCATCTGCGGCGAGGCGTTCACGCTGCATGAACGGGACATGGCGCGTGCGGCGGCGCGCATCGCTGCGGAGGTACAGGCGCGCAATGTCGGCACACTGGTGCTGGGACTGCCGCGCAACATGGACGGCAGCGAAGGGCCGCGCGCCGCGCTCAGCCGTGAATTTGCTGCGCTGCTCAAGACGGAAACCGGTTTGGACGCTGTACTCTGGGACGAGCGCCGCAGCAGCATCGAGGCGCACGCGATCCTGCGCGACAACGGACGCAAAACCAAACAGCACCGCAAAAACGTGGATGCGGTGGCCGCGTCGCTGCTGTTGGAGGGCTACCTGGGGAGGCTGCGATGAAGGAACCGACTGTCACGCTGTGCCAGCTCGCGCCGGATACGGCAGAGCTGGACAAGTTGGAAAAAATCAACCGGGATGCATTCCCATCTGAGGAGCAGCTTTCAGTGCCGGAGATGTTCCGCTACGCCGCCCGCACGGATTCCGCGATGCTGGGGATCTATGCCGATGCGGAGCTGGTGGGCTTTTTGCTGTTCACCCGCGGACAGGGTGTTGGCTATGTGTTCTATCTTGCGGTGGCGCGGGCGGAGCGCTCGCGCGGCTATGGTGCAGCGGCGCTGCGGGCGCTGGCTGCGCTTTACCCCGATCTGCAGCTCACGCTGGACTTTGAGCCGCCCGACCCAACGGCAGAAAACCAGTCCCAGCGGCTCCGGCGCAAGGCGTTTTATCTGCGCTGCGGTTTCTGCGAAACCGGCTGCTACACCCGCCTGAACCGCCTCCAATTTGAGCTGGTCTGCAAGCCCGCGCCGCTGAACGTCCCGGCCTTTTGCGCCCTGCTGCAAACGATGCACGCCGCGCTGCCGGACAAAATGTCGGCGACGCTGGAGCGGCGACCACCTTCGCAGCCGTGAAGCCTGTTTTACCTTCGGCAACCGCCGCCCTGCGGCATGGCTGTGATTCACATCCACAATAAATCGAACGGGAGCGCCGCATTTTTTCTTTGCAGCGCTCCCACTGTTTTTTTTCTGCGCAGGGTTCCTTTGCCTTGCGGCGCAGCTCCAATCCTGTGGCGCTTCCTCAGCAGAACATTTTTTCAATTTCGTCCTTCGGGACAACGCCGACGGAGGTTTCCATCACCTCGCCGGACTTGAAATAAATCAGCGTTGGGATGCTCCGGACGCGATAGGCGGCGGCCAGCTCCGGCTGCTCATCGACGTTGACCTTGCCAAACATGATTTTTCCGGAATATTCCTCCGAAAGCTCGTCCACAACGGGAGAGAGCATCCGGCAGGGGCCGCACCATGACGCCCAGAAGTCCAGCAGGACGGGCGTATCGGCGCGCAGCACTTCAGTTTCAAAATTATCGCGCGTGATTTCCTTTGTCATAGCTTTTGTAGTTTCCTTTCATTTTGATTTGTAATAGAGATAACAGTGGCAAAAGCCCTCATAGTCCGGATCCGCCACCTGATCACGGAATTCCCGGCACATACATTTGGTGTCCTCCGTGCGCTCCAGCCGACACGGACAGTAGCCGCCGGTGCGCCGCAGGCCCTCCTTTACAGTTTGAACGATTTTTTCGTCCGGATTCAAAGAAATTTTCATGCTGCATCCTCCGTTTCCTCATACGGTCTGACGCGGCGGCAGGCGATCAGGCCGGTTCATGCGGTTCCCCGCAGCCGTGACCGCCGCAGTCTGCGCCGTGGTGTTCCCCGTGGCGGCTGCATCGCGCAGCGGGGTCATAGCTCAGCTTGTCCGCAAGCAGCGCGACCACCGCCGCGTCCGCATCACCGGAAGCTCCGGCATACAGCCGGATACCCACAGCATTCAGCGCGGAGACTGCGCCGCCGCCGATGCCGCCGCAGATCAGCGCATCCACACCTGCGCCCTGCAAAAGCTCCGCAAGCGCCGCATGACCGCTGCCGCCAGCGGCAAGCAGTCTGGTGGACACGACAACGCCCCCTTCCGCATCGTAGAGCCTGAACTGCTCCGTGTGTCCAAAGTGCTGAAAAATCATTCCGTTTTCGTAAGCGACCGCGATCCGTTTCATATGTTCTCCCTTTGTGTTCTGGTGAAGCTGATATAACCGCCGCTTATCGCATCGGTCACATCCGTGGAACCCTCCCTGTCCATTGCAAAGGCGATATTCGCCGCCCTCAATTTTCAGTGGCCGACCATCCACCAGGACATCCGCGAGCTTTTTTCGCGCGGTTTCGTAGATTTTCTGCACGGTCGTACGCGCGATCTGCATCCGCTCGCTGCACGCCTCCTGCGACAAGCCCTCCCGGTCAATCAGGCGTATCGTTTCGTACTCATCCACCGTCATAACGACCAGCTCGCGCTCCGCTGCATCCTGCACGGGGTAAAATTCCTGCGTCCGCGGAAAATGACACACCTTCCTGCATTTTGTTGGTCTTGGCATCCTCTCACCTCTGGTTTCCATCATACCTCATTTTGTGTCATATGTCAACAACAAAATTGCCAGCCAGACTGGGTAACAGCATTTGATTTTACTTCGCTTGTTTCTGGAAATATAGGTAATTTATTGAAAATCGAAAATTTCATTATTGTAATTTAATATAGTTGATTT